>NZ_JARWBG010000033.1:0-78523 GCF_029846775.1 Streptomyces chengmaiensis
CGGCCCGTCCCGCCCCGCCCCGTCCCGCGCCCGCCGCGCCCGCCTCGGCCCGTCCCGCACCCGCCCCGTCCAGCCCCGTCCCGCACCCGCCGCGCGGCGCCGCGCACCTCACTCCGTGCCCCGGCCGCCCGCCGGAGGCTGATCGCGCGTGCATCCCGTGGCCGGCGCGTACCGATGAGTTGTGGACCGCATGGCCGTCCACTTACATGTGGACGCCGAGCAGCCCATCGTCATACGCCTCGAAGGCACGCTCACACCCGCCGACCCGCTCCGGCTCTGCCGGGAGCTGAGCGAGCGGCTCGCGCACCGCCGGCCCGGGGGCGCGGGCCCCGAGGTGATCTGCGATGCCAGTGGCCTGGTGTACGCGGGGCTCGCCGCCGTCGACGCCGTGGCGCGGCTGCGACTGGCCGTGCGGCGGGAGGGCGGGGTGCTCAGGCTCCGGGGGGCGGGACCGGAGCTGAGGGAGCTGCTGAAGCTGGTCGGGCTGGGGCAGGGCCCGGGCTGAGCGGCCCATGGGTCTCGCCCCGTTCGGCAGTCCCCGGAAATTCGGCAGTCCCCGGAAATTCGGCAGTCCCCGGAAATTCGGCAGTCCCCGAGAAGGCGTCGGCGAACGGGGAACCGGGCGACCGGCCGCGATGGGCCCGCACAACGTTGGAAGGCCGATTGCTGCGCCTTCCGCGGAGCCTCAGGAGTCGGCGTCCAGGCGCTCCGGGAGGTCGAAGAGGGGGAACCAGCGCGTGGTGTCCAGGAAGGAGTTGATTCCGGAGATCCGGCCGTCCACGATCTCGATCACCATCAGCGCCCACGGGGTGTATCCCGTGCCGTCCTCGCTGCGGTGGTAGTGCGCGAAGGCCGGGGTGCCGTTGGCGACGGTGGGGATCAGCCGGGAGTTGCGGCAGACGGAGCCGACGCCCAGCATCCAGCCGACTATGTCGGCGTGGCCCCGGAGCCACAGGTCGTACGGCGGCATGGAAAGCGTCGCGTCCTCGTGGAGGAGCGCCGTCAGCGCGTCCATGTCATAGCCCTCGAAGGCCGCCACATAGCGGTCCAGCAGCCTGCGCTGCTCCTCGTCCAGCGGGTTGTCCGCGGCCGTCTCGGCGGGCGGGGAGTCCGCGAGCGTCGCCCGCGCCCGCTGGAGGGCGCTGTTGACCGAGGCCACGGAGGTGCTCAGCAGCTCGGCCACCTCGCTCGCCCGCCAGGCCAGCACCTCGCGCAGGATCAGCACGGCCCGCTGTTTCGGCGGCAGATGCTGCAGTGCCGCGACGAACGCGAGCCGGATCGACTCGCGCTCCACCGCAGTCTCCGCCGGGTCCGCGGCGGACGGCAGCACCCGCCCGTCGGGCACCGGCTCCAGCCAGGTGACCTCGGGGCGGGTGTTCAGCTGCGCCTGCGCGACCGGGGTCGGGGCCGTGAGGTCCATCGGGCGCGCCCGGCGGCTGCCCGCATTGAGCATGTCCAGACAGACGTTGGTCGCGATGCGGTACAGCCAGGAGCGCAGCGAGGAGCGCCCCTCGAACTTCCCGATGTTCCGCCAGGCCCGGACCATGGTGTCCTGCACCGCGTCCTCCGCCTCGAAGGACGAGCCCAGCATGCGGTAGCAGTAGCCGGTCAGCTCCCTGCGGTGCTGCTCCAGCCGTGCGTCCAGGTCTTCGGTCGTCGCCAGATCGCTCATCTCGATCCACCCCACTCGCCCCGCGACGCTGGTCCACGCCGACGATGAGGAAGCTACCGGAACGGTCTGACAACCAGCCTCACATATGCGCGCCGGCCGTCGCGAGCTGCCGCCGGACCTCGGTGCGGGCAGCGCGCTCAGCGACGCGCGCGCAGTGGGTCCCGTACAGGGTGATCGAGACGACGCCGACGACGGCCACCAGCCCCAGCAGGACCGTTCCCGCCCAGCCCCCGGCGTGGAAGGCGACCGCGCCGAGCGTGCCGCCCGCGCTGCTGCCGAGGTAGTACGCGGACTGGTACAGGGCCGACGCCTGGGCGCGTCCCCTCTTCGCCGTGCGGCTCACCGCGGACGAGGCGACCGCGTGGCCCGCGAAGAACCCGGCCGTGATCAGCACCAGGCCGGCCAGCACCGCGGTCAGCGTCTGCGCCAGCGACAGCAGCAGACCCGCAGCCGTGGTGACGACGGCGAGATAGAGCGCTCCGCGTCGCCCCATCCGGCCCACCAGCTTGCCCGCGGCGGCCGAGGAGACCGTGCCGACCAGATAGACCAGGAAGATCGAGCCGACCACACCCTGCGGGAGGCCGAACGGTTCCCCGGCCAGCCGGTAGCCGATCACCGTGTAGACCGCGCCGAAGACGGTCATGAACAGAGCGCCGATCCCGTACAGCCGGAGCAGCAGCGGATCCGCCAGATGGCCGCGGACGGTGCGGGCGACCGCGCGCGGCCGCAGCGAACCGGGGGTGAAGTGCCGGGCTCTGGGCAGCAGCGCCCGGAACGCGACCGCGCAGACCACCGCGAGCACCCCGACCGCGGCGAGGCCCGCGCGCCAGCCCCACAGCTGGGCCGCCCAGCCGGCCGTGATCCGGCCGCTCATGCCGCCGATGCTGTTGCCCGCCACGAACAGTCCGATCGCGCCCACCAGCGCCTTGGGACGCACCTCCTCCGCGAGGTACGCCATCGCCGAGGCGGGCACCCCGGCCAGTGCGGCGCCCTGCACGGCGCGCAGCGACACCAGCCATTCGAGGCTCGGCGCGAGCGGTACGAGCAGTCCGACGGCGACGGCGACCGCCAGCGAGACGGTCATCATCCGCCGCCGCCCGAAGCGTTCGGAGAGAGTGCTGAGCGGCAGTACGGCGAGGGCGAGCGCGCCCGTCGCGGCGGAGACCGTCCAGCTTGCGGCGGAGGCGCTGACGCCGAATCCCGTGGAGACGGCGGGCAGCAGAGCCTGGGTGGAGTAGAGAAGAGCGAAGGTCGCGACGCCTGCCGCGAAGAGCGCGAGGCTCATCCGGCGGTAGGCGGAGGTACCAGGGGACAGCTGGTGGGCGTCCACCGCGGTGGACGCCTTGGTACTGGCGGGAGGCATATAACGAAAGTAGAACGCCGCACTTCATGCGTCCAATGCATGGAATGGGGATAATCGTTCCCATGGCGCATGAACGCAGCTCACAGCATCGACTGTCACCGAGTAGTTACGAAGAAGACGTCGCGCTGCTGCTCGCTCCGCGTCTCGCGTACTTCGCCGGAGTGGCCCGCCACGAGCATGTGACGCGGGCGTCGCTGGAGATGGGCGTGCCGCAGTCGACGCTCTCGCGGGCGATGGTCCGGCTCGAAGAGGACCTGGGGGTCGAACTGTTCGCCCGCAAGGGCCGTACGGTCTCCCTCACCCCGTCCGGGCGCGCGTTCCTGACGTCCGTGGAGCGGGCGCTCGCGGAGGTCGAGCGGGCGGCCGACTCGGTGCGGGCGGACGCCGACCCGACGGGCGGGAAGGTGGCGTTCGGGTTTCTGCACACCATGGGGTGGGAGACGGTGCCCGAACTGATCCGGGCGTTCCGGGTGGACCATCCGCGCGTGCGGTTCACCCTCGTCCAGAACTACGGCGAGGCGATGATCGAACGTCTGCGGGCCGGCGAGCTCGACCTGTGCCTCACCTCGCCCGTCCCGGACGCGCCGGACCTCATCGCCCGGCGGCTGGACGAGCAGCGGCTGCGGCTCGTCGTGCCGGACGACCACCGGCTGGCCGGACGCAAGCGGGTGCGGCTCGCGGAGGCGGCGGAGGAGTCCTTCGTCACCCTGGAGCCGGGGTACGGGCTGCGGCGCATCACGGACGACCTGTGCGCCGAGGCGGGTTTCAAACCGCGGGTGGCCTTCGAGGGCGAGGAGGCGGAGACCCTGCGCGGGCTGGTGGCGGCGGGCCTGGGGGTCGCCCTCCTCCCGCCGCCTGCCGTGGCGCGTCCCGGGGTCGTCGAACTGACGGTCACCGCCCCGCGGGCGGTCCGGGAGATCGGCGTCGCCTGGCTGGACGGTCACCCCGAGACCCCGCCGGTGGCCGCCTTCAGGAAGTTCCTGCTCTCCCGCCGGGGCCACCTGCTCCCGACATGAGTCCGCCGAGGCCCCGGCCGTCCCGCCGCCGACTGCCGTGCGGCGATCAGTCGAGCCGGGTCATCGGGCCGCTCCCGATCCGGTCGGCCAGGAAGCTGTTCAGCGCACGGAGGACGAGCAGGACGACGAGCCACTGGAGCACCATGGTCGCGGCGCTGAAGCCCACCAGGGGGTTCCACCAGTCGTCCGGTGCGAACTCGGTGATCGCGCGGTGGATCCACCAGCCGATCAGTACGGCGAACATCAGCGGGAACAGCCGGATGAGCCACGGCCACCACGCCCAGACGGGAAGGTCGCTCACGGCGTCGAGGTCGGCTCGTGCCCGTTCGAGTCCGTACTTCATCATGGCGAAGGCCGCGAGCAGCCCGCCGATCAGCAGGGCGACGCCCCAGACGAAGTCCTGGTTGGAGAGGAAGTCCAGGCTGAACGCGGACGGAAGGCCGGCGACGGCGGTGACCGCGACGACGAGTCCCACCGCCCGCGGGCGGGAGACGCCGGCGTCCATGACGTTGCGGGTGGCGAGTTCCACCATGGCGATGAGGCTGGAGATGCCCGCCAGGGCGAGTGCGAGGAAGAACAGCACGCCGAAGAACGCCCCGCCGGGCATCTCGTTGAGCAGCTGCGGGAAGAAGATGAAGGCCAGGCCCTCGTTGCCCGCCGTCGCGCTGTCGATCTGCTCCTGCGTGCCCAGGGCGAACAGCGTCACGATGACCGCTGTGCCGGCGAGCAGGGAGGCCAGCAGGTTGCCCCCGCACACCACGGTCGCGTTGAGGCCGAAGTCCTCCCTGCTGCGCAGATACACCGAGTAGGTGAGATACAGGCCCCATCCGGCGCCGGTGGAGAACGCCATCTGGCTGAACGCCTGGAGCCACAGCTGTGCGTCGCCGAGCCTGCTCCATTCGGGTGTGAAGAGGTGCCGCAGCCCTTCGGTCGCGCCGTCCAGCGTCAGCGCCTGGACGGCGAGGACGACGAGGATGGCGAACAGCAGCGGGATGGCGTATTTGAGCACCTTCTCGAAACCGCGTTTGAGGCCGCGGACCACGACGGCGCCCACGATCGCGACGGCGACGAGATGGGACAGGACGGTCTGCCACGGCGTCGCGGTGAAGTCGTCCCACAGCGCCTGGGTGTCCCGCTCAGCGGTGAAGGTACCGGTGAGCGCATAGACCAGATACCGCAGGGTCCATCCGCAGACCACCGAGTAGTAGAACGTGATGGCGAGCGAGGTGGCGGCCATGAAGCCGCCGAGCCAGGCGAACCTCCTGCCCATGAAGTCGCGGAACGCCCCCACCGTGCCCAGCCTGCTCCGGGAGCCCATGTAGGACTCGGCCATCAGGATGGGGATCGCCCACACCAGGTTGGCGACGACCAGGGCGATGAGGAACGCGCCGCCGCCCCACTCGGCGGCGACCCGCGGAAACCGCCAGATGTTGCCGGTGCCCACGGCCATGCCGATGCCGGCGATCACGAAGGTGAACCTGCTTGCGAACACTTCCTTCGCTGCCATCGCGGCACCTTCCTCGCTCCTCGTGCGGATCGCCGCCCGCACTGACTGGCTAGCACGCCGGCTCGGCCGCCGCGAGCCGGCCGCCGAGCCTGCCGCCGATCCGGGGCGCGGGGCCGGGGCGCGGGGCCGGGGCGCGGGCCGGAATGAAGAGACGAGACGCCGTCAGATCTTTGGCCGACTGGCCAACGACCCCGGGCGCCCCTTGCGTTTACACTCCGCGGATTCTCGAACGGCAAGGGAGGAACGAGTGCTGCTCCTGACCGTACCCGCCATGATCACCTTTGCGGTCTATCTGCTGGCGATGGTCTCCGTCGGCGTCCTCGTCTACCAGGAGACCCGCACCTACCACGACTTCGCCCTCGGCGGCCGCAGGCTGCGCGCCCCGGTGGCCGCGCTGTCGGCCCAGGCCAGCGACATGTCCGGCTGGCTGATGCTGGGGCTGCCCGGCGCCGTCTACGCGGCCGGCGTCGGCGCCACCTGGATCGCGGTCGGTCTGGCCGCCGGCACCTATCTCAACTGGCGTTTCGTCGCACCCAGGTTGCGTACGTACACCGAACGCGCCGGGGACGCCGTGACGCTGTCGGCCTATCTGGAGGAGCGGTTCGAAGACCGCACCCGGCTGATCCGCATCGTCTCGGCCGCGGTCATAGTCGTCTTCTTCACGCTGTACGTCGCCGGGGGGCTGGTCGCCGGCGGTCTGCTGTTCGACGAGATCTTCGAGGTCGGGTACGAGTTCGCCCTGACCGTGGCCGCCGTGGTGATCGTCGTCTACACGCTGCTGGGCGGCTTCCTGGCGGTGAGCGTGACGGACGCGGTGCAGGGCACCATGATGTTCCTGGCGCTGCTCGTGCTGCCGGTGCTGGGCATCGGAGCGCTCGGCGGCTTCGGCGCGCTGGGCGACGACCTCGCAGGCAAGTCCCCCGAACTCCTGGACATGGGGGCGCAGGCCAGTTTCGCGGACGGCCGGTGGACGGACGGCGGATCGCTGGGCCTGATAGCCGTGATCTCCCTGCTGGCCTGGGGGCTCGGCTACTTCGGCCAGCCCCATGTACTGGCCCGCTTCATGGCGATCCGCAGCGCGGAGGACATCCCCCTCGCCCGCCGCATCGGGGTGGGCTGGGTGGTGGTCACGCTGACCGGCGCCTCGCTCGTCGGGCTCCTCGGCATCGCCCTCCTCGACGAACCGCTGGCCAATCCGGAGACCGTCTTCATCGGGCTCTCGGTGGATCTGCTCAACCCCTGGGTCGCGAGCCTGCTGCTGGCCGCGGTGCTGGCCGCGATCAAGTCCACCGCGGACAGCCAGCTGCTGGTCTCCTCCACCGCCCTCACCGAGGACTTCTACCGGGCCTTCCTCAACCGCAGTGCCTCCGACACCGTGCTGCTGCTGGTCGGCCGCATCACCGTCGTCACCGTCGCCGTCGTCGCCTATGGGATCGCGCTCGACGGGGGCGCGGTGCTCGACATCGTCGCCTATGCGTGGGCGGGCTTCGGCGCGGCCTTCGGCCCGGTGATCGTCCTGTCGCTGTACTGGCCGCGGATGAGCGCGGCGGGCGCCATGGCGGGCATGGTGGCCGGTGCGCTCACCGTGGTGCTGTGGGAGGACATCGACCCGCTCCTCGGGCCGTTCGAGTCCGGCATCTACGAAATGGTGCCGGGCGTGATCGCCGCGACGCTCGCCGCGCTGGTCTTCGGCCGCTTCGTCGGACGCCCGCCCCTGCGCACCTGGTCCGGCCCCGGGGGAGACCGGATGAGGAGAGGCAGGGGCGCACTGCACGCATAGCCGCCGACTGCGCCCGCGGTCCGGTCCGTGTTTCCGCGTGCCTGTCGAACGGGCCGGGCCGCGTGCCTGTCGAACGGGCCGGGCCGCGTGCCTGTTGAACGGGCCGGGCCGCGCGGCCGTGGCGTGGTCCAGGTCACCAGGTTCTGCGCCGGTTCTTTGGCCAACTGCACGAAACCGAGCCGAGCGGGGCGGCCCTACGGTTCCCCGAACGGCGATCCGGGGTCCGGGACGTCTCGACGGCGTCGTCGTCCCCGGCCCGGAAGAAGGGGACCGCAATGCCTCTGACACACCATCCTCATGCCGCTCCCGAAGAGCTTCCCGCACTCGCCCAAGGGGCGGAGAGCGGATTCCTCGGGACCGTGGAAGAAAAGATCAACGCGATATTCGATCCGATCGCCACCGGGCTGGGAGACTTCGTCTTCGGCGAGGTGTCCCTCTTCGGGATCAGCTTTCCCTGGATCGTGGCCTGGCTCGTACTCGCGGGCGCGGTCTTCACTCTCTACTTCGGATTCATCCAGGTCCGCGGGCTCCGGCTGGCCCTGCAGATCCTCCGCGGCCGGCACAGCCGCAAGGACGACCCGGGCGAGATCACCCACTTCCAGGCCCTGACGTCGGCCGTCTCCGGAACGGTGGGCCTGGGCAACATCGCCGGCGTCGGCGTGGCCGTCACCATCGGCGGGGCGGGAGCCACCTTCTGGATGGTGCTCTGCGGACTGCTGGGCATGTGCTCCAAGTTCGTCGAGTGCACCCTCGGCGTCCGCTACCGCGACCACCACCCGGACGGAACCGTCTCCGGCGGTCCGATGCAGTACCTGCGCAAGGGAGTCGCGGAGCGGCTGCCCGGATCCTCCGGCCGGTTCCTCGGACGGGCCCTCGCGGCGCTCGCCGCCGTCATGATCCTGCTCTTCGGGATCGGCGGCGGCAATATGTTCCAGGCCAACCAGACCGTCATCCAGATCCGCGACATCACCGGAGGGGACGACGGCCCGCTGGCAGGCGACGGCTCGGCGCTGGCGCTCGGCGTCCTGCTGGCCCTTGTCGTCGGCTTCGTCATCATCGGCGGCATCAAGTCAATCGGCCGTGTGACCAGCCGCCTGGTGCCGGCCATGGCGATCGTGTACGTCACCGGCTGCCTCATCGTCATCCTCTTCAACGTCACTGACGTTCCCGCGGCCTTCGGTGAGATCTTCCGCGGCGCGTTCACCGGGGAAGGCGTCGTCGGAGGCACCATCGGCGCGCTGATCGTCGGCTTCACCCGGGCCGCGTTCTCCAACGAGGCGGGGCTGGGCTCCGCACCCATCGCACACTCGGCCGTGAAGACCCGCTACCCGGCGACCGAGGGACTGGTCGCACTGCTCGAGCCGTTCATCGACACCGTGGTCGTCTGCACCATGACCGCGCTGACCATCGTCATCGCCGACACCCAGCTCTGGAACGACGCGAAGGCGGACTACGCGGCGAACGGAAACACCGTGGACGGTGTCACCGTCACCTCCTCGGCATTCGAGACGGTGCTGCCCTGGTTCCCGGTCATCCTCACCGTGGCGGTGGTCCTCTTCGCCGTCTCCACCATGATCACCTGGGCCTACTACGGCCAGAAGGCGTGGAGCCACCTGTTCGGGAGGAGCAAGCTCAGCGAGCGCGTCTACCAGACGGTGTTCTGCACGTTCATCGTCATCGGCGCCGTTCTCACCTTCGGCAGCGTGCTGGCGTTCACCGACGCCGTGCTGTTCCTCCTCGCGCTGATCAACATCATCGGCCTCTATCTGCTCGCACCGGTCGTCAAGCGGGAACTGGCCCGGTTCCGCACGGCGCTGCGCTCCCCCGAGGAGCGGGACCGCGAGCCCGCCGGGCAGAGCGGCGGGCCGGAGTCGGCCGACCAGACGTCATAGGACGTCATAGGAGGTCAAGGACGTCGTAGAGCGGACCGGAAGGCGCCAAACGGCAGAGACGACGTCCCACGGCCCTGGGGGCTCCGGCAGGTGCGCGTGCGTACGTGTCGGAGCCCCCGGGGTCACTTGCCGGGCGGCACGGCCATCGACCCGTTCTCCAGCAGCAGTTGCAGATGGGAGAAGAGGCACTGGTGGGGATCGGCGAGATCGATCCCGCTGACCGTCTCGGCCCGCTTCAGCCGGTAGCGGAGGGTGTTCGGATGGACGTGCAGCGACCGTGCCGCCGCCCGCACATTCCCGAGCGTCCCCAAATACGCGAGCACGGAAGGCACAAGACCGGACTCGTGCTCGGCCTCGTAGGCGAGAAGGGCGGTGATGCGGGGGTCGCGCAGGCGCGGGTTCTGCTCCAGCAGCGCCAGGGCCTCGCTCAACAGGACTTCGGAGCGTACGTCGGCGATGGTGGCCACGCGTCGCCCGCCGCCGCGCAGGACGATGTCGAGCACCTGGTCCGCCTCCGCCCTCGACTGGGCGATCGCGTGCAGTCCGCCGACCACCGAGCCGATGGCGGCGCGTACGTCAAGCTGCATCCGCTGGCCGGCCGCCCGCACGATCTCGCTCGCCAGCCCGCAGGCGATGCTCTCCCCGGACTGCTCGGGCAGGCCGGGGAGCAGCATATAGACGCGTGAGTCGGCGGCGGTGACCAGAGACCGCCGCCGGTACGCGGCCGCGTGCACGGAGATCAGGCTCGCCATGGTCGCCCTGCGCATCTCGAAGGCCGGACGGCCGGCGTCGCCCCCCGCCCCGCCTCCCGCCGGCCCCGAGTCGAGGGTGAACGCCGCCACGACCGCCGGTTCGTCCGGGTCGGCCCCGATGTTGTCGGCGAACGTCCGGGGGTCGATATGCCCCTCCAGCACCCGGCGGAACAGGCTCTGTTCGAACTCCAGGTCCGGCGAGGCGCCCGTACGCCGCCGGACGAGCTGCAAGGCGGCCGCCCGCGCGGCGCCGACCAGCGCCTTCTCCGCGTTCTCCGCCAGCGGTTCGCGGCCCTCCTGCACCCAGATGGAACCGAGCAGCTGCTCGTCGACGCGGATGCCGATGGCGAGCCGCCTTCTGATTCCTCTCTCGGGCCGCTCGTCGATGCGCACCACGTCGTCGCCGGCGCGCAGCCGGTCGAACACCCCCCACTCGCGCAGCAGGGCGAGGTAGTCGGCCGGGCCCTGCCAGCCCAGGATCGACAGCCGGCGCAGTTCGTCGACCTCGTCGTCGGAACGCGAGTAGGCCAGGACGCGGTTGGCGCTGTCCTCGATGCTCACGATGCCGCCGGTGAGCGCGGCGACCGTCTGCGCGAGGGCGAACAGGTCGGCCTGTCGCCCGGCTTCCGGCACCATGACCCGCGCGTCCGCGACAACACCCCTGGCGAGGGAGTCGAGTTGGGCCCAGCGGACCTCGGGACGCACGCCGAGGACCACGATCCCGGTGTCCTCGGCGATGCGCTTCAGCTCGTCGAGGTCCTCGCCGTGTTCCGTCTTCAGGGCCACCGCCGCGGCCCCCTGGCCCGCGGCGGCGCGCGCGAGGCGGTGGACCCGCGGGCCCCGTGCGCCGATGATCAGCACCAGATCGCCGCGGTAGGGGTCCGGCTCGTCGTCGGCGTCCAGAATCACAACGTCGTTGATCTCGACGTCGAGACCTCCGGGCGCGGCGACCAGCCCGATGACCGGATCGCCGAGCGCGAGCAGCAGCTGCCGCACGACGGCGCCGGCCGGCCTGACTGTGTCGTCCATGGTGACCACCTGTCCTGCACACGAGCGGATGTGCCAGGCAAGATCCACGTGGGGAGAGGCCGGGGCGGACCCCTCGGCCTGGACTTCCTCACCGTGTGACCGTCCGCCACGGGGCGTGATGTCGCTCGCCGCGGCGTGCCGGTGGGACCGACGGTACTCGGTGGGCAGGAGCACATACAACCGTCGGCGAGGGCCTCGTACTGTCGTGCGATCGGCCAAGGTGGGAGGCAAGCCCCTGGCGATATGCACAAAGAGTCCCGGGGGCGCGCTCCGTACCGTCGAGGGGAGCTGGGCAACGATCTTCGAGGAGCGCCGGTGCTGGTCCCCGAGCCACCTGTCCCCGAACCCTGGGGCGCCGATCCGCGCGCCGCCGGCCCGGGCAACGGTCCGACGAGAGGGCGGCTGCTGCTGGTCGGCGACGACGAGCTGACGGCCGCCGTCGCCGACTACGCGACGGCGTGGGGTGCACGGGTCGGCCGGCTGTCCGCGCCGTCGGCAGACGCGCTCGGCGCCGCGCTGGAGCCGGACGTCGACGTCGTGGTGGTCGTTTCGCGGGAGGACATCCAGGCCCTTCGGTACGCACTGCTCGTCGAGCACGCACGCCCCGGGATACGGCTGCTGGTGACGCTGTTCGACAGGACGGTGGCCGGCGAGGTCGTGCGTTCGGTCCCCAACTGCACGGTGATCGGCATGACGGACGCACTGGTGCCGGCTCTGCTCGGCCCCTGCGTGGCGGACCGCCTGGTGACCCTGTGCCGCACGCCCGACGGGAACCGGCTGGGTGTGACGAGCGCCCCGGACGGCGCCCCGGAAGGCACTTTGGACTGCGCCCCGGGCGGAGCTGAGGAGGGGGAAGAGGGCGCGGACGGCATCCCCGGCGGTCTGCGCGTGGAGTCGTCGCCCGAGGTCAGGATCGGCGCGGTGCGCAGGCTCTGGCACCGGGTGCACGCCCAGGTCAGGCCGCTGGACGGCAGTACGAACGCGCTGCTCGTCGGGCTGGCCGGACTGGTCCTCGTGTTCCTGCTGGACACGGTGCTGGGCGCGCTGGTGCTGGGCGAGCCCCTGGTCGCCGCAGCCTGGCATTCGGCGATGGTCCTGACCACGGTGGACGCGGGCGGGGCGGACGGCCACGCGCCGACGTGGTACCTGACGCTGTCCACCGTGAGCCTGCTGTGCGTCCTCGGCTTCTCCGCGCTCTTCACCGCCGGTCTGGTCGACCGGATGACCTCCGGCCGGCTGACCGGCCTCGTCGGCGCGCGGGTGGTGCCCCGGCGCGGTCATGTCATCGTGGTGGGGCTCGGCCAGGTGGGGCTGCGGCTCTGCCTGGAGCTCCAGCGGCTCGGCATCGGGGTGGTGGCCGTCGAACGCGACCCCCGTGCGGCCTGTGTGCCGGTGGCCAAGTCGCTCGGCATACCGGTGATGTTCGGGCGCGCGGGCGACCGCTTCCTGTTGCGGAAGCTCGCGCTGCCCCGTGCACGGGCGATCGTCGCCGCCACCTCGGACGTGCTGGAGAACATCGCGGTGGCGGTGGCGGCCCGGGCCGTGGCCCCCGACCAGCGGATCGTGCTGCGGGCGGGCGGGGACGAGGATGTGACGTCGGAGTCCCGGTATCTGTTCCGGATCGGCACCGTCTGCGACACCCACCGGGTGGGCGGCTCCTACATCGCTGCCATGGCGATGGGGCTGGCACCGCTGGCGACGTTCGCCGTCGACGCTCGTATATATGTACTGCACCCCGATGGGCGGGTGCACGAGGCCGGCCGGTGCGCCCGCATGTGCACGCCCGGCCCGCTCGCGCCCTCCGCCGTCGCCGCCTCCGCCCCCGCCGTCGCGGATTGACCCCGCCGTCTCGGCAGCCAAATCGAAGATCGCCGCCTCCGCCTCCGCCGTCGCGGATTGACCCCGCCGTCTCGGCAGCCAAATCGAAGATCGCCGCCTCCGCCTCCGCCGTCGCGGATTGACCCCGCCGTCTCGGCAGCCAAATCGAAGATCGGCGCTCCGTCCCCGCCGTCGCGGATTGACCTCCGCGGTCGGCCCGAGCCCGGTGACCGCCCCGCGCCGCCGGCCGCGCGCCGCGTACGCGCCAGTGCCCGGCGACGTCCCGGACCGCCCCGGGCACTCCGGGGTGCGACAGTCCACCGCCCTCCATCGGGGTGGGGGCGTGGCCGCCCACCCCCCTGCGGCGCGAAGAGCCGCGCGGGCTTGGCCTTCCGGGTGTACGCCCCGCACCACCGCACGCTGCGGGGGCCCGGCCCGGACATGATGCGCGCCCCTGTCGCCGCATCGCGGCCCGCGCGAAACGCCGCGAGGGGCGTGTGGGGCGCAACCCCCGCACGGAGGAAGAGCGGGCGGGTGGGATGGCCTGCCCGGGGGCTCGGGGTCCGCGCTTGGACTGCCGCCGCAGCGGGCGGGTGGGACGACCTGCCCCGGGGGTTCGGGGTCCGCGCCCGGACTACGGCCGCAGCGCGCGGCCGAAGCCCGCGGCCAGGGGCATCCGCAGCCCCAGCGGCGGCGGCGCCGCGAAGGCGTCGGCAACGGGGCGGGAGTAGGCGCGATCGCACAGCGTGCCGAAGACGAAGTCCGCGGACAGGGCCAGGACTTCGTCGTGGTGCTGGCGCAGCGCATGCCCGTCGGAGTGCACCTCGAACCGGCACGTGCCCGCGTTCGCCTTCTTCACGCGCCCCGCCAGCCGGTACGACAGCTCCGGATCGGTCCGTGCGTCCGTCGTGCCGTGCACGATCATCACCCGCCGCCCGGTGAGCTGTTCCACCGGCTCCAGCGGCTCCACCCCCGACGCGTCGTCCGGCAGCCACGGCGCAAGGGCCAGCACCGAGGTGACAGCGGAATGTCCCGCCGCCCTGAGCGCCGCCCGGCCGCCCATGCCGTGGCCGGCCAGGCACACCGGCACATCGCCGTAGCGGCGTACGACCTCCTCCACCGCCCAGGCCGCGTCCGCCGCGAGGTCCGCGCGCTCGCCGTTCCAGCCGCGCACGCGGTACTGGACGGTGTGCACGGCCACCCCCTCCTGACGGCCGGCTCTGGCCAGCATGCGCCCCAGCGGCTGGGTGGCCGAGTAGGCCAGGGACGAGGGCCGGCGGGTGGATTCGAGCTCTCCGTTCGGCAGCAGGAGCACGGCCGCTGCGACGGCGGCGTCCGCCGCGCCGACGCCGATCCCCGCGCCCGACACGCGGCTGAGGCGCGCCCGCGGGGCCTCGTCGGCGGGGTGGCCGGCCGCGGCCGTGGAGGACACTTCGCCTCGCCGCCGGGTGCGTGCCGCCGGAGCCGTCTGCCGTCCCTGCCACCGGGGCAGTCGTCCCTGCCACCGGGGCAGTGCGAGGTGTGCCATGGCAGAACAGTCTCAGAAGTCCGTGTGTACTCCACCCGTACGCGCGGTCACTGTTACGTATCGACCGGTGTCGTAAGGGGGATCTCTCTACGCGCGTAGGGGCTAGAGTGCGCAGATGACGAGCCAGACACCCAACCTGCCTACCGCGGACCAGATCCGCCGCGCCCCGAAGGTGCTGCTCCACGACCACCTCGACGGCGGGCTGCGCCCCGGCACGATCATCGACCTCGCCCGGGATGCCGGGTACGAGCTGCTCCCCGAGACCGAGCCCGACAAACTCGGCATCTGGTTCCGCGAGGCCGCCGACTCCGGCTCGCTGGAGCGCTATCTGGAGACCTTCGCCCACACCTGCGCCGTGATGCAGACGCGCGACGCGCTGTTCCGGGTGGCCGCCGAGTGCGCCGTGGACCTCGCCGAGGACGGAGTCGTCTACGCGGAGGTCCGGTACGCGCCCGAGCAGCATCTGGAGTCCGGACTCACCCTCGAAGAGGTGGTGGAGGCGGTCAACGCCGGCTTCCGCGAGGGCGAGCGGCGGGCCCGCGAGAGCGGCTGCCGCATCCGGGTGGGCGCGCTGCTGACCGCGATGCGCCATGCCGCCCGCGCCCTGGAGATCGCCGAACTGGCCAACCGCTACCGGGACTCCGGGGTCGTCGGCTTCGACATCGCCGGAGCGGAGGCGGGCTATCCGCCCACCCGGCACCTGGACGCCTTCGAGTATCTGAAGCGGGAGAACAACCACTTCACGATCCACGCGGGCGAGGCGTTCGGGCTGCCCTCGATCTGGCAGGCCCTCCAGTGGTGCGGCGCCGACCGCCTGGGCCACGGTGTGCGCATCATCGACGACATCGAGGTCGCCGACGACGGCAGTGTGAAGCTCGGCCGGCTGGCCGCGTACGTACGGGACAAGCGCGTCCCGCTGGAGCTGTGCCCGACGTCCAATCTGCAGACGGGCGCCGCCGCCTCCTACGCCGAGCACCCGATCGGCCTGTTGCGCAGGCTCCACTTCCGGGCCACGGTGAACACCGACAACCGGCTGATGAGCGGTACGAGCATGAGCCGTGAGTTCGAGCTGCTGACCGAGACCTTCGGATACACGCTCGATGACATGCAGTGGTTCACCGTCAATGCGATGAAGTCGGCGTTCATTCCTTTCGATGAACGACTGGCGATGATCAATGACGTGATCAAGCCCGGTTACGCCGAGCTGAAGTCCGAATGGCTGTTCCGGCAGACCGCTGTGAGCGGCGATTCCCCGGTGCGCGAAGGCTGAGCGGAGCGCATATCGCGAAGCGGCCGGAGATGTCAATCTCCGGTCGTTTCGCGCTGTTTGCGGCTTGTGTCGGCTCATGGATAGCTTGCGGTGCCGCTCTTATCCCCGTCCTCAAGGACTCACCCCTGATGAAGCAGTCTGCCGCCAAGACTCTCGGTGTCGCCGCCCTCGGCGCCGCCTTCGCCGCTGCCGCCGCGGGGGCCGCCGCCGCCGAGCCCGCCGCGCTCCCGGACTCCGCCACCTCGCTGGACACCGTCACCAAGATGCTGCCGGTCGGGGAGGTCGCTCCGGTGCAGGAGGTCGCCTCGAAGCTCCCCGCGGGTGCGAACGAATCCCTCGCGGGCAGCGCCATGAACCTGCCGGCCACCGCCGAAGCCGCAGCGACCAGGACCCTGCCGACCGACCACGCCCACGACCCGGTCTCCAGCCTCCTCGGCCCCGTCTCCCAGGGCGCGGGCGGGGTTCCGCTCCTCGGCGGACTGCCGGCGTCGCCCCTCGGCTGACCGCTCTGCGCCACATAGCGCGTACGACACCGCAGCCCGCGCACACGTGGGGCGCCCGCCGGATCCGGCGGGCGCCCCACATATGCGTCAAGCACGCGTCACCAGGCCGTGTTCGCCGTCTTCTTCTCCGACGGCAGCAGCACCCACAGGGCCAGGTAGAGCAGGAACTGCGGGCCCGGCAGCAGGCACGAGACCAGGAAGATGACGCGCATCGTCGTCGCGGAGGTGCCGAAGCGCCGGGCCAGCGCTGCGCACACTCCGCCGATCATGCGTCCTTCAGTGGGGCGGACAAGTGCGGCCATGGTGGGCTCCTTCGAGAGTCCTGGTCAGTCCTCGCAGGGAGTCACTCCGTGTGCTCCCGATAACTCCATCATGGCCGCAACAGCGGGGCAAAGCATCCCTCTACGGGGCGATCCCCACCCTGGTAATCGTCGGGGTCGGCCCCTGAGGCGACTCCTCCCGCAGTACGGTCCCGGGGCGCGCCCCGCCCCGCCCCGAGCCGCCGCTCCTCGCCGCGCCCGGCTGTCTGCGGCGCAGCCTGGCCCGTCCCACGGGCACCACCAGCAGATGGGCGAGCGCCACCCCGACCGTGTTCAGCAGCAGCGAGTCCACATCGACGACCTGCCCGGGCACACCGGTCTGCAGCAACTCGATCCCCAGCGACAGCAGCGCCCCGGCGGTCACGGTACGGGCCAGCGACCCCCACGGGGAGACATCCAGCCGGCCTCCCGCCATCGGCAGCAGCACCCCCAGCGGGGCCAGCAGCATCAAGCCCTCACCCAGTCGGCGGGCCGCCTCCACGGGGCCGAGCGCCAGATCCGCTCTGATCCCGGCCAGCGGTTCGAAGTTCGCGGCCGTCACCCACAGCACGTCGCGCGGGCGCAGCGTGAGCCAGGCGACGAGCAGCAGATGCGCGAAGAGGAGAACGCCTCCCGCCGCGCGGAAGCGGATGGCGGCGCTGCCGCCCTTACCTTGACGCTGCACGCCCCCCTAGACGCGTACCGTGCGTGAATCGGTTCCGCACCCGGGCGAACAGGTCAGGACGAGGCCGAAGCGGAAGGGGAGGCGGCGGCCGGGGGCAGGGCCGAGAGCGTCGGCATCGGCCCCTCGGGCCGTTCCTTGGCCCGTGTGTCGCACCGGTAGCCCCGGGGCTCGTACTCCCCGGGGCCGCCCAGCACCACAGAGTCCTCCGCCACGGCGACGCCGTTCTCAGCGAAGGTGCACACGATCTGGGCGAGCGCCCCTGCCGGGAGGTCCTCCGGCTGCCGGCTCAGCCGCAGCGTGCCCGCGGGATCGCCCGCACGCGGGCCGCTCAGCCCGATCGGTTCGTTCACATGGGTGGCGAACCCGGCCTCCTGCTCCGCCTGGGACGGCTGCTCGGCCAGCTCGTCCAGCAGCGCCCTGGCGATCAGCAGCGGACTGACGGCCGCCTTCTCCTCAGGGATCTGCGCGACGCGTACCACCTGCTCCAGCTGAGAGGTGCACATCAGATAGATCCGCACCGACAGGCCGTCGGCCTGCGAATCGGAAGCGGCGTCCTCGCCGGACACCTCGCACGGCACGCGCGACGGCGCAGTCCCGGCGTCCACCGGCACCTGGGTCGTCCTGATGCCGCAGCCGCTCAGCACGGCGGCGCCCAGCAGCAGGGCGGCGACCCGGCGGGCTGCTCCCCTCGACGTCCTGGACGACGTCATCGATATCTGCGGCCTCACTGTGCGTCCACCCCCTCGTCGCCGTCCCGGCCGTCGGCGCGTCGGCCGTCCCGGCCGCCCTGACCACCCCGGTCGCCCCGGTCACCCCGGGCGTGGTGACCGTCCCGGCCGCCTCCGCGCCGGTCCTCGCCGCCGTCGGCAGCCTCGCGGAGCGTCGAGGCGTCGCGCGGCAGCCGCAGCGCGAAGATCGCGCCGTCCCCGTCCGGCGAGTTCGACGCGGTGATGTCGCCGCCGTGGATATGGGCGTTCTCCATCGCGATGGACAGTCCGAGACCGCTGCCGTCCGAGCGGGGCCGCGACGCGCTCGCCTTGTAGAAGCGGTCGAAGACATGCGGCAGCACCTCCTCGGGAATGCCGGGCCCGTGGTCGCGCACCTCGATCAGCAACTCCTCCGCGCCGTCCGGCTCTCCCTCTCCACCGAGCAGCCGAACGGACACCCGCACAGGCGAGCCGCCGTGCTTGAGCGCGTTGCCGATCAGATTCGCCAGGATCACGTCGAGCCGCCGAGGATCGAGCCGCGCCATGATCCCCCGCTCGGCGTCCAGCTCCACCGCGTCCAGCCAGGCCCGTGCGTCGATACAGGCGGTGACCTGGTCGGCTACGTCCACATCGTCCAGCACGAGCCTGGCGGTGCCCGCGTCAAAGCGGGTGACCTCCATCAGGTTCTCCACCAGGTCGCCGAGCCGCCGCGTCTCGCTGACCACGAGCTGCACGGCCGGGGCGATCATCGGATCAAGGTTGTCCGCCTCATCCTCCAGCACCTCGGTCACGGCGGTCAGCGCGGTCATCGGCGTACGCAGCTCATGCGACATATCGGCGACGAAGCGGCGGCTGGACTCCTCCCGCGCGCTCATGTCCGCGACCTTCTTCTCCAGCGACTCCGCGGTCTTGTTGAACGTCCGCGCCAGCTCCGCGAGCTCGTCCGTGCCCGAGACCCGCAGCCGGGTGTCGAGCTTGCCCTCGCCCAGCCGCCGGGCCGCCTCGCCGAGCCGGTGCACCGGCTTGAGCACCGTCGTCGCCGCGGCCTGCGCGAGCAGGGCGGAGCCCACCAGCGCCAGCAGGGTCGCGATCCCCAGTGACCAGGCCAGCGAATTGAGATCCTGCCGCTCCTGCTCCAGCGACTTGAAGACATAGCCGGTCGGCCCGCCGCCGATGATCCTGGTGCCGCCCACCAGATACGGCTTGCCGGCGCGCTCGGTGCGCAGCCAGTACAGGTGGTACGGGGCCGCGTTGCCCGCGCTCAGATCCTGCCGCTTGTCCACCGCGTCCCGCAGCCGCGGCGGCACGTCGTCCAGCGTGAACTCGTCCCGGTTCGACGCTCCGACGATCGGCTTGCCCGCGGCACGCTCACCGATCAGCAGCACGTTGTAGCCCTCGCCGCCGGCCATCTGCTGGGCGGTCTTCTCCAGCTCGTACTGGGTGGGGCGCAGCGGCAGCGCGGCGGCCCGGTTCTGCATGTCCTGCCGGAAGCCGTCGAGCGCCGCGTCCTGGGTGCGGGTGAGCACGGCCTCGCGGTTGAGCCAGTAGGCGATGCCGGAGGCGGAGACGGCGGCGGTCAGCGCGACCAGGGCGAAGACGACGACGAGACGTACGCGGAGACTGGTGAGGCGAAGGCCGGAAAGTATCGCGCGCTTTGCGGCACCGCTCAATGTGCTCTTCCGTCCGTGTCTCCGCTCGCGCGGCGCAGTGGCGTCACAGGGATCATGAGGGCGCGTCCAGGCGGTAGCCAACACCCCGCACGGTGCGGATCAGGGTCGGCGAGGACGGCACGTCCTCGACCTTCGCGCGCAGCCGCTGCACACACGCGTCCACCAGCCGTGAGTCGCCGAGGTAGTCGTGCTCCCAGACCAGCCGCAGCAGCTGCTGGCGGGAGAGCGCCTGTCCCGGCCTGCGGCTCAGCTCCAGCAGCAGCCGCAGCTCGGTCGGCGTGAGCTGAAGATCCTCGCCGTTCTTGGTGACCGTCATCGCGGAGCGGTCGATCACCAGGGAGCCGAACGTCGCCGAGTCGGTCGACTCGCGCTCTCCGCGGCGCAGCACCGCCCGGATGCGGGCGTCGAGGACCCGGCCCTGCACAGGCTTCACGACATAGTCGTCCGCGCCCGACTCCAGGCCCACGACGACGTCGATGTCATCGCTGCGCGCCGTGAGCAGGATGATCGGAAGCTGGTCGGTGCGCCTGATGCGGCGGCACACCTCGAAGCCGTCGATGCCGGGCAGCATCACGTCCAGCACGATCAGATCCGGCCGCTGCTCACGCAGCATCTTGAGACCCTCCTCGCCCGTCGCCGCGGTGGCCACACGGTGGCCCTGACGGGACAGGGAGAGCTCGAGGGCCGTGCGGATGGCGTCGTCGTCCTCGATCAGCAACAGGAAAGGCACGGCGTCATTCTGACCTATGGGGGAGCCGGAGTTCGACCGTTGGCCGACCAGTGGACCGGCTCCGCGGCCCGTCCCCACACTTTCCGCACATGCCCACGTCCCCTGTGACGCGGCTGTGACAGTCGGCGGACAGGGCGATGAAACTGCCCGGGCAAGCTCTTTGGCACACGGACACACCACCCGGAAGACACTCCACACGACAGGGGGGCGCGAGATGAACGCACTGCACAGCTCCGGTTCGAGCGCGGTGATCACGCGGCTCCACGACATCGGCCGGAGTGACCGGGGGAGTGAGAAGAAGTCCGGCGCTGTGAGCGGGCGGGGGTGCGTTCGCGGCGCCGGGCGTCAGCACAAGCCGCCGTACATGGCGGTGGTCGACGCGCCCGAGGGGGGCGGCGGGAGTGCGCAGGGGGAGGCGACGGGGGAGCGGCAGATCTGCTCGGAGGCGGAGTTCACCGCCTTTGTGCAGGAGCGCCGCGCCTCCCTCTACGCGACCGCGTACCACCTGACCGGCGACCGGTTCGAGGCGGAGGACCTGCTGCAGAGCGCGCTGTTCTCCACGTACCGGGCCTGGGACAGGATCACCGACAAGGCCGCGGTCGGCGGCTATCTGCGCCGCACGATGACGAATCTCCACATCAGCGCCTGGCGTCGGCGCAAGCTCAACGAGTACCCGACGGAAGAGCTGCCGGAAACGGCCGGCGACACGGACGCGATGCGGGGCACGGAACTGCGCGCGGTGCTGTGGCAGGCGCTGGCCAGGCTTCCGGAGCTGCAGCGGACGATGCTGGTCCTGCGGTACTACGAGGGACGTACGGACCCCGAGATCGCGGAGATCCTCGACATCAGCGTCGGCACGGTGAAGTCCAGCATCTGGCGCTCGCTCCGCAGGCTGCGGGACGACGAAGTCCTCAGCCTCGGCCGCGACCAGGAGGAGTCCTTCGGCGAACTCGTCGCCTGAGGGGCGGGGGGAACGGGGAAAACGGGGGGGACTTCGGTCGGCGGCATCGGGGGAGGCTGCCGACCGGGGCCCGAGGGTCTCGCGTTGGCAGACGGGGACCGCGGGTACGGGGGAGAGACGCGGGGGACACGGGGGATCGTGGGACCGGACAGGCCGGGGGGTCTTGTCCGGTCCCACGCGTCTGTCTCCGGGTGTGCTGATGCCCTGCGGCTGGAGGCTGGGTATTGCTGGAGCGTGGAGGGCATCAGAGCCCGGGCGGCGGCAGGCCGCGCGTCCGTATGAGGCATTCAGCACGCACAGCAGGATCGGCCGGGCTCCCACGTGGCGCAGGCAGGCAGCGATCCGGCTGCCGATCAGCCCGGCTCCCCCGGTGGCCAGCACGGTCCGGCCGGAGAGTTCCGGCTCAACCCGCCGCGATGCCGGCGCAATCGTCCGGTTAGCCCGCCGTGCGGCCGACATCACCCTCGCCGACCTCGGCAAGCGGGTCGGCTATACCGCCGCCTCTCTGTCCCGGATGGAACGTGGCAAGCAGCCCATGCGCGACGTGCTGCTGCTCCGGAACCTCGCCGCCTGCCTCGACATCCCCCCGCACGCACTCGGCCTCGCGCCGCAACGGCAGCGAGCCGTCTCGGACCGGACCGACGCCACTAGGGTGGGCACACAGACTCTGTTCGGCGAAGAGGGAGACGACCCGGTGCGACGCCGAATGCTCCTGGCAGGAATGGCCGGAGCCACCACCAGCGCGGTCCTCGGACCGCCAGCCGCCGCCCACGCACCGGCACAGCCGAGTCTGTCCGGCTTGGAAGACCTCCTGCTGCACCGGCAGCACGGCCGTCCACTCACCCCGGACCCCACTCCGTCAGCCGTCACCGCAGCGGTGAACGCCGCCCGAGCCGATTTCAGCGCTTGCCGCTACGACACCCTCGCCCGCGCACTCCCGGCCCGGATCGCCCTCGCCCAGGCCCTTGGCGCTCACGGGTACCCGGAGCAGGCGGCGACCGCAGTCGCCGAGCTGTACACCACCGCAACCCGTCTGTGCATCAAGCTCGGCGAAGACGGCCTGGCCGCCGTCACCGCCGACCGGGCCCTCACCGCGGCACTCGGCGGTGCGGACGCCCTCACCGTGGCCGAAGCCCACCGCATGGTCTCCTCCGCCTGGCGCCGCCAAGGCCACTACGCCCGCGCCACCGACGTCGCCGTCACCGCCGCCCAGCAGCTGACCGCCGACCGCACCACCGACGCAACCGAACGGCTCTCAGTCCAGGGCAACCTGTACGCCACCGCCGCCTATACCGCAGCGAAGCAAGGCGACCGGCACACCGCATACGCGCTCATCGCCGAGGCCGAAGCCACTGCAGGGCAACTCGGCCACGACGCACTGCTACGCGGCACCGTCTTCGGCCCCAGCCAGGTGCTCCTTCACCAGGTCTCGGTCAGCCACCTTCTCGGTGACGCGGGCCAAGCCATCGAACACGCCCGGCGTATCGATCCCACCGCCCTGCCCACCACCGAACGCCAGGCCCGATACTGGATCGACGTCGCCCGGGCCTTTGACCAGTGGGACAAGCCCGACCGCTGCTACCGAGCCCTCCTGGCCGCCGAGCAAGCAGCGCCACAGGAGGTTCGTCGCAGCTCGGTGCGGACCGTGGCCGCCGACCTGATGCGGCACGAACGCGCCCTCCTCGGAGTACGTGCGTTCGCCCACCGCGTCGGCGCCCTCGCATGACCTGCTGATCCGTCGGAGCAACCAGTCGACAGCCATCGGCCCGGTACTCCTTCCTCCGGTACCTCGCCAAGGCCGAACGCCGCCATGGCGAAGAGCGCAAGCAGTGAGAGCGTGGCCTCTTCGCAGAGCATGCCGCTCACCCTTCGCACGGTACGCGGCCCGGGCCGTGATGCTGCCACGCCGAGGTGTGGGGAGTGCTCAGGCAGGGGCGCGGGAAGCGTCGTGGGCGCCGGACATAGCCGTGCGGAGGCGGGTCAGGGCCTCCGGCTTGGCGCACGGGTGGGCGCCCAGGGCCGACTGGCGGGCGACGATGCCCCGTTCCGCACGCATCAGCCGCCAGCCCCTGCGCAGCAGGAACGGGACCGACTTGCGGCCCTCGCGCAGATCGCGCAGCAGCCGGCGGCGGAACGTCGTGGAGGGCCGGCCGCGCAGACACAGCGCATCGGCCAGCAGGCCCAGTTCGGCGCAGTGCGCCACGATGTCGGCCGCGAAGATGCCCTCCGCGATGAACAGCGGCATGGTGCCGAAGTCCAGGGGCTCACGGCCCACGCGCGCGCTCGTCGCGATGTCGTATACCGGCACGGTCGTACGGCCGGTGGCGCACAACTCCTCGATCGCGGCCACCGCCGCGTCCGCGTCCCACGAGCCGGGGGAGTCCCAGTCGATGTCCTCGCTCCCCTCGACCGTAGGGAGCGAAGGGTCGTCGCCCTCCTTGTAGAAGTCGTCAAGGCGCAGCACGGGCAGTCCGGCGAGGGCGGCGAGAGACGACTTTCCGGAACCTGAGGGGCCGGCGAGCAGCACGACGCGCGTCGGGATGGGATGGGAACTCACGGGAGACAAGTGTGCGGCATTGACCCGCGCAGGGGATCCCCCGGGCCTTCGGTGGGTTCCGGCATTCCGTTTCCCCTACTCTGGGTGCAGAGTTGATTACACAGTGTTCAATTTCGAGGAGGTAGGTGCTCCATGGCCCGTCATGCAGCTCCCAGCAATCAGCGACGTGCCCTGCTGTGCGCCGGACTTGCCGTCGCCGCGGCCGCGGGCGCGGTCCTCGGCGCCGGCGGCGGCGCGCATGCCGCGCAGACCGATGCGGGCGAGGGGCTGTCGCACGCGCTGCCAGGCGCGCTGGGCCCGGTCAAGAGCCTGCAGCTCGACCCGCTCGCCAACACGGGCGTCGACCCGCTCGACAACGCCGTCGGCACGCAGGTCGCCGACTTCCCCCCGGTGAGCACGGCGCTCGCCACCGACCCGGTTGCCAAGGGCGGTTCGCTGGGGACTTTGCCGCTGGTTGGGCAGGTGGCAGGGCTGCTGCCGGGCTGAGCCGGCCCAGTCCGGTGTGCGGGCGAAGGCCCGTACACCGGACCGTACGGGCGAAGGCCCCGCCGTGTGAGGGATGCGGCGGGGCCTTCGGCTCGGGAGCGTTCGGGGACGGCGAGTTCGGGACCGGTGTTCAGTACGAGGAGCCCGACGCACCCAGCGAACCCGTCGGGTGCCAGACCGTCTTCGTCTCCAGGAACGCCGTCAGCCGGCCCGTTCCCGGCGTCTCGTTCCAGTCCACAGCCTGTGGACGGAGCACCCGCTTGAGGTTGTCCGCGGCCGCGGTCTCCAGCTCCTTGGCCAGCACCTCGTCGTCCGCGGCGCCCGTGAGGTCGATCGCGTTGACGTCCTGGTGCGCGGCGAGCGGGGCCGCGATCTCCGCCGTGCGGCCGGACAGGACGTTCACCACGCCGCCCGGCAGGTCGGAGGTGGCGAGCACCTCGCCGAGGGACAGCGCGGGCAGCGGGGACTCCTCGGAGGCGATCACGACGGCCGTGTTCCCGGTCGCGATCACCGGGGCCACTACGGACACCAGGCCGAGGAAGGACGACTTCCGGGGGGCCAGAACCGCCACGACACCGGTCGGCTCCGGGGTGGAGAGGTTGAAGAACGGACCCGCGACCGGGTTTGCCCCTCCTGTGATCTGGCCGATCTTGTCGGTCCAGCCCGCGTACCAGACCCAGCGGTCGACGGCCGCGTCCACCTGGGCGGCGGCCTTGGACTTCGACAGGCCCTCCGCGTCCGCCACTTCGCGGACGAACTGGTCCCGGCGGCCCTCCAGCATCTCCGCGATGCGGTAGAGGATCTGCCCGCGGTTGTACGCGGTCGCGCCCGACCAGCCGCCGAACGCCTTGCGGGCTGCGACGACCGCGTCCCGGGCGTCCTTGCGGGACGCGAGCGGGGCGTTGGCCAGCCACTTGTCCTTGGAGTCGGTCACCTCGTACACCCGGCCGCTCTCGGAGCGGGGGAACTTGCCCCCGACGTACAGCTTGTAGGTCTTGAAGACGCCAAGGCGTGCGGGAGTATCAGACATCGAGGTACGCCTCCAGACCGTGGCGGCCGCCCTCGCGGCCAAACCCCGACTCCTTGTAGCCGCCGAACGGCGAGGTCGGGTCGAACTTGTTGAACGTGTTGGCCCAGACGACTCCGGCGCGGAGCTTGTTCGCCACCGCCAGGATGCGCGAGCCCTTCTCCGTCCAGATGCCTGCCGACAGGCCGTACGGGCTGTTGTTGGCCTTCGCCACCGCCTCGTCCGGTGTACGGAAGGTGAGGACGGACAGCACCGGGCCGAAGATCTCGTCGCGCGCGATCGTGTGCGCCTGGGTGACGCCCGTGAAGACGGTGGGCGCGAACCAGTAGCCGGAGGAGGGCAGTTCGCAGGCGGGGGACCAGCGCTCGGCGCCTTCGGCCTCACCGGCCTCGGCGAGGGCCGTGATCCGGGCCAGCTGCTCGGCGGAGTTGATCGCGCCGATGTCGGTGTTCTTGTCCAGCGGGTCGCCCAGACGGAGGGTGGACAGCCGGCGCTTGAGGGAGTCCAGCACCTCGTCCTGGATGGACTCCTGGACGAGGAGGCGGGAGCCCGCGCAGCAGACCTGGCCCTGGTTGAAGAAGATGCCGCCGACGATGCCCTCGACGGCCTGGTCGATCGGGGCGTCGTCGAAGACGATGTTCGCGCCCTTGCCGCCCAGCTCCAGGGTGACCTTCTTGCGGGTGCCTGCGACCTGGCGGGCGATCGCCTTGCCGACGGCGGTGGAGCCGGTGAAGGCGACCTTGTTCACATCCGGGTGCTCGACCAGGGCCGCGCCGGCCTCCCCGTATCCGGGGATGATGTTGACGACGCCCCTGGGCAGGCCCGCCTGGCGGCAGATGTCCGCGAAGAACAGCGCGGACAGCGGGGTCGTCTCGGCCGGCTTCAGCACCACCGTGTTGCCGGCGGCCAGCGCCGGGGCGATCTTCCAGGCGAGCATCAGCAGCGGGAAGTTCCACGGGATGACCTGGCCGGCCACGCCCAGCGGCCGGGGGTTCGGCCCGTAGCCCGCGTGGTCCAGCTTGTCGGCCCAGCCCGCGTAGTAGAAGAAGTGCGCGGCTACCAGGGGGAGGTCCGCGTCGCGGGTCTCCTTGATCGGCTTGCCGTTGTCGAGGGTCTCCAGGACGGCCAGCTCGCGGGAGCGCTCCTGGATGATCCGCGCGATGCGGAAGAGGTACTTGGCACGCTCGGCGCCGGGCAGCGCCGACCACTTCTCGAACGCCTTGCGGGCGGCCCGCACCGCCCGGTCGACGTCCTCGGCGCCCGCCCGGGCGACCTCGGAGAGGACCTCCTCGGTGGCGGGGGAGATCGTCTTGAAGACCTTGCCCTCGGCGGCCTCGGCGAACTCGCCGTCGATGAAGAGCCCGTACGAGGGGGCGATGTCGACGACCGAGCGGGACTCGGGGGCCGGCGCGTACTCGAAGGGGGAAGCGGAAGCGGGTGTGGATGTCTGGTTCATGGGGCTCAGTCCACCGTCACGTAGTCGGGGCCGGAGTAGCGGCCGGTCGCCAGCTTCTGACGCTGCAGCAGCAGATCGTTCAGCAGGCTGGAGGCGCCGAACCGGAACCAGTGGTTGTCCAGCCAGTCCGCGCCCGCGGTCTCGTTCACCAGGACCAGGAACTTGATCGCGTCCTTGGAGGTGCGGATGCCGCCGGCCGGCTTCACTCCCACCTGGATTCCAGTCTGCTCCCGGAAGTCGCGCACGGCCTGGAGCATCAGGAGGGTGTTCGCCGGAGTGGCGTTCACCGCGACCTTCCCGGTGGAGGTCTTGATGAAGTCCGCGCCCGCGAGCATGCCGAGCCAGGAGGCGCGGCGGATGTTGTCGTACGTGGACAGCTCGCCGGTCTCGAAGATGACCTTCAGCCGGGCCGGGCCGGAGGCCTCCTTCACGGCGCGGATCTCCTCGTACACCCTGAGGTAGTGGCCGGAGAGGAACGCGCCGCGGTCGATCACCATGTCGATCTCGTCGGCCCCGGCGGCGACGGCGTCGCGGGTGTCCGCGAGCTTGATGTCGAGCGCGGCGCGGCCGGCGGGGAAGGCGGTGGCCACGGACGCGACCTTGACGTCGGCCCCCTTCAGGGCCTCCTTGGCGGTCGCGACCATGTCCGGGTAGACACAGACGGCGGCGGTCGTCGGCGTGGTGCGGTCGGTCGGATCGGGGTGGACGGCCTTGGCGGCGAGCGCCCGGACCTTGCCCGGGGTGTCCGCGCCTTCGAGCGTCGTCAGATCGATCATCGAGATGGCCAGATCGATGGCGTACGCCTTGGCCGTGGTCTTGATCGAGCGCGTGCCGAGCGATGCGGCGCGGGCCTCCAGCCCCACGGCGTCGACGCCGGGGAGGCCGTGGAGGAAGCGGCGCAGTGCGCTGTCGGACGCGGTCACGTCAGCGAATGCAGTGGTGGGCATGGTCACGAGATGAGCATATCTACGCGCGTAGCGGGCTGTACAGAGGGCGCAGGCGGCGCTGCCGGATCGTGACCTGCGGGCTCCGTGAGGGAGCCGCTCCGGCGCGTGCGGCAGAATCGGAGGCATGACGAGTCCCCAGCAGCCCGCCGAGCCCGCCTACGCCGACCGGGCCTTCCGGTCCACCGGCGGACTGGTGGGCGGCGGACTGCTGCTCGCGCTGATCCTGTGGATCGTCGGCGACGCCGTGATCCGCGGCGAGGGCCGCACCCCGTGGCTCGCCCTGGCGGGGGCGCTGCTCGTCGTGCCGCTCGTGGTGGCGTTCACCGTGCGGCCCGCGGTCTTCGCCAACGACGAGCGTATCCGCATCAGGAACCCCTTCCGCAACATCGTGCTGCCTTGGGGGTCCGTGGCCGATGTGCGCGCCGGGTACTCGAGCGAGATCTTCACCCAGGGCGGCCGCAAGTACCAGCTCTGGGCGATCCCCGTATCGCTGCGGCAGCGCAAGCGCGCAGCGCGGAGGCAGGCACAGGCTGCGTACGACGATCCGCACGGCCGGACGTCCGCCACGGCCGACGTCCGCGACCAGGAGTCGCGGCTGGCCCCCGCCGACCAGACGATCGCCGACCTGCGGGAGATGGCCGAGCGCTGCGGGCCCCTTCCCGGCGCCCAGGGCGAGCCCCAGATCCGCTGGGCCTACGAGGTGGCGGCGCCGGCCGTGGCGGGCGCGGTGGTGCTGGCGGTGCTGCTCGCGACCGGCTGAGCGGGTTCTGGCAGAGGCGGCACGGGCTGGAAGGGCCGGGCGTGCGTCCGCGTTGCGCGCCGCTGTACGGCGCGGGCCGGGGTGCGTGTCGAGGACGACGTCCGGCCCGGTGTGGGTATGCGGCACGCTTCAGGCACCTCGCCGGTGTGGGCCAACGCGTTTCTGCCCCTTGCCCGGGCGTTGGGGGCCGCGGGCGCGCGCCGCGCCTCGCACGCCGCGCGTCTGCGGGGTGCTGTCGGGCGCAGACGCTGCCAGACTGCCCGCGGCCGTGGGCCGGTGGGGTCCGGCGTGCCGCCCGACAGGCGGCGCCTGTATGCCCGGCCCCCGGGCCTGTGGGGCGGACGCGTGGCCCGGGTGCGGCCCGGGGGCGCCGTCTGGCCGACGGTGCGTGGGGGGCCGCAGATCAGGCGTGGGCATGGGGTGGCCGGAGGTCACGGCGTGGGCGTGGGGTGGCCGCAGTCCGCGGAGCGGGCGGTCCTCCGTGTCCGGGGCCGTGCGGGCGGGCGCGGGGCGGACGGCTGCGCCGCGCCCCGGCCGGGGCGCGGCGCACCGCGGGGCGTCAGATGCCCGCCGCGCTCGCCAGGTCCGTCTTGATCGCCGAGAGGATCCGCGTCGCACTCTCCCGTGCCGTGGACAACTCGCTCGCGTCCGCGACCGGGACCACGACCTCCAGGTAGCACTTCAGCTTCGGCTCGGTGCCGCTGGGGCGGACGATGACGCGTGCCTTGAACTCGCCCTCCAGGTAGTAGCGCAGCCCGTCCGTCGGCGGCAGCGCTTCCGTGCCCCGGGTCAGGTCCTCGGCGGTGACGACCTGCAGCCCCGCGAGCCGGGCCGGCGGCTGCTCGCGCAGCGTGCGCATCGCGTCGGCGATGACGCTGAGGTCCTCCACCCGCACGGAGAGCTGGTCGGTGGCGTGCAGCCCGTGCGCCACGGCCAGGTCGTCGAGCAGGTCGGTGAGCGTGCGGTCGTGCTCCTTCAGCTCGGACGCCAGCTCGGCGACGAGCAGCGCGGCGGTGATGCCGTCCTTGTCGCGTACGCCCTCGGGGTCGACGCAGTAGCCGAGCGCCTCCTCGTAGCCGTACCGCAGACCTTCCACGCGCGCGATCCACTTGAAGCCGGTCAGGGTCTCCTCGTGCCGCAGTCCGGCGGCGTCCGCGATCCGGCCCAGGAGCGAGGACGAGACGATCGACTCGGCGAACGCACCGGTCGCACCCTTGTGCACCAGATGGGCGGCGAGCAGCGCGCCGACCTCGTCGCCGCGCAGCATCCGCCAGTCGTCCTCGTGCGGCACGGCGACGGCGCAGCGGTCGGCGTCGGGGTCGTTGGCGATGATGATGTCCGGCTGCGCCCGGCGGGCGGCGGCGAATGCGAGATCCATCGCGCCCGGCTCCTCCGGGTTCGGGAAGGCGACCGTCGGGAAGGCCGGGTCCGGCTCCGCCTGCTCCTCGACCAGCACCGGGGCGGGGAAGCCGGCCCGGGCGAACGCCGCCGTCAGCACGTCCTTGCCGACGCCGTGCATGGCCGTGTAGACCACGCGGGCGGTACGGGGGGAGGAGGGCGCCAGCACCGCGTCCGTACGGGCCAGATACGCCTCCACGATCTCGTCGCCGAGCGTCTCCCAGCCCTCGGCGGCGCGCTCCACGTCGTCCAGGCTCGCGACCGCCGCGATCTCGGCCGCGATCTCCGCGTCGGCGGGCGGCACGATCTGGGAGCCGTCGCCGAGGTAGACCTTGTAGCCGTTGTCGCGCGGCGGGTTGTGGCTGGCGGTCACCTCGACGCCGGCGACCGCGCCGAGCTGCCTTATGGCGAAGGCCAGGACCGGCGTAGGAAGCGGGCGCGGCAGCACGGCGGCGCGCAGACCCGCGCCGACCATGACGGCGGCCGTGTCGCGGGCGAAGTCCGCGGACTTGTAGCGGGCGTCGTAGCCGATGACGACGAGGCCGTCGCCCCGGCCCTTGGCCTTGAGGTACCCGGCCAGGCCCGCGGCGGCGCGGATGACGACGGCCCGGTTCATCCGCATGGGCCCGGCGCCCAGCTCCCCGCGGAGTCCGGCGGTGCCGAACTGGAGCGTGCCGGCGAAGCGGGCGGCGAGCTCGTCGAGGTCCTGTGACTCGATGAGCTTCGCGAGCTCCTCGCGGGTCTCGCCGTCCGGGTCCTCGGCCAGCCAGGCGTTGGCTCGCGCGATGAGGTCCTGGGTCACTGTGGTGTCGCCTCTCGTGGTGGTTGATGGGTGTCTGTGGGGTTGTCTCCCCCACCCCGCACCCTCCCGTAACCGGGGGATGCGCCCCGGGGCCCTCCCAGGGGAGGTTTCCGGACGGTTTCCTGGGGGCTGCCTGCCGTGTGACGGCTTCGGCGGGGAGTCTGCTTCGCACCGCGTGGGCGGGTGCGGCTTCGCGGTCGGCGGGTTCCCGGGCCGGTGTGCGGGTGCGGTGTCCGCTGCCGGGGTGCGGGGTGCGGGGTGCGGCGAGGGCTTCCCGCCGTTCTCGCCGTCCAGAGGTTCTGCCCCGGCCCCTTCCTTTCCGGGGTGCCTGCCCGGCCCTTCCCTTCCGGGGAGCCTGCCCCGGCAAGGCGGCTGCTTTGTGCCGCGGCATGCGGGTGCGGCGTCGTTCCGCGTCGCCGCCGGGGTGGCGAGGGTTCCCCGCCGTTCCCGGCATCCGCGGGGTGCGCCCCCGGGGGCTGCCGCCACGCGCCTCCTCCCGCGCGACGGCAGTCCCCCGGGGCGCTGCGCGGGGGGAGCGGCGTCGGGTGTCGCTCCGGCGTCCGCTCGGGTGGTGCGGGTGGTGCGGGGCGCCGGGGGGGGGTGACGCCGCAGTCCCCGGGGTGCACGGAGGTGCGGTGGGGACGGCGCGTTCCGGGAGTTCCGTCCCCGGCTCGCATAGGGGTGCGGTAGGGCGGTGCGCCCGTGTCGCTCGGGCGGCGGCCGGTGAGGTTGTTCCCGGCGGGCCCCATGCGGCGATGCGGCCGGGGACCGTCAGGGGCCGTCGGGTCCCGGCGCGCAGGGCGCGGGGCCGCGGCCTGCGAGAACATCCCTCAGGGGCCGTCAGATCCGCGCCAGCACCCGGGTCAGCAGCTCGCCCATCCGCGCCGCCGAGTCGCGGCCCGCCTGGAGGACCTCCTCGTGGTTCAGGGGTTCGCCCGTCAGACCGGCCGCCAGGTTGGTCACCAGTGAGATGCCGAGCACCTCGGCGCCCGCCTCCCGGGCCGCGATGGCCTCCAGGACCGTGGACATGCCGACCAGGTCGCCGCCCAGCACGCGGACCATGTTGATCTCGGCCGGGGTCTCGTAGTGGGGGCCGGGGAACTGGACGTAGACGCCCTCCTCGAGGGTCTCGTCCACCTCCTTGCACAGCGCCCGCAGCCGCGGCGAGTACAGGTCCGTCAGGTCGACGAAGTTCGCGCCGACGATCGGGGAGGTCGCCGTGAGGTTGATGTGGTCGCTGATCAGCACCGGCTGGCCGGGACGCATGCCCTCGCGCAGACCGCCGCAGCCGTTCGTCAGGACGACGGTCTTGCAGCCCGCGGCCACCGCCGTGCGCACGCCGTGCGCCACGGCCGCGACGCCGCGGCCCTCGTAGTAGTGCGTACGGCCCAGGAAGACCAGCGCACGCTTGTCGCCGACGCGGTACGAGCGGATCTTGCCGCCGTGGCCCTCGACCGCCGGGGGCGGGAAGCCCGGCAGCTCCGTGACCGGGAACTCCGCCTCGGGCGCGCCGAGCGCGTCGACGGCCGGGGCCCAGCCGGAGCCCATCACAAGTGCGACGTCGTGGGCCTCGGCGCCGGTCAGTTCGCGCAGTCGTGCGGCCGCGGCGTCGGCGGTGCCGTGCGGGTCGGACTGGGGATCGGCGGCAGCGCCGTGGAGCTCGGGATTCACAGATGCGTTCACGTCGTCGAGAGTAGCCGAGCATTCCCTACGCGCGTAGATGACTCAGCTCACGGTGTTCGGATCGTTGTGTTGTCGTTTCCGACGAACCCGCCGCCGGTGAACCCGCCGCCGGTGAACCCGCCGCCGGTGATTGCCCGATCGTCAGCAGGGGCGCTTGCGCAGCTCCATCACATAGTCGTGCGGCGCGCCCGCCGACTCCGCCGCGTCCGCGAGCTCACCGAGATAGCGGGCCGACGGCAGACCGCCCTCGTAGGCGTTCAGGACGTAGACCCACGCGGGCTCCTCGCCGTCCAGGGTGTGCACCCGGACCCGCATCCGCCGGTAGATGTCGAGTCCGACGCCCTCCCAGCGGTCCATCGCCTCCTCGTCCATCGGCGCGATGTCGTACAGGGCGACGAAGACCTGGGAGCGCGGGGCCTCCACGATCGTGGCCAGCGCCCCCTCCCAGCCCAGCTGCTCCCCGCCGAAGGTCAGCCGCCAGCCGTTCAGCCAGCCGGTGCCGCGCAGCGGGGAGTGCGGTGCGCGGCGGGACATCAGCCGCGCGTCGAGGTTGCCGGCGTACGCGGCGTAGAGCGACATGAGATCGAGGGTACGGGAGGGAAGGCTGGAGCCGCTCATATGGCCTGTGGCACGTGAGTGCGGCCGTTTGGCCGCTGTCCGGCTGCCGTATCGGGGCCCCGCGGGGAGAGAAGCCCGTGCCGTGCGGGACAATGAAGTACGTACTGCATTCCCCGGGGCCAGGCCCCGGACCCCCGGTCGGGCGGGCAGGCAGGCCGGGAACGACATGCGAGGCGGACTTTTTCGTGACCCGGATCGTGATCATCGGCGGCGGACCCGGCGGCTACGAGGCGGCCCTGGTGGGCGCCCAGCTCGGCGCGGAGGTGACCGTCGTCGACTGCGACGGCCTGGGCGGGGCGTCGGTGCTCACCGACTGCGTGCCGTCCAAGACCCTGATCGCCACGGCCGAGGTGATGACAAACTTCGACTCCTCGTACGAGGAGCTCGGCATCATCGTCGCCGACGACACCCCGCCGCTGGAGCACTCCGCCCGTGTCGTGGGCGTGGACCTCGGCAAGGTCAACCGACGGGTGAAGCGGCTCGCCCTCGCGCAGTCCCATGACATCACCGCCTCCGTCACCCGCGCGGGGGCGCGCGTCATGCGCGGCCGCGGGCGGCTGGAGGGCCAGCAGGCGATGGACGGCTCCCGCACGGTCGTGGTCACCGCGGCCGACGGCACTCAGGAGCGGCTCACCGCGGACGCGGTGCTGATCGCCACCGGCGGGCACCCGCGAGAGATCCCGGACGCCAAGCCCGACGGGGAGCGCATTCTGAACTGGACGCAGGTGTACGACCTCGACGTCCTGCCCGAAGAGCTCATCGTGGTGGGGTCCGGCGTCACCGGCGCGGAGTTCGCCGGCGCGTACCAGGCGCTCGGCTCCCGCGTCACCCTCGTCTCCTCGCGCGACCGCGTGCTGCCCGGCGAGGACCCGGACGCCGCGGCCGTCCTCGAGGACGTCTTCCGCCGCCGCGGCATGAACGTGATGGCCCGCTCGCGCGCCGAGTCCGCCAAGCGCGTGGGCGACCGGGTGGAGGTCACCCTCTCCGACGGCCGGGTCATCTCCGGCACGCACTGCCTGATGGCGGTCGGCGCGATCCCCAACTCCGCGGGCATGGGCCTGGAGGAGGCCGGCGTACGGCTCAAGGACTCCGGCCACATCTGGACCGACCGGGTGTCCCGCACCAGCGCGCCCGGCGTGTACGCGGCCGGCGACGTCACGGGCGTCTTCGCCCTCGCGTCGGTCGCGGCGATGCAGGGCCGGATCGCGATGTACCACTTCCTGGGCGACGCGGTGACACCGCTGAACCTGAAGACGGTGTCCTCCAATGTCTTCACCGACCCCGAGATCGCGACCGTCGGCTACACGCAGGCGGACGTGGACGCCGAGGTCATCGACGCCCGTGTCGTCAAGCTGCCGCTGCTGCGCAACCCGCGCGCGAAGATGCAGGGCATCCGGGACGGCTTCGTCAAGATCTTCTGCCGTCCCGGCACCGGGATCGTGGTCGGCGGAGTCGTCGTCGCGCCGCGCGCGAGCGAACTGATCCATCCGATCTCGATCGCGGTCGACAACAATCTGACGGTGGAGCAGATCGCAAATGCTTTCACCGTGTACCCCTCTCTGTCGGGGTCGATCGCGGAAGTCGCGCGGCAGCTGCACACCCGGAAGGCCACCGCCGAGCTGTAACCGGCCGTTCAGGCCGCCTGCCTGGGACGTTCGGGCGAACAACTCGGGGCAGCCCATACCACTCCGGGGCTCCATGTGTCGGCAACTTCGTCTATTCAGTGCATACTGCTGAAAACTATCGGGCGATGGGGTTACTGTCAGTTTCGTGTTCGCTGCAGAACGTCGCCAATTGATCCTCGAAATGGTGCGGGCCAACGGGGCGGTTTCGCTCCGTGAGCTCGCCCGCGTCGTCCAGACCTCCGAAGTGACCGTACGGCGGGACGTGCGGGCACTGGAGGCAGAAGGACTCCTCGACCGCCGGCACGGCGGTGCAGTACTGCCGGGCGGCTTCACCCGCGAATCCGGCTTTCCGCAGAAATCCCTGTCCGCGACCGCCGAGAAGACGGCCATCGCCGATCTCGCCGCAAGCCTCGTCGAGGAAGGCGAGGCGATCGTGGTCGGTGCGGGAACGACGACGCAGGAGCTGGCCCGCCGGCTCGCGCGGGTTCCCGGGCTGACCGTGGTCACCAACTCCCTGCTGGTGGCCCAGGCGTTGGCCCATGCCAACCGCGTGGAGGTCGTGATGACCGGGGGCACGCTGCGGGGCACCAACTACGCACTGGTGGGCAGCGGCGCGGAGCAGTCGCTCCAGGGACTGCGTGTCTCGCGCGCGTTTCTGTCCGGCAGCGGGCTGACGGCCGAGCGCGGCCTGTCCACGTCCAACATGCTGTCGGCCAGCGTCGACCGGGCGCTGGTGCAGGCGGCGGCGGAGGTGGTCGTGCTCGCCGACCACACCAAGCTCGGCACCGACACGATGTTCCAGACGGTGCCGACGGACGTGATCACCCGACTGGTCACGGATGAGCCGCCGGCGCATGACGACCGTGCCGCCACGGAGTTGCAGGCCCTGGCCGACCAGGGCGTCCAGATCGCCGTCGCGGGTGCGGGTGCCGGCGCCGGTGCGGGGCCTGTGGCGGAGGACGGGTTGCCCTCGGGACCCTCGGGGCGGCAGCCCCGCCGTGAGGTCCCGCTGCCCGGGCAACGCCGCACCCGCAGTGCTCCAGGCCCGTTGCGCAGCCCCTCGCCGCTGACGTCGGAGCCCGCGGATCGGGACCGGCCGACGCGCATGGCGGACCTCCGCCGCAGGTGAGCTTTCTGCGGGGGCATCGCCCCCACGCCCCCGTGGGGTGCGCCGCGCCGTCGGCTTCCCGGGGGCGCGGTCACATCGCCCGCAGCCCCCGCAGCGTGAGCCGAAGCAGCCGGTCCGGGAGGCCCGGATCCTCCGGTGACTGCTCCGAGGCGAGGGCGATCGCGTTCGTCAGCTGCAGCAGGTCCCCGATCGAGACATCCGCCCGCACCGCACCACCCCGCTGCGCCCGCAGCAGCAGCACCTCGCCCGCCTCGCGCAGCTCCCCGCTGCACCGGGCCAGCGCCGAACTCTCGTCGCCGGAGGCGCACATCAGCTCCCGGGCCAGCCCCCGGTACTCACCGGCGTGGGTGATGATCGCCCGCAGCCAGTCGACGAGCGCCGTGCACGGCTCCTCCGCGTCCGCCAGTTCGCGGGAGCGCTCGAGCAGCGCCGCCAGCGCGTCCTGGAAGACCGCGTTCATCATGGCGTGGCGGTTGGGGAAATGCCGGTACAGCGTTCCGATACCGACCCCCGAGCGCCGTGCGATCTCCTCGAGCGATGCATCGGTGCCACGCTCCGCGAAGACGGCCCTGGCCTCGGTCACCAGCCGGGCGTGATTGCGGCGCGCATCCGCCCGCATCGGCCGCTCTGACCGCGTCTGCTCTGACCGCGTCTGCTCTGACCGTGTCTGCTCTGACCGTGTCTGCTCTGACCGCTGCTGCGCGAACCGCGGCCGCTCGGACCGCATCGGCCGCTCGGACTCCGCCGACGTGGTCGCCATCTCCGCTGTCCTCCCTGAGTCCGCCCCCGGCATCCAGCATGCCATCCGAGCACGGGGAGGCCCACGCGCTGTGAACACCGCGGCATCCCGCAGGCCCGCGCTCGCACTCGCGCTCATCCTCGGCTGTCAGATGATGCTGATGCTCGACGCCACCGTCGTGAACATCGCCCTCCCCGGCATCGGCGCCGATCTGGGCTTCAGCCCCGCGGGCCTGTCCTGGGTCCTGAACGCCTACACGCTGGCCTTCGGCGGGCTGCTTCTCGTCGGGGGCCGGATCGGCGACCTGTTCGGGCGTCGCCGCACCCTCGTCGCGGGGGCGGCCGCCTTCAGCGTCGCCTCGCTCCTCGGCGGCCTCGCCGACAACGCGCCCGCCCTGCTGCTCGCCCGCGCCGCCCAGGGGGCGGCCGCCGCCGTGACCGCGCCGTCGGCGCTCGCACTCGTCGCCACGATCCACCCCGAAGGGCCCGAACGGGACCGTGCGCTGGGCCTGTTCACCTCCATGGCGGCGGCCGGGTCTGCGATCGGCATGGTCCTCGGCGGGCTGCTGACCGGCCTCGGCTCCTGGCGCTGGACGCTGTTCATCAACGTGCCCGTCGGGCTTGCCGTCGCCGCGCTGCTGCCGTTCGCCCTCGTCGAGACGCCCCGCAGGCCCGCCCGCTTCGACCTCGCGGGCGCGCTCACCGGCACGGGCGCGGTCGCAGCCCTCGTCTACGCCTTCATCCGCGCCGCCGACCACGGCTGGGCGGACCCTCAGGTCGCCCCCTCGCTCGCCGCCGCGTTCGTCCTGCTGCCGGTCTTCGTGCACATCGAGCGCCGGGCGGCCCAGCCGGTCGTTCCGCTCGGCCTGTTCGCCGTACGGAACCGGGTACTCGCCTACGGGGCGATGCTGCTGACGCCCGCCGCGATGTTCGGGGTGCTGTACGTCGACACACGGCATCTGCAAGTCGTACGCGGCTACGGCCCGCTGCACGCGGGGCTCGCCTTTCTGCCGCTCGCCGCGGGCCTCTTCGCCGCCTCCGTGCTCGCCGGGCGGCTGCTCGCCCGGCACGGCCTCAAGAGGGTCGCCGGGACCGGGCTCACGCTCGCGATCACCGGTGTGCTGGGCCAGGCAGCGGCGGCCGCGGCCGGGGGAGGGCAGTGGGCGCTGGCCGTCCCGCTCGCGCTGAACGGCCTCGGGGTCGGGCTCGTCTTCATGCCGCTCAGCGCGCTCATCCTCAGCGGCGTCGACCCGTCCCGCGCGGGCGCGGCCTCCGGCACGATGCAGACCGTGCAGCAGATCGGCGGTGCGCTGGGACTGTCCGTGCTGGTCGTCACGGTGTACGGGGCCGGGGTCCGGGGCACGGACAGCGCCGCCGGACTCGGGGCGGCCGCCGTGTTCCTGGCCGCCGCGCTCGTCCTGGTACTGAACACACGGGTGGGGCCTGACCGTTCAGCTCACGGTCAGGCCCCACACCGGAAACGGACGGCGGACGCCGGTCGCTGAGCCCCGGGTCGTCGAGGCCGCGGACCTCGGGCCCTCGGCCCCTGAGGCCGGTCCGTGGGCCTTGAGTCCTCAGTCCTTGATCTCGCAGATCACCGCGCCGGACGTGAGCGAGGCGCCGACCTCGGCGGACAGGCCCTTGACGGTGCCGGAGCGGTGGGCGTTGAGGGGCTGCTCCATCTTCATCGCCTCGAGGACGACGATCAGATCGCCTTCCTTGACCTCCTGGCCCTCCTCGACCGACACCTTGACGATGGTGCCCTGCATCGGGGAGGCGAGGGCGTCGCCGGACGCCGCGGAGGCGGACTTGCGGGCGGCGCGGCGCTTCGGCTTCGCGCCCGCGGCCAGCCCGGTGCGGGCCAGGCTCATGCCCAGCGAGGTCGGCAGCGAGACCTCCAGGCGCTTGCCTCCGACCTCGACGACGACCGTCTCCCGGTCCGCCTCCTCCTCGGCCTCGGCGTCCGCCGGGGCGGCGAAGGCCGCGATGTCGTTGACGAACTCCGTCTCGATCCAGCGGGTGTGGACCTGGAACGGGTTGGCGGTGAAGGCGGGGTCGGCGACCGCCTTGCGGTGGAAGGGGATGGCGGTGGCCATGCCCTCGACCGTGAACTCCGCCAGCGCCCGGGCGGCGCGCTGCAGCGCCTGCTCACGGCTGGCGCCGGTGACGATCAGCTTGGCCAGCAGCGAGTCCCAGGCCGGGCCGATCACGGAGCCGGACTCCACGCCGGCGTCCAGTCGCACACCCGGGCCGGTCGGCGGGGTGAACGCGGTCACCGTGCCGGGGGCCGGGAGGAAGTTGCGGCCGGGGTCCTCGCCGTTGATGCGGAACTCGAACGAGTGACCGCGCACCGGCGGGTCGTCGTAGCCGAGCGCCTCGCCGTCGGCGATGCGGAACATCTCCCGTACGAGGTCGATGCCCGTGACCTCCTCGGTGACCGGGTGCTCCACCTGGAGTCGGGTGTTGACCTCCAGGAAGGAGATCGTGCCGTCGAGGCCGACGAGGAACTCCACGGTGCCCGCGCCGACGTAGCCGGCCTCCTTGAGGATGGCCTTGGACGCCCGGTACAGCTCGGCGTTCTGCTCGTCGCTCAGGAAGGGGGCCGGGGCCTCCTCGACCAGCTTCTGGTGGCGGCGCTGCAGCGAGCAGTCGCGGGTGGAGACCACCACGACGTTACCGTGCTGGTCGGCCAGGCACTGGGTCTCCACATGGCGCGGCTTGTCCAGGTAGCGCTCCACGAAGCACTCGCCGCGGCCGAAGGCCGCCACCGCCTCGCGCACGGCGGAGTCGTACAGCTCGGGCACCTCGTCCAGGGTGCGGGCGACCTTCAGACCGCGACCGCCGCCGCCGAACGCCGCCTTGATCGCGATCGGCAGGCCGTGCTCCTCGGCGAAGGCCACCACCTCGCCCGCGCCGCTGACCGGGTCGGGGGTGCCGGCCACCAGCGGCGCGCCCGCGCGCTGGGCGATGTGCCGGGCGGCGACCTTGTCGCCCAGGTCCCGGATCGCCTGCGGCGGCGGGCCGATCCAGATCAGCCCGGCGTCGATGACGGCCTGCGCGAACTCCGCGTTCTCGGAGAGGAAGCCATAGCCTGGGTGGACGGCGTCGGCTCCGGAATCCTTGGCGGCCTGCAGCACCTTGGCCATGTCCAGATAGCTGGCGGCCGGGGTGTCACCGCCCAGGGCGAACGCTTCGTCGGCCGCGCGGACATGCAGAGCGTCCCGGTCCGGGTCGGCGTAGACGGCTACGCTCGCGATCCCGGCATCCCGGCAGGCTCGGGCGACGCGTACAGCGATTTCGCCACGGTTGGCGATGAGCACCTTGCGCACGATGGCTCCCTCCTTGAAACAAGCTGAGTTTAGGGACTGCCGACACGGCCTATCGACCCGTCCCCAATGGTGAGCTTGCCCACACGGAGCGTGATTCGAGGCTCGCCCAGACTGCGAAATCCCTTGTCGCACCAAAGGTACGACGGGTTCCCCCCTCGCACAGTAGACCTGTGATGTGGTCAAGGTCTCTGTTCAGGGGTCCAGCGGCCGAATGGGTTTCTTTGTGGAGTCCCTACGAATGGCCCAATCATTGTCTGCCCGGTGGAGCGGCCCGCCGAGCATCTGGTCCTACATCTTGTCCAAGGGTTTACCAGTCAGTAGCGTTCGCGCTGTCGTACGTACTTCCGGTAATCGAGTGACTGAGGGTTGGGGGCGCCGTGGTGCGCAGACCGGCAGCCGTGGTGACGGCACTCGTACTGCTGGCGGAGGCCGTCGGCATCGTGGCGATCAACGGCATCCTCGCCACCTTCGCCGACGGCCAGTCCATGTCGCTGGCCGGGCTCGACCCGGACGCCATGGTCACCGGAACCTGGGCGATGGGCATCGCCTTCGGGCTCTATCTGACGGCGTGCGCCGCGGTGTCGCTGCTCGCCGGGGTGCGGGACCGGGCGCCGGGGCGCGCCGCGCGCACCCTGCTGGTCACCTGTGCGATCACCCACGGGGTGCTGGGTGCGGTGACTGTGGGGCTCGTGGGCTGGGGCGCGTTCGCCTTCTTGATGATCGTCCTGGGGCTGATCGTGCTGACGCTGGTGGCGTACGGGGAGGAACGCGGCGCGAAGGCTCCGCCGGAGGGGGCCGAGGCGGATGCTGCCGACGCTTCCGCGAACGGCGCCGCTCCCGCCTGAGGCCACCGCTTGAGCCCCCTGCCCGGCCCGGGGTCACGCCTGAGGCCCTGCCCGGGGTTCCGCCCCCCGCGGCACCGGGGAGCCGTTTCCCGTAGCCGGATGGCGCACATCGAGAACGGCCGTATCACTCGCGTTCGTGTCACGTGCGACCTCGGCAAGCTCCTGGAGGCCTGGCTACGCACGCCGCGGACCGCCTGCCGAGCAGTAGTTTCCTCACCTACGCCCGCCCGTCACCCCAGCCGGATCGGCTTCAGCTCGTCGAACCGGTCGCCAGGGCCAGGGTTGGCCGCAGTGGTCTTGCCACCCAGCTGGGTCATGACACCCCACACCGCGTTCAAGCCGGTTGTGACCGCGCCCTCGGCCCAGCCGCCGGTCCACGACACGTCATCTCCCGCGAGGAAGATGCCGCGGTGGGACGGGGCGAAGCCCTCCTGCATGAAGTGGCTGTAGAGACGTTCCTGGTAGCGGTAGTGACCTGGCAGGTTGTCGCTGAAGGCGCCCATGAAGTCCGGGTCGTCCTCCCAGGAGATGGTGACCGGATCACCGATGATGTGCGAGGCGATGTCGACGTTCGGATAGATCTGCTTCAGGGAGTGCAGCATCAGTCGCACCCGCTCCTCGACGTCGAGCGGCAGCCACTTCAGCGCGTCGTCGTTCCACGTGTACGACAGGCAGATCAGCGCGGGCTTGTCGGGGCCGTCATCCAGCAGGTACGTGCCGCGGGTCAGACGGTCCGTGAGCGTGGTGCTGAGCACGTGCTGGCCGGTCTCGGGGTCGACGTCCTTCCAGAAGGGCCGGTCGACCACGACGAACGTCTTGGACGACTGCATGTAGTGCGTCCGCTCGATGGCCGTCCACAGATGGTGGCTGAACAGCGACTCGTCCGTGTCGATCCGGGCGGACAGCAGCCACGACTGGCACGTGGCGATGACCGCGGGGTAGGTCGACGTCCTGCCCCACCTGTCCGTGATCTCGATCAGGTCGCCGGGGCCCTCCGCCCTGCGTATACGCCGCACCGCGCCGCGGGGCGATCCGCCGTGCAGCGAAGCGAGGCTGGTACCGGATGGCCAGTGGGCGAGGTCCTCGGGGACGTGCTGCCACAGGAGCTGGGGCAGGCGCTGAGCACCGCCGAGGATGCGCTGATGGTCGTCCTCGGCACCCACGTAGACCACCCGCAGGATCTCGAGCATCGAGTCGGGGAAGTTGGTGTCCCAGCCGCCGGTGCCGAAGCCGACGAGACCGAACGCCTCGCGGTACTCGAAGGGGAGGGAGGAAAACGCCTTGGACGTGGCGAGGTAGTGCGAGAAGGACATGTCGTCCAGGCGGGGAACGAGCTCGTTCCACAGCTTCTTGATCGTGCGGTAGTCGCGGTCCGCGATCGCCTGCTGCATGGCCCCGAAGTGGGAGCGTTCCTCAAGGCAGTCCTGCCAGGCCGCGGCGACGTCGTGGAACATCTGCGGCAGGTCGGCGGAGGACTCGGCGTAGTGCCTGCGCCCGGCGATCTCAATCACGGTGCTGTCGGAGGCCGGGGTGAGGGGGTTGGGGAACGGCTTCGTGTCGAGGCCGAGCATGTCGATGTAGTGGAACAGGGCGCGCGCGGACCGGGGGAACCGCATGCCGCCCAGGTCTGCCACCGGGTGGCCGGTACCGGGTTGACAGGCACCGCGCAGCCGCCCGCCGAGCTGAGCGGACTCGTACACGACCGGCTTCAGCCCCAGCTTCATCAGCTCGTACGCGGCGACCAGACCGGACATGCCGGCGCCGACGACGGCGACCTCCGTGCCGTGCTGCTCGCGCGGGATTGAGCCGAGCCCGTCGGGGTGCGCGAGGTACTCGTCGTAGGAGAAGGGAAAGTCGGGGATCAGCATGCTGATGCCGCTGTGCGGGGGCGTGTTCACGGGGCGTCCTGAAGGTTCGTGCCGGGGTGCGGTCCGGCGTGGATCGGTTGTGCGGGAGGGGGACGGTCGCTTCGGGGAGGGCTGGTCAGCCGCGCAGGGCGAGATAGTCGGTGTCGTGACGCGCCGCGCGGAGGACACTGCGGCTCACGTCGCCCTGCACCAGCTCCTCGCCCGTCTCGCCGGCTGCGACGCGTCGGCCGTAGGGATCGCTGATGCAGCTCAGCCCGGCGAAGGCGGGGCCGGCGTGGTTGGCGTACGCGATGAAGATCTGGCTCTCCAACGCCCGCGTGGGCACCACCATGCCGGGGACGAGCCGGGTGTCGAACGGTGCGGGCCGGCCGTCGACCGGCGGGCGCAGCGGAACCGCGGTGGGCACGCACAGCAGCTCGGCTCCGGAGAGCGCCGCCGCGCGGGTGAACTCGGGGAACTCCACGTCGAAGCAGACGCCGAGCGCCACGGGTACGCCATGCAGGTCGACGACCTGAGGCCGCTCCCGGCCGGGCGCGAAGAACGTGTTCTCTGCCGCACCGAAGAGATGCATCTTGTGGTACCTGGTCAGTTCGCTCCCGGTGCCGTCGAAGAGCGATGCGCTGATGAAGCGTTCGCCGTCCTGGCGGTCGACGGTCGAGGCGACGAGGGCCACTCCGGCGGACCGGGCGACGGCGGCGAGCCGTTCGCGTTGCAGGGCTCCGTCGTCGTCGGCGACAGCGGCCGGGCCGTAACCGCTGACGAACAGTTCCGGCGTCACCACAAGCCGTGCACCACGTGCCACGGCCCGCGTCGCGAACTCCTCTATCGTCGCCAGGTTGCGGGTGGCGTCGCCGACGATGCCGGTGGCCTGCATGACCGCCACGGTCAGAGGGCCGGACTCAGTCATCGAGCGAGCCCTCGCACAGCCTCCGGACCACCTCAGTCAGGACGTCGACTCCGGCGCACAGATCGGGCTCCTCGGTGAACTCGCCCTCGTTGTGGCTGACCCCCTCCCGACTCGGGACGAACAGCATGACCGTCGGCACGACGTCGTTCATGTTGATGGAGTCGTGCCCGGCCAGCGTGTACACCGGTCGGCTGGTCAGGCCGAGGCATTCCGCGCACTCGCGGGCGAGGTCCACACCGGCTGCCGGGTACGGAAGGACACCCCACGCATGGGTGCCGCGAACCTCGATCCGGACGTTCACCTCGTCCTCGATCAGTTTGATGCCATCCTTCAGCAACTGCTTTGCCTCGGCGAGGACTTCCTCGTCGGCCGAGCGGAGGTCCATCGTCAGGTCGACCTGGCGGGGCACGACGACGGGGGAGTTGGGCAGCACGGTGAGCTGTCCGACCGAGGTGTGCAACCCCCCGGCGGGGTAGCGGTCGGCCAGCCCGCGCAGCAGTACCACCAGACGGGAGGCCCCGAGGAGGGCGTCGCGGCGGTCGGCGATGACCGTGGACCCGGTGTGCGCCTGCTCGCCGCGCACAGTGACGGTGAACTTCTCCGCCGCCCAGCAGGAGTGGACGAGCCCGATGGTGGTGCCGGAGTCCTCCAGCGACCGCCCCTGCTCGATATGGATCTCGGCGCACGCGGCGGGCGCCGGCCCGGCCCCGGACCCGGAGTGCCCGATGGCGGCGAGGGCCTCGGCGACGGTCACTCCCTCCACGTCACGAATGGCGAGGGCGTCCGCTGCCGTCATCTTTCCGGTGAAAACCGAGCTGCCCATCATGGACGGGGCGAACCGGGACCCCTCCTCGTTGAACCAGTCCACCACCGCCAGGTTGTACTTCGGCCGGTGACCGGGGGCATGACCCGCGGCCAGCCGCCGGCCCGCGTGCAGGGCAGCCGCGACACCGTACGCCCCGTCGAACTTGCCGGCCAGGGGCTGGCTGTCGAGGTGGGAGCCGACCAGCACGTACGGTGCTCCAGGGTTCCACTCCAGCAGCCCGAAGACGTTGCCGATGGCGTCGACCTCGACGGTGAAGCCGTACTGGCTCAGCAGGGCGGTGAACCAGGCCCGCGCCTGGGCGTCGGCGACGGTCGCGGCCTGCCGGTCCACGCCTCCGCCGGGTGTCTCGCCGATCCGGCTCAGCGAGCGGAAGTCTCGCAGGAACAGCTCGGAGTCGGAGTCCGGGGTCATGTGCTCGGTGGTCATGTGTTTTCTCCTGGGAAAGTCGGGTCAGGGGATTTCGGAGGGAGCCGGTGCGGAGGACTCGGCTGCGAGGGCGGGGACCCGGCTGCGCACGCTTTACCAGCCGACGACGAGTGCCGGGACGAGAAGGGCCAGCAGCCACTGCGGCACGCTGGTGGGCGCCGGCCAGTAGTGGAGGTACGCGGCGACCGCGGTGATGTCGACGATGGCGGTGAGCGCCCAAGAGATACCCAGCCGGATGCGTAGGCGGCTTTCTCGTCGAAGAATTCACGCGCGTAGGAAACGAGGAGCCGGAATTCGGTCGATGCGGAACAAGTTCGCCGAGAGCTCGCAGAATGAAGAAGGCGAAGAGACGCCGCAGAAAGCATAGATGATCGCCAGGGCGGGACCCGCCGAGGAAAGGCTTCCGCCCGCACCGAGGAAAAGACCCGTGCCAATGGCGCCGCCAATTCCGATCATTTGCATCTGGCGATGCGAGAGGCCTTTCCGGTATTCGGGTTCCTCGCCGTCGGAGCCTCTCGGGAGCGTTGCCTCGGTGCCCGTGTCACACAGTCACGAGTTCCTCCTTGTGCCGGGGTCGAAGGGGTGCAAGTGGAAGGTTGTCAGTGGTCAGGCGAACGGACAATGGAAAGTCGCACGGTGCGAGAGGCGTAAAATTTGGCGTATGCACAATGCCATGGGTTGGCAGAGCAGAGTGGGTGGTCTTCGAGGCGTCGTAATATCTGAGGCATCGCACCAGGCAGAAGGAGGCAGGCGTGTCCGGTCAGGATGAACAGCGATGGGACGACCTCATCGAGCGGACGCGCGGAAGTTTGGGCGCCATGGTGGAGAAGTTCCTGGCACGCGCGATGGCGGACCCTTCCTATGCCGATTCCGAGCTGACCGCAGAGGATTTGCGACGGTCGAGCGCGGAGTCGTTCACAGCGATCCTGGACAGTCTGCGTTCCGACGGGACTACGAGCAGGCTCGTCGCTGTCGCCGAATCACTGGGTACCCGGCGCGCTCGGCAGGCCGTTCCGCTGGACAGCCTGCTGCGCGCCATCCGCCTGGATTTCACCGTGCTGTGGGAACACCTCGCGGAGTCGTCCTCGGAGGTGGACCCGGCACTCCTGGTCCGTCGGGCCGGATGCGTCTGGACCACGGTCGACGAGTTCGCGGCGCACGTCCAGGAGCACTATCTCGCGGAGCAGCTGGCCATCGAGCAGGCCAACGCCGACCTTCAAAGGCAGTACCTGTCGCAGCTGTTCGCTCCGTCGCGGCCGACCGAGGCCGCCCTGGAACGGATCGCCGGCGCGCTTCGCGTCCCACTGACGGGAAACTTCTGCGTGGCCGCTGCTTCCCGGGAGGACGGAGCCGTCATCCGCCGTCGGATCCGTGGCGCCGCGCGAAGCGTCTGGACCCCTTTTGCCTTCGATATGGGGCACCACACCCTGTTCATCTGGCCGACGGACGAAGTGGCCCTCCGGCGGCTCTCGCACCCCGCCCGGGAGCTCTTCGCCGGCCTGATGGTGGCCGTGGCCCCGGTCGCCAGAGGGCTGGCGAGGATCAGAGAGTCTGCTGCGGCCGCCAGAGAGATCATGATCGACCTGCCGATGGACAGTACGGGCGTAGCCACCCTGTCGGACCGCTGGCGGTCGGTGACCCGTCATCTTCTGGCCGGGGTCGGGTGTGACCTGGGACAGATTGTCTTCCCGTACCTGGAGAACTGCACGGAACTGGAGCGCAGGAAGATCCTGGAGACGGTCAGCACGTATCTGGAAACGGGAAGCTTGGGTGACACGGGCCGGGCGATGAACTGTCACCGCAACACCGTGCTGAACCGGCTCAACGCCTTCGAGAGGTACACAGGCCTCGACGTCCAGAGGCCCTACGACGCGGCTGCCGTGATCATTGCGTTGGAGTGGCTTTAGGGCGCTCGGCTCCAGGCGGATGACGAGTGAGCACGTCCCCTCACCCGCAGCATCCGACGACGTAGCGGCTCCGCCGGGTGGGCGCAGCCGCTACTGGGTCTAATCGCAGTGCATCGGGCTTCAGGTCGGTGGTGAAGCGATTCTGGGAAGTGCTCTGACCCGCGCTGTGCGCACGGGCCCGCACTGTCGGCCTCAGCTGAGACGGGCCGGTTCTGCTGCTCGGTGTACTGCCGCACGATCGACAGCGGAGCCCCGCCCACCGACCCGGCGAAGTACGAGCCGGACCACAGGCGCTGCGCCCGCCAGTAGTGCTGGACCAGTTCTGGATACTCCTGGCGGAGCCTGTGGGAACTGACGCCCTTGAGGCTGTTGACCAGCTTGGACAGGGCGACCTTCGGCGGGAAGTTCGCGAGCAGGTGGACGTGGTTGTTCTCGCCGTTGAACTCGACCAGCTCACATTCGAAGTCCTCGCAGACGGCCCGCGTGATCTCCTCCATACGCGTCAGGTGGGCGTCCTTGAAGACCTTGTGCCGGTACTTCGTCACGAAAGCCAAGTGCGTGTGAAGGGACGAAAGCGCAGTGTCTACCAGTACGAATGTTCTGATACTCGGCCATAAACCAAATGTAATACCGTGATCGGCATGCAGTTGAGGTACAGCTTCCGCCTGTACCCGAACGGTCCTCAGCGCTCCGCGCTGGCTCAGGCGTTCGGGTGTGCGCGGGTGGTCTACAACGACGCCCTGCGGGCTCGTGAGGCCGCCCGAGCCGCGGGCGAGGCGTTCCCCAAGACCGGGGATATGTCGAAGCTGCTGATCACCGAGGCGAAGAAGACCGAGGAACGCGCCTGGCTCGGTGAGGTCTCCTCCGTGGTGCTGCAACAGTCCTTGCGGGACCTGGACACCGCCTACCGGAACTTCTTCGACGGGCTGAAGGGGAAGCGCCCGCGCATGGGAGCACCCCGTTTCAAGTCCCGCAAGGACAACCGGCAGGCCGTACGGTTCACCGCGAACGCCCGCTGGAAGATCACCACCGGCAAAGACCTGTCGCTGCCGAAGATCGGCGATGTGCGGGTCAAGTGGTCCCGCGCTCTGCCCTCGGTCCCGTCCACGGTGACCGTGATCAAGGACGCGGCCTGCAGGTACTTCGCATCGTTCATCGTCGAGACCGACCCCGAGACGCTGCCCGAGACGGATGCCGTGGTCGGCATCGACCTGGGGCTGGGGCACTTCGCCGTCCTCTCTGACGGCACGAAGATCGATGCCCCGCGCTTCCTGCGCCGGGCCGAGAAGAAGCTCAAGCGCGAGCAGAAGCGTCTGAGCCGCAAAGCCAGGGGATCAAAGAACAGGGACAAGGCCCGCATCAAGGTCGCCCGCGCTCACGCACAGGTGGCCGACGCGCGGCGCGAGTTCCACCACCAGCTCTCCACACGGATCATTCGCGATAACCAAGCGATTGCCGTGGAGGACCTGGCGGTGAAGGGACTCGCCCGCACGCGCCTGGCCAAGTCCGTGCACGACGCCGGATGGTCGGCGTTCGTGACCATGCTGGAGTACAAGGCCGCCCGGTACGGGCGCATCTTCATCCGGATCGGCCGCTTCGAGCCGACCTCTCAGGTCTGCTGCCTGTGCGGCGTGAAGGACGGCCTCAAGCCCCTCCACGTCCGTACGTGGACGTGCGGGGCCTGCGGGGCCGTCCTGGACCGGGACATCAACGCGGCGGTCAACGTCGCCAAGGCCGCCGGACTGGCGGTGTCAGCCTGTCGAGCGCAGGTAAGACCGGTACTCGTACCGGCCCAGCGCGGTGAAGCAGGAACCCACCGAAACGGTCAGACGACCGTCGTAGGAATCCCCAGCCCTTAGGCCGGGGAGCGGAAGTCAAGCCTTCGTTCAGCTCCACAGCTCCGTGATCGGGACATCCAGCTCCGCCAGCAGCCGGCGCAGCAGCGGCAGCGAGAGGCCGATGACGTTGCCGTGGTCGCCCTCGATGCCGTCGATGAACGGAGCGGACCGCCCGTCCAGCGTGAACGCGCCCGCCACACGCAGCGGTTCACCGCTCTCCACATACGCGGCGATCTCCGCGTCCGTGGGGTCGCCGAACCGGACGGTCGTGGAGGCGGTCGCCGACGCCCGGCGGCCCGTCGCCATGTCGATCACGCAGTGGCCCGTCTGCAGCACCCCGGCACGGCCGCGCATCGCCTTCCAGCGGGTGACGGCCTCCTCGGCGTCCGCCGGCTTGCCCAGTGCCTGTCCGTCGAGCTCCAGGACCGAGTCGCAGCCGATCAGCAGCGCGCCCGCCGCCTCGGGACGTCCGGCCACGGCGGCGGCCTTCGCCTCGGCGAGGACGAGCGCCAGCTCGGCCGGGGTGGCCCCGCTGAGGGCGTCCTCGTCGACCCCGCTGACGATCACTTCGGGGGCGAGGCCGGCCTGCCGCAGCAGCCCGAGCCGGGCGGGGGAGGCGGACGCGAGGACGAGACGGCGTCGGGGAGCGTTCATGCGCTCATCGTAGGCGGACGGCGGGGGCCCGTGGCCGGCCGTCCCGTCATCTCGCGCAGCGGCGCGGGCAGGTGTCCGATGCCGGTGGGGCCGGGGCGTCAGTGCAGGCCGACCACCAGCATCGCCAGCAGCATCGCCACCGCCAGCACCACCCCTGCGCGCCGCATCATCGCCTGCGTGGCGCGCAGTTCCTCCGGGGGTTCGTCGTCTGGGTCGGACCACAGCATGCCTTCGATCCTGCTGCGGCGGCTCGTGCCGCGCCTGAGTACGGGTACTCAGGAGACCCGGCCACAGGCCGTGTCCGGGGGGAGCTTCTCCCCTGCCCCACCCCTTCCCGTAACCGGGGCTTCGCCCCCGGACCCCCTGTACGGCCTTCGGCCGTGTCCTCAAGCGCCGGACGGGCTGGGATCCGGCTCAGCCACATCCCAGCCCCGCCGGCGTTGGCGGCCCCGTTCAGCCCGCCGACGCTTGGGGCGCGAGGGCCCGTGCATCTCTGCCTCGTGTGGGGCGCAGGAGCCGGAAAATCCGGCCCTGCCGGCGCTTGAGGGCGGGGCTCGCACATTTCAGCCTCGCCGGCGTTTGAGGCGCGGGGGCCCGTGCATCCCCCCTGCCTGGTGTGGGGCGCAGGAGCCGGAAAATCCGGCCCTGCCGGCGCTTGAGGGCGGGGCTCGCACATTTCAGCCTCGCCGGCGTTTGAGGCGCGGGGGCCCGTGCATCCCCCCTGCCTGGTGTGGGGCGCAGGAGCCGGAAAATCCGGCCCTGCCGGCGCTTGAGGGCGGGGCTCGCACATTTCAGCCTCGCCGGCGTTTGAGGCGCGGGGGTACGGGGGCGGAGTCCCCGCAACGGGGTCCGGGGCGGAGCCCCGGTTACGTCCCCGGGCAGGTCAGAGCGGCCAGTACGTGCGTGCCCAGGAGCGCGGCCCGGGCACCGGCCTGCGCATGCGGGCGATGCGCGCCGGATCCGACCACCCCTCCGGCGGCAGCGGCGCGCCCTCCCCGGCAGCCGCCGCCGTCGCCGCGGCGCGTGCCCGCACCACCGCGAGCGCGGCGGCCAGCTCCTCCGGTGTCGGGTTGCCCCGTACGACCTTGATCACCGCTGATTCCTTTCCTGCGGAGGATTGCACGGGTGCCTACAGGGGGATGTTGCCGTGCTTCTTCGGCGGCAGGCTCGCCCGCTTCGTCCGCAGCTGGCGCAGGCCCTTGACGATCTGCGCACGGGTGTCCGACGGCATGATCACCGCATCGATGTAGCCGCGCTCCGCCGCCGTGTACGGGTTCAGCAGTGCGTCCTCGTACTCCTGGATCAGCCGCGCCCGGGTGGCCTCGCGCTCCTCGTCGGTCGCGGCCTCGGCGATCGTCCTGCGGTGCAGGATGTTCACCGCGCCCTGCGCGCCCATGACCGCGATCTGGGCGGTCGGCCAGGCCAGGTTGAGGTCCGCGCCCAGGTGTTTGGAGCCCATGACGTCGTACGCGCCGCCGAACGCCTTGCGGGTGATCACCGTGATCAGCGGGACGGTCGCCTCCGCGTAGGCGTAGATCAGCTTGGCTCCGCGCCGGATGATCCCGCCGTACTCCTGGTCGACGCCGGGGAGGAAGCCGGGGACGTCGACGAAGGTCAGCACCGGGACGTTGAAGGCGTCGCAGGTGCGTACGAAGCGGGCCGCCTTCTCGCTGGCGTCGATGTCCAGACAGCCGGCGAACTGCATCGGCTGGTTGGCGACGATGCCGACCGGATAGCCCTCGACGCGCCCGAAGCCGGTGACGATGTTCGGCGCGAACAGCGACTGCGTCTCCAGGAACTCGCCGTCGTCCAGCACGTGCTCGATGACGGAGTGCATGTCGTACGGCTGGTTCGCGCTGTCCGGGATGAGCGTGTCCAACTCGAGGTCCTCGCCGGTCGGCGTCAGATCGGCCTCCTCGGGGAAGGCCGGCGCCTCGGAGAGGTTGTTCGAGGGCAGATAGGACAGCAGCGACTTGACGTACTCGACGGCGTCCTTCTCGTCGCCCGCCATGTGGTGCGCCACGCCCGAGGTGCTGTTGTGCGTGCGTGCGCCGCCCAGGTCCTCGAAGCCGACGTCCTCGCCGGTGACCGTCTTGATGACGTCGGGCCCGGTGATGAACATATGCGAGGTCTGGTCCACCATCACCGTGAAGTCGGTGATCGCGGGGGAGTAGACCGCGCCGCCCGCGCACGGCCCCACGATCAGCGAGATCTGCGGGATGACCCCGGAGGCGTGCGTGTTGCGGCGGAAGATCTCGCCGTACATGCCGAGGGCGCTCACGCCTTCCTGGATGCGCGCGCCGCCGGAGTCGTTGATGCCGATCACCGGACAGCCGGTCTTCAGCGCGAAGTCCATCACTTTGATGATCTTCTGACCGAACACCTCGCCGAGGGCGCCGCCGAAGACGGTGAAGTCCTGCGAGAACACGGCGACCGGGCGGCCGTCGACCGTGCCGTACCCGGTGACCACGCCATCGCCGTACGGGCGCGTCTTCTCCAGGCCGAAACTGGTGGAGCGGTGCTGCGCGAACTCGTCCAGTTCGACGAACGACCCCTCGTCAAGCAGCAGATCGACCCGCTCCCGGGCGGTCAACTTGCCCTTGGCGTGCTGCTTTTCCACGGCGCGCGCGGAGCCGGCGTGGGTCGCCTGCTCGATCCGGCGCTGCAGATCCGCGAGCTTTCCCGCGGTCGTGTGGATGTCGATCTCTTCCGGCTCGGACATCGGGATGCGGCTCCCTGCCTGGTCACGGGGGGACGGGGGACTCAAGGGGACGGGGTGGCTGGCTACTGACTCGTAGCGTATCGGCGTGGATACCGTTCGGCAGTGCGGCGTTTACCACACCTAACCTGGCTTGCATGACGCCAGACAATGCGCCTGAGCACACCCCTGACCATGAGCCGGGTACCGCATCCGGCAGCCGCTGGTCCGATCTGGACCGGCCCCCGCTGAACGTCACCGCGCTGCGCCGAGCCCTGCTGATCGAGGGCGGGCTGTGGACCTCGCTCGACGTGGTGCCCTCCATCGGCTCCACCAACACCGACCTCGGCGGGCGTGCTGCCGCTCTCCCCGAGGGCGCGGTGCTCGTCGCGGAGGAGCAGACGGCCGGGCGCGGCCGGCTGGACCGCACCTGGACGGCCCCCGCCCGCTCCGGGTTGTTCTTCTCCGTGCTGCTGCGGCCCGGCGACGGCGTGCCCGTGCGCCACTGGGCCTGGCTGCCGCTTCTGGCCGGAGTGGCGACGGCCAGTGCCCTGGCCAGGGCGGCAGGCGTCGACATGTCCCTCAAATGGCCTAACGACCTGCTGGTCATGGTGAAGGGGGCGAACGGCACGGAGGAGCGGAAGGCCGGCGGCATCCTCGCGGAGCGGGTCACCGAGGACGCAGTCGTCGTCGGCATCGGGCTCAATGTCACGCTGCGGCCCGATGAGCTGCCCGTTCCCGAGGCGGGCTCCCTCGCCCTGGCGAATGCGGTCTCCACCGACCGCGACCCGCTGCTGCGCGCGATCCTGCGCTCCCTGGAGCAGTGGTACCGCCGGTGGCGCTCGCTGGGCGGAGATCCGGCGGGTTCCGGCCTCCAGGAGGCATATGCGGCGGGCTGCGCGACCCTCGGGCGCACGGTGCGCGCGGAGCTGCCCGGCGGCCGCAGTCTGACCGGAGAGGCGGTGGCCGTGGACGGCGAGGGGCGTCTGGTGGTGGCCGAGGACGGCGGGGAGCGGCATGCCGTCGGGGCCGGCGACATCGTGCATCTGCGGGCGGCCGGGTCCTGATCCGGGCTGAACCGGGCCTGAACCGGGCTGCGAGGCTCCGGGGGCCTGAACCGGTCTGCGAGGCCCGGGCCGGGGCCTGAGCGGGCCCGCGAGGTTCAGGTCCGGGCCTCAGGGGCCGGTGAGCCGGCGCTCGGCCCGTCCTCCGGGACGTGAGCTACGGCACACCTGACGTATCGTTGAGGCGATCGAGCGACAGATCGGCAGGGCAGTGCGCAGGGAACGGGCAGGAGGCGGCTGGTGACCGTCGACGACACCACTTCCGGCGCGGGTGCGCAGCCGCCGTCGGGCTCCTCGTCGGGCTCCGGGGCCTCCGCGGCTTCTTCGGGGGCGTCGTCCGTGCATCCGACGCCGCACCACGAGGTGGACCACACAGCGGAGCCGACCGACGACCCGCTGGCCATCCGCCTCGAACAGCTCATCCTGGGGGCGGAGCGCCGTTACACCGCCTTCCAGGCGGCCCGTACGGCCGGGGTGTCGATGGACCTGGCGTCCCGCTTCTGGCGGGCCATGGGCTTCGCCGACATCGGGCAGGCCAAGGCGCTCACCGAGGCGGATGTGCTGGCGCTGCGGCGGCTCGCGGGCCTGGTCGAGGCCGGGCTGCTCAGCGAGCCCATGGCGGTGCAGGTGGCCCGTTCGACCGGGCAGACCACCGCCCGGCTCGCCGAATGGCAGATCGACTCCTTCCTGGAGGGCCTCACCGAGCCCCCCGAGCCCGGAATGACCCGCACCGAGGTCACCTATCCGCTGGTCGAGCTGCTGCTGCCGGAGCTCGAGGAGTTCCTGGTGTACGTGTGGCGGCGGCAGCTCGCCGCGGCCACAGGACGGGTCGTGCAGGCCGCCGACGACGAGGAGATGGTGGACCGCAGGCTGGCGGTCGGCTTCGCGGACCTCGTCGGCTTCACCCGGCTGACCCGGCGGATGGAGGAGGAGGAACTCGGCGAGCTGGTCGAGGCCTTCGAGACCACCGCCGCCGATCTGGTCGCCGCGCACGGCGGACGGCTGATCAAGACCCTCGGCGACGAGGTGCTGTACGCCGCGGACGACGCGGGCACGGCCGGGGAGATCGCGCTCCGGCTGATCGAGACGATGGCCGACGACGAGGCGATGCCGGCGCTGCGGGTGGGCATCGCGTTCGGGACCGTGACCACACGGATGGGCGATGTCTTCGGCACGACCGTCAACCTGGCCAGCCGGCTCACCTCGATAGCGCCCAGGGACGCGGTGCTGGTGGACGGGGCGTTCGCGGAGGAGATCGTACGGAACGGGGACGCGCCCAAGGCGGAGGCCGACGAGGACCCGGCCGCCCTGGCGAAGTACCGCTTCCAGCTTCAGCCGATGTGGCAGCGGCCGGTGCGCGGGCTGGGCGTGGTGGAGCCGTGGCTGCTGGCGCGGCGAGAGGTCTAGGATCGCCCGTACCGCTGTGATAACGGTCGTTAACCTGCGATCGTCTCTGGGAGGGTGCGCGCATGTCCACATCCACGTCCGGGTCCACATCCACGTCCGGGTCCACGTCCGCGTCCGGGTCCACGTCCGCGTCCGCGTCCGAAGTGCGTTTCGGCGAGTTCGTCGCCGTCCGCAGGCATGAGCAGGGCCGGGTCGCCGAGCTGGTGCTCGACCGTCCGAAGGCGATGAACGCGGTCTCCACCGAGATGGCGCGGTCGATCGCGGCCGCGTGCGAGGCGCTGGGCGCGGACCGGGACGTACGGGTGACGGTGCTGACCTCCACGCATGACCGCGCGTTCTGCGTGGGGGCGGATCTGAAGGAGCGCAACTCCTTCACCGACGCGGAGCTGGTGCGGCAGCGGCCGACCGCACGCGCCGCGTACACCGGTGTGCTGGAGCTGCCGATGCCCTCGGTGGCCGCGGTGCACGGCTTCGCCCTGGGCGGCGGCTTCGAGCTGGCCCTGTCCTGCGACGTGATCGTCGCGGACGCGACCTCCGTGGTGGGGCTGCCGGAAGTGTCGGTCGGGGTGATCCCCGGGGGCGGCGGCACCCAGCTGCTGCCGCGGCGCGTGGGGGCGGCACGGGCGGCGGAGCTGGTCTTCACGGCGCGGCGCGTGGACGCCGCGGAGGCGCGCGAGCTGGGCCTCGTGGACATCCTGGCGGAGCACGCACGCACCGAGGCGCTGGCGCTGGCCGCCCGGATCGCGGCGAACTCCCCGGTGGGACTGCGCGCGGCCAAGCGGGCCATGCGGCTGGGCCACGGACTGGACCTGCGGGCCGGCCTCGACGTCGAGGACGCGGCGTGGCGTGCGACGGCGTTCTCGGGGGACCGTGCGGAGGGTGTGGCGGCGTTCAACGAGAAGCGCGCGCCGCAGTGGCCGGGCGAGTGAGCGGCGCAGGGGTCCAGCCCTCGCGCCACGGGTAGTCCTCGCGCCCCGGGGGTGCTGTCTGTGCCGCGAGTGGTCCGCAGGCCCGGGGGTGCTGTCTGTGCCGCGAGGGTCCGCAGGCCCCAGGGCGTCACGATCGGTGACCGGATGCGGGCAGAACGGCATAGGCTGGGATGATGGCTGAGGATCGGCGGTTGCGGACCGTGGTCGCCCTCGCGCAGAGCATGGCCGCCGCCCAGACCCCCCGCGACTCCTGGCGCGCCGCCGCCCACGGCGCCCGCGAGGCGCTCGGCGGGTCTTTCGCGGCGCTCTCGGTGTGGGAGCGCGACCTGGGGCGGCTCAGGGTGCTCGTCAACGTGGGCGCACTGGCCGACGGCGAGGAGGAGTTCCCGGAGTCGGAGACCTACCCCGTCCACAACTTCCCGGAAATCGCCGAGTTTCTGCACGAGCGATGGGCGGGCGGCGGCGAGCCCGACGCGTGGGTGGAGACCGTCGACGGCCCGGCCGAGGACGGCCACGGCTACTGCCACCAGCGGGTGGCCGCCCTTCGTCGCCGGGGCCGCGGCTGCTGCGTCGTCGCGCCGATCGTGCTGCACGGCCGCGCCTGGGGCGAGCTCTATGTCGCCCGCCCCCTCCGCGCCCCCGTCTTCGACCGCGAGGACGCCGACTTCGCCACCGTTCTGGCCTCGGTCGTCGCCGCGGGCATCGCGCAGACCGAGCGCCTGGAAGAGGTCCGCAGACTCGCCTTCACCGACCCTCTCACCGGGCTGGCGAACCGCCGGGCCGTCGACGCGCGCCTCGACGAGGCGCTGGAGCGGCACCGCGCCGACGGCAACGTCGTCAGCCTCGTGGTCTGCGACCTCAACGGCCTCAAGCAGGTCAACGACACCCTCGGCCACGCCGTCGGCGACCGTCTGCTGGAGCGGTTCGGCTCCGTGCTGTCCCTCTGCGGCGCGATGCTTCCCGGAGCGCTGGCCGCCCGTCTGGGCGGGGACGAGTTCTGCCTGGTCGCCCTCGGCCCGACCGCCGACGACGTGGTCCGTGTGGCCGACGAACTGTGCAGAAGGGCAGCGGAGTTGGAGCTGGGCGAGGGCGTCGCCTGCGGGGTCGCCTCCACCGGGGATCCGATCGGCGAGGTCCGCTCCGCCCGCCGCCTGTTCCGGCTCGCCGACGCCGCCCAGTACCGGGCGAAGGCCGCGCACTCCCTGAAGCCCGTGGTGGCCGGCCGCGACGGCGCGGTCCTCCGGCTCGCCGACGCCCCGCCGCGCCCGCCCGGCGAGCGCCGCAGCTTCCGCGCCGCACGTCCGCAGGACGGGCCGCCCGAGTCCCCCCGGTGACAGGTTGCGATTCAGTCCGTAGTCTGCTGAATATGGATATGCACACTGTGGTGGTCGGCACGTCCGGGACCACCGCCGAGGACGTCATCGCCGTGGCCCGCGGAAACGCCAGGATCGAGCTGTCCGAGCAGGCGCTGGCCGCGCTCACGGCCGCGCGGGAGATCGTGGAGGCGCTGGCCGCCAAGCCCGAGCCTGTGTACGGCGTGTCGACCGGCTTCGGCGCGCTCGCCACCCGCCACATCAGCCACGATCTGCGCACCCAGCTCCAGCGCAACCTCGTCCGCTCGCACGCCGCGGGCATGGGCCCGCGCGTGGAGCGCGAGGTGGTCCGTGCGTTGATGTTCCTGCGGCTGAAGACCGTGGCCTCCGGGCGCACCGGCGTACGCCCCGAGGTCGCGCAGACCATGGCGGACGTCCTGAACGCCGGCATCACCCCCGTCGTCCACGAGTACGGCTCCCTGGGCTGCTCCGGCGACCTCGCCCCGCTGTCTCACTGCGCCCTGACCCTGATGGGAGAGGGCGACGCGGAGGGCCCGGACGGCGTCGTGCGCCCCGCAGGCGAACTGCTCGCCGAGCACGGCATCAAGCCCGTCGTGCTGCACGAGAAGGAGGGCCTCGCCCTCCTCAACGGCACCGACGGCATGCTCGGCATGCTGATCATGGCCATCGCCGACCTCCAGCGCCTCTACACCTCCGCCGACATCACCGCGGCCCTCACCCTCGAGGCGCTGCTCGGCACGGACAGGGTGCTCGCCCCCGAACTGCACACCATCCGCCCCCACCCCGGCCAGGCCGTCGCCGCCGCCAACATGAGCGCGGTGCTCAAGGGGTCCGGGCTCGTCGGCCACTTCCAGCAGGACGAGGCCCCCCGCGTCCAGGACGCGTACTCGGTGCGCTGCGCCCCCCAGGTCGCCGGCGCGGGCCGCGACACCCTCGCCCATGCCCGTCTGGTCGCCGAGCGGGAGCTGGCCGCCGCTGTCGACAACCCGGTCGTCCTCCTCGGGGGCGCCTCGCAGGCCGAAGGCCCTGGGGGCGGGAGGGTCGAGTCCAACGGCAACTTCCACGGCGCGCCCATCGCCTATGTCCTCGACTTCCTCGCGGTCGCCGCCGCCGACCTCGGCTCCATCGCGGAGCGCCGCACCGACCGGCTCCTCGACAAGAGCCGCTCCCACGGGCTGCCGCCCTTCCTCGCCGACGACCCGGGCGTGGACTCCGGACTGATGATCGCCCAGTACACGCAGGCCGCCCTGGTCAGCGAGCTCAAGCGGCTCGCCGTGCCGGCCTCGGCCGACTCGATCCCGTCCTCCGCGATGCAGGAAGACCATGTCTCCATGGGCTGGTCCGCGGCCCGGAAGCTGCGCACCGCCGTCGCCGGGCTGAGCCGCATCCTCGCGGTCGAGCTGTACGCGGCGGCCCGCGCCGTCGAACTGCGCGAGGGGCTTACCCCCGCCCCCGCCTCACGCGCCGCGATCGCCGCGCTGCGTGCGGCCGGCGTGGAGGGCCCGGGGCCGGACCGGTTCCTCTCGCCGGATCTTCAGGCCGCGGAGGCGTTCGTGCGGGAGGGCCGGCTGATCGAGGCCGTGGAGCCGGTGACGGGCCCGCTTGGCTGAGCTGCGTCCGGGGCGTACGGGCCCGGGGCATGCGGCAGGCTCCTCAGGCGCAAGGGCGCCGTCGTGTCTGCTGCGGGCGGCCGGGCGCGGATAAGGCCGTCGTGCGTGCTGCGGGCGGCCGGGCGCGTGCAGAGCCTTCAGACACAGGGAAGGCCGGGGAAGACCCTCAGGCGTACGGAGTGCCGCCGGGCGTACCGGGACGGCGGCGCACCGAGTACGTCACCAGACCCACGCCGACGGTCAGCAGCGCGGTGCCGCCGAGCAGATACGGGGTGGTGTCAAAGCTCCCCGTGTCCGCCAGCCGCAGGTCCCGTTCCTGGGCCTGGGCCTGGGCCTGCGACCCGGCGTCGGCCCGGGCCTGGGCCTGCGACCCGGCGTCGGCCCGGGCCTGGGCCTGCGACCCGGCGTCGGCCCGGGCCTGGAGGGGGGCGGCGGCGCTCTGCGGCTGTGCCGCCGTCTGCGGCGCCTCCCGTGCCTCCCGGGCCTCTTGCTCGGCGGTGGCGTTGGCCGAGGGGACGAAGCACAGCGCACACAGCAGCGTCCCTGCGGCAGTGGCGGTGAGCAGCGGTCGACGTGCGGCGGACACGGCTCGATCCCCCTTGAGGCATCCTCGACTTGGGTGGGTGCGCCGATGCTAGTGAACGCGCCCCGCCGTGGGAAAGTCGAGGTGGCGGGGTGCGGCGCTCTACCCTCCGTCGTATGAGTGCTTCTGAAACATCTAGGTATGTACGGCTCCGGGTGGATTTGGTGCTGGAAGTCCAGGACGTGGAGCAGCTGATCGGCGGCGCCCTCGACCGGATCGCGGCGGACGAATTCATGCCGGACGAGGAGCGGACCCACGCCGAGTCCGCGGTCGGCGAGGACGAGGCGGAGGCCCTCGCGTATCTCGTGGACCCGTTCGACCTCGTCGCGGAGGTGCCGGGGGTGGAGCTGGCGCAGGCGTCCTGGAGCAGCGAGCAGATCGACTACGACCCGGACGCCGACGACTGGGAGCTGGCGCACGACGAGGAGGACGGGGACGAGGAGTCGGACGAGGGGGCCGACGAGCAGGAGGAGGACCTCGCGCGGCACCAGTAAGGGCTCTGGCCACGGCCCAGGTCACAGCCCAGATCACGACCCAGATCACGACCCAGGTCAGGGGTCTGCTCACGGGCCCGGGGCGGGGGCCCCGGTCACGGTGCGGACGCGTTGCGGGGCCCGGTGCAACCGGCCGGGCCCCGCCGACGTCTGTCAGTGGCCGGGACCGTTGAGTGTTGTTTCCCACATCCCGAGAGGTGTGGAACCGGATGGCCCGGAATGCGTGTTGTCCTAACAGATGGTTGTCAGGGGTTCGGCGACGATGGAGAAGCGTGTGATGACGGACGGCAAGCGGCGCAGAGGCCTGATGGTGGCGTCCGCGGTGCTCGGCGGTGTGCTGGTGCTGTCGGCCTGCAGCGGCGACGGTGACAGCGCCAAGAGCGGCGGCGGCGCCGACGGCTCCAAGAAGTCGCAGGCCCAGGTCGACGAGGCGGCGGCGAAGGAGACGTCGAAGGCCCGAATAACGATCTCGCCCAAGAACGGCGCGACGAACGTGGGCATCAACGACGACGCCAAGGTCACCGTGGCTGACGGCACCCTGACCGAGGTGGTCCTGACGACAGCCGCGGGCCAGTCCGTCCAGGGCACGCTCGCCGCCGACGGCAAGAGCTGGAAGCCGGACGGCCAGCTGGAGCGCTCCACCACGTACAAGATCGCGGCCACCGCCAAGGACGCCGACGGCCTGGAGGCCCACGAGAACGCCTCCTTCACCACCGTCTCGCCCGAGAACAGCTTCATCGGCTACTTCACGCCGGAGGACGGCTCCACGGTCGGCGTCGGCATGCCGGTGTCGATCAACTTCAACAAGGAGATCACCGACCGCAAGGCCGTGCAGTCCGCGATCACGGTGAGCTCCACCAGCGGCCAGGAGGTGGTTGGCCACTGGTTCAACTCCAAGCGCCTGGACTTCCGCCCCGACCAGTACTGGCAGGAAGGCTCCACCGTCACGCTCAAGATGGAGCTGGACGGCGTCGAGGGCGCGGACGGCGTCTACGGCGTACAGAAGAAGACGGTCACGTTCAAGATCGGCCGCAACCAGGTCTCCACCGTCGACGCCGAGACCAAGACCATGACGGTCACCCAGGACGGCAAGACGATCAAGACGATCCCGATCTCCGCGGGCTCGCCGGAGACCCCGACGTACAACGGTCAGATGGTGATCTCCGAGAAGTTCAAGGAGACCCGGATGAACGGTGCGACCGTCGGCTTCACGGACGACGACGGCAAGGGCGAGTACGACATCAAGGACGTGCCGCACGCCATGCGGCTGTCCACGTCCGGCACCTTCATCCACGGAAACTACTGGGGCGCCGACTCGATCTTCGGCAAGGTCAACACCAGCCACGGCTGCGTCGGCCTGAACGACGCTCAGGGCGCGAACGACCCCAACCAGCCCGGCGCGTGGTTCTACGACAACTCGATCGTCGGCGATGTGGTGATCGTCATGAACTCCAAGGACACCACCATCAAGCCGGACAACGGCCTCAACGGCTGGAACATGAGCTGGGCCGACTGGAAGGCCGGCTCCGCGGTCTGACGGCCGTCACCACCGTGTGAAGGCGGCGTCCCCCTGCTCCGGGGGACGCCGCCTTCACGTCTGCCGCCTCCGCCTCTGCGGTCCGCGGTCCGCCGTCTGCGATCTGCCGTCTGCGGTCCCGCGGTCTGTGCTGCCGTCCGCGGTCTGCCGTCTGCCGTCTGCCGTCTGCCGTCTGCCGTCTGCCGTCTGCGGTCCGCGGTCTGCGGTCCGCGGACATTCCCCTGTGCGCGCGCCACCCGGCCGCCCCGCTCAGTCCTGCTGCCGCTCCTGCACCTCCTCCACGCCCCAGCCCGCCAGCAGCCGCAGCGACTCGGCCGACCGGGTCCCCGGCTCCGCGTGGTACGTCACCAGCGACAGATCGTGGTCCTCCGGCAGCTGGAACGTCTCGTACGACAGGGTCAGCTCGCCCACCAGCGGATGGCGCAGCACCTTGGTGCCGAAGCACTTGTCCTGCACGGTGTGCGCCGCCCAGAGCGTCCGGAACTCCTCGCTCCGCACCGACAGTTCGCCGATCAGCCCCGGCAGCAGCGGATCGTCGGCCGAGCACCCCGCGTACATGCGCAGAAAGCTCACCACGTCCCTCGCCTTGCTCTCCCAGTCCACGTACAGATCGCGGGCGTTGGGGTCGAGGAAGACCTGCCACGCCATATTGCGCTCCTTGGCGGGCAGCGCGGCGACGTCGCCCAGCAGGGCACGGGCCATCCGGTTCCAGCCCACGATGTCCAGCCGCCGCCCCAGGACATAGGCGGGAACCGTCTCCATGGCGTCCAGCAGCTGCTGCAGCGCCGGACGCATCTGCTGCGGCCGGGACGCCGGCCGACGGTGCTTCTTCTGCTGCTTGGGCTTCGCCAGATGGGTGAGGTGGTCCCGCTCCGCGTCGGTCAGCCGCAGGGCCCGGGCGATGGAGTCCAGCACCTCAAGCGAGACATTGCGGCCATGGCCCTGTTCGAGACGGGTGTAGTACGCCACGGACACACCGGCCAGCTGCGCCAGCTCCTCACGGCGCAGCCCCGGCACCCGGCGGCGCCTGCCGAACTGCGGCAGGCCCACGTCCTCGGGGCGCAGCCGGGCCCGGCGGGATCGGAGGAATTCGCTGAGTTCGGCACGCTGGTCCATAGCAGCCAGTATTACGGGCGGCGACCGGACGGGGGCGCGGGAACCTGTCACTGCCAGTGGTAGGCACGCCGGTGGTACGCACCCCGGTCGTACGCAGAACAGAGGGCTGGGTGGCAGCGTCGCAGGGTCGCAGGCTGATGCCCATGACCTCTCAGATCACCTCCCAGACCGACATCCAGCACAGCACCGTTCCCGCGTACGCGGCTCCCTCCGCCAAGGCGCCGCTGGAGCGGACCGCCATCCCCCGCCGTCCGGTCGGCGAGCATGACGTCCTGATCGAGATCAAGTACTCGGGCATCTGCCACTCCGACATCCACCAGGCCCGCGACGGCTGGACCGAGGGCATCTTCCCGATGGTCCCCGGCCACGAGATCGCGGGCGTGGTCACCGAGGTCGGCCCCGGCGTGACCAGGTTCGCCGTGGGCGACCGGGTGGGCGTGGGCTGCATGGTCGACTCCTGCCGCGAGTGCGACAACTGCCGGGCCGGCCTCCACCAGTACTGCACGGGCGGCAACGTCGCCACGTACAACGGGCTCGACAAGAACGGCGACCCCACGTACGGCGGCTACTCCACGCACATCGTCGTGGACGAGCAGTACACGCTGCGCATCCCCGACCAACTGCCCCTGGACGTCGCCGCACCGCTGCTGTGCGCCGGCATCACCCTCTACTCGCCCCTCGCCCACTGGAAGGCGGGCCCGGGCAAGCGCGTCGCGATCGTCGGCCTCGGCGGCCTTGGCCACATGGGCGTCAAGATCGCGCATGCGATGGGAGCCGAGGTGAGTGTCCTCAGCCAGTCGCTCCGCAAGAAGGGCGACGGGCTGCGGCTGGGCGCGGACCACTACTACGCGACCAGCGACGAGACCACCTTCCAGAAGCTGGCCGGCCACTTCGACCTGATCGTCTCCACGGTCTCCGCCCCGCTGCCGTTCGACGCGTATCTCTGCCTGCTGAAGACGGGCGGCGCGCTGGTGAACGTGGGCGCACCCGAAGAGCCCGTCTCGCTCAACGTCTTCTCCCTCATGCTCGGCCGCAAGACCCTCGCCGGCTCGGCGATCGGCGGCATCCCCGAGACCCAGGAGATGCTGGACTTCTGCGCGGAGCACGGCCTGGGCGCGGAGATCGAACTGATCCGCGCGGACCAGATCAACGAGGCGTACGAGAGGGTGCTGGCGAGTGACGTCCGCTATCGCTTCGTGATCGACGCGGCGACGATCTGACGGCAGCGGGAGCCGGGCGCCGCCCCGGACCCTGTTCCTCAAGCGCCGGAGGCGCTGGGCCTTCCAGCCGCTCCGGCGCTTGAACACCCAGTACATCCAGTACATCCAGCACATCCAGTACACCCCCATACGGCTGGGGCCCGCCCGCGAAACCCGTGGGCAGAGCCATCCCGGTCCCCCTCCGGCCCGCCGGGGCGGCGTCCAGGGCGAGGCCTGCGCGGGACAGCCGGCCGACGTCACGATCCAGCCCGCCCGGACGGACCGGCGGGACGAGGTCCGTGGGACGTCTCACCCGGTCAGAGGCGCCAAGTAGTCGACAGTTCGTCCCCGGCGGGGCAGGCGGTCCGGCCGCTTTCCACGACCCGCCGGACGGCGCGAACGAGCAGCCCCAGGAGGAATGCCTGGAAGGTGTACGAGAACAGGAGGATGCACCACACCGTCGCATCGGTCTGCACCCAGGTGCCCGCAGCGTTGGCGACGGAGAGAAGTGCTGCGCCTGTCGGCCCCGCAAGGAACAGTGCGAACAGCCCGGCGCCCAGGCTGCCGTCTTCACCAGCGCCTGCCAGGAGCAGGAATCCGGCGAGGCCGAGGTAGGTGCCTGAGAGCCAATTGCCGAAGGTCAGGCTCGCGATGGTGCGCAACGTGGAACGCATGGTGCTCCTCGACGCCGACGGACCCGCGCCGGCCCACATGGCCTGCCCGTGGCCGTCGTGCTGGTGGGCCCGCCGTCCGGGCCGTGTGACCGTCATCGTGGTCCCGCCCGCACGGCCGCGTGAGAGTACGGCTACTCAAACGGGGCCGTGTAGCTCAGCCTGCCCACCGGGCCGGGAGGCCGATGGCCGCGTGGGCTGCGTCCAGGCGTCAAGCCTTGTTCGCAGACCCTTCCTGCGGGCTTGCCGCATCGTTGTGCGCCCGCCGGGCCGACACCAGGCGCCCGTCGGCGTCGACGGGCATGTCGAGGAAGGCCCGGACCTCCCGGTTGAACGCGACGGGGTTCTCCCAGAATGCGAAGTGGCTGGCACGCTCGCGGAGGATCCGCACGACGGCCCCGGGAATGGCCAAGGCCACTGACCGCGCGGCAGCGGAGGGGATCACGCTGTCGCTCCCTCCGATGACCAGCGTCGGAACGGTGATCCTGGGCAGGACGTCACGCCAGTCCTGCATGACGTTGTCCAGCAGAAGTCTGCCGGCGTACTCCCTGGGCAGGAGCAGGTTCTGGGCGAGAACCCACTGGCGGTCCCCCTCGTCGGCGGCCGGGGTCCACATGGCATTGAGGAACTCGGCACTGATGATCTCGGCATCCGAGCGCGGGTCGCGGAGTCCCGCGACGACATCGGCGACCTGTCCGAGGCCGTACAACGCGCCAAGGTGTTCGGCCAGGCCGTCCGGCCAGTACGGCTGGCGGACCAGAACGGCGGGTTCGTCGAACAGCACCAGGCGCGCCAGCCGGTCCCCACCGAACAGGTCCCAGTAGGACCACGCCAGCGCGCAGCCCATGGAGTGGGCCACCCAGACGACCTCGGTGAGGTCCAGGAGGCAAATGAGCTGATGGAGGTCCGTCGACAGACGAGCGATCCGGTAGCCGTGATCCGGCCTGTCGGATCCGCCGTGGCCGCGGTGGTCGATCGCGATCACATGATGTGTGCGCGCGAAGTCGTCGATCTGGTGCCTCCATTGCGCGGCCGTCTGCGACCAGCCGGGGACGAGAAGCATGTCCGGACCGCTGCCGGCCTCGAGGTAGTGCAGCCGTACGCCGTCGTTCATGGTGACGAAGCCGCTGCACACACCGCGCATCTCGTCCTCCTCCAGCACAGCGGCAACACCTGCTCCAGCACAGCGGCAACACCTGGCCCCATCCCTCTGCGGGTGCGGCCGGGCTCGTCCGATTCAGCACTTCCGCGACTCGGGAAACGATCATGTCGGGTCGTGCTGACCCGGGCAATTTCCCACGCCTACCGGTCAGCCCGCCGGAGATGTGAGGGCACCCTGCTCCGCATGCCACGGCGGCACCTGGCGGAGCCCTCCGCCGGACCGCCGTGACCGGGCCTCTGGCTGCAGGTTCCTGTCGGCTTCCGCTACGGAAAGAGACCGTCAACGCGGCTTGATGACCCACGTCATCCGGTCCCGCTTCCACTTGGACGGGAAGCGGCTGTCCCGGACCGCGGGCAGGCCGAGATTCGGGGAGTGAGTTTCGAACGTGTCAGGGCCGGTGCGCCGAGTCGTCGACGGGCACGATGCCGATCGGGCAGCTCACGCCCGTGCCTACGAGGCTGTATCCATGTGACCCATGGACATACGCGCTGCGATCTACTGCCGGATCAGCCAGGACCGAGGAGGCGCGGGCACGGGCGTCGCTCGCCAGGAGGACGACTGTCGGGCATTGTGCGCTCGCAAGGGCTGGGACGTCATCACCGTGTACACCGACAATGACGTGAGCGCCTACTCCGGAGCCCCGCGGCGAGCCTGGCAGGAGCTGTTAACAGACATCAGCCATGGCACCGTGAACGCGGTCGTCTGCTGGCACGTGGACCGACTCACCCGGTCTCCGCGAGAGCTGGAGGACGTCATCGATCTCGCGGACAGGAACGGTCTGGAACTCGCGACCGTCACCGGGGAGGTCGACCTCTCCACACCGACCGGTCGCATGGTCGCCCGGATGCTGGGAGCCGCCGCACGTCACGAAGCGGAGCACAAGGCGGAGCGGCAGCAGCGCCAGCGACGGCAGGCAGCCGAAGCGGGCAGGATCGCCGGGGGCGGTCGACGCCCCTTCGGCTATGAGGACGACCGGGTCACCGTCCGGCCCAGCGAAGCCGAGATTGTTCGCGAGGGTGCGCGGCGTGTTCTAGCCGCCGAGAGCCTGGCCAGTATCTGCCGAGACTGGCAGGCTCGGGGGATCGTCACAGCTGCGGGAATCCCGTGGAAGCCCACCGGCCTGCGTCGCATGCTGGCATCGGCCCGGATCAGTGGGCGGCGGGAACACACGCCGCGCGGGTCGTGGGAGAGGACCAGGCCGCTGCTTGGTGAGATCGTCGCAGACGCGGTGTGGCCAGGGATCATCAGCGATGAGGACTCTGATCGTCTGCGTGCGCTGCTCTCCGATCCGGAGCGGCGACGGAAGGTCGAGGGGGACGAGCGTCGCAGCTATCTGCTGTCCGGGATTCTGCGCTGTGGCAAGCCACGTGCGGATGGCAAGCCCTGCGGCACAGGCATGGTTGGCCGCCCGCGCTCCGGCGTCCCACGGTACGTGTGCCCGAACACGCCGGGTGCAGACAGCTGCGGAGGGACGGCCGCCAACGCAGCGCGGACCGATGAGCATGTGCGGGACATGCTGCTGGCCGCCTTGGAATCCGAGACGCTCATGGAACGACTGCGTGAGCCCGATGACACCGGCAGCGAACTCTACGAAGAGATCCGGGTGGACGAGGAAGAGCTTGAGGAACTCGCCTCTGATTTCGGCCACCGGAAGATCACACGCAAAGAGTGGATGACCGCGCGCGAACCGATCGAGGTGCGGTTGGAGCGGAACCGTGCCAAGCTCGCGAACGTCTCGGGCAGCGGGATCCTGTTGGACTTCATCGGTAGCTTCGAGGACATGGCGGCGCGCTGGGAGCGCATGAACCACTCTCAGCGGCGCGCGATCGTGACCGCTGCTGTCCGATCCATCGTGGTCGCCCCGGCCGATCCCCGGAGGCGCTGGGATCCTGACCGCTTCATCTTCGACTGGATCGCGTAGAACGGTGACGTGCCGTACGGGTATCAGCCTCCACCAGCGCGAAGACCCGCACGGCACGTTCAATGACCGCCAAGTCTTCAATCCGAGGCGGGAGACCTTGGCGGGCACGGGACCGGGCCACGCGCTCCCGTAGTTCATCCGGAGCCAAGAGCAACCCCAGTTGCGGAGTTGAGTTCGGCACGCGCGATCGCGCCGTTGCGCGCGAGGTCTTCGGCGACTCCGGCCGCGATGAGTGCCGCGCCGGGGGTGTGGCCGGAGCCGACGTAGCGCCAGAGGGCATCGGTTGCCGAGCCCGCATCGGGCGGCTGGCCAAGGCCCTGATGCTCGGCGCGTTCGGCTCTCAGTGCGGCATACGTAGTCGAGTAGGCGCGGGACTTGGTGAGGATGTGGCCGCGGTAGCCGAGGGTATGTGTCCAGGCACGCAGTCGCAGTGGCTCGTACTCAGCGAGCCCGCCGAGCCGCCAGCAGGTGCGCATCAGGGTGCGGACGTGCCGCGTCGCCGGTACGGCGTCGATGTCGTCCCAGGTCAGCAGTCGATGGTCTGCGCCGGCCCCTGTCTCGCGGGCACCCTTGGTGACGTACTTCGCAACATACGCAGCAACGGCGTCATCGGACATGCTGTCTCTGTCAGCGTTGAGCGCACGGACATCGATCTGAGCACCCCAGGCCAAGGGGAGTTCGCCGACAGCCGGACTGTAAGCGGTGCGGACCAGGACATGCGCAGCCGATGTGCGTATGGCGTCGGTGAGCCGGGCAACCGTGCCCCAGGCAGGGGGTTCGTCATCGGGTCCGGCCGGGCCGTCGAGCCGGACGACTGCATGAACGTGAACGGCTGCGCGCTGCTGGTACTCCGCGACTCTGGCGAAGGACAGCCGGGCGTGGGCAGGGAAGTCGGACTGGGCGAGGCCGACCGAGGAGGCGAGGCGGCGGCGGACGCCGATGACGAAGCGGTCCCACAGCTTTCCTGCGTGCGCGTGCCAGAGGACGTGCGCGGGATAGTCGTAGCAGTCGGGGCACAGAGGCTGGCCAACGAGAGGATCGGCCGAATCGTGCGCGGTCCCGCAACCAAGGCGTCGGCCGTGTTCGCAGTGGCCGCCGTCGCGCCGGGGGCGGCAGGGTTCGCCATCCGCAGCGCGGTGCACAGGCCCGAAGGACGGGGCGGTCAGGGTGGCGAAGAGCCGGGGCCGGGTGCGTACCGACTCGGGGACGCTCTTGCCGCCGAGGAGCCCGGCGCGGACCAGGTGGAAGGTGTCGCCCGCATGGAGGCGGGAGCAGGGGGCGCACACGGTGGCTCGGCGGTTGCGGCAGCGTACGGAGAGCCGTTCGCCGGGTTCGTCGCGGGTGTCGTAGTGGTGCAGGATCTCGTTGGTGGCTGTGGACCAGGTGGTCGTTGAGCCTGAGAGGTGGACCGGGTGGGCGCAGCCGCCTGTGGAGGCGATCTGCTCCAGCCAGCGAGTGAACTTGGGATCTTGGGCGAGCCGTATGGCGTCGCGGTCGACTTCTGAGAGCTGACGCAGGCGCGCCGCGCGGTCGAGCGTGGCGCGCCTGTCGGCCGAGGTGTTCTCGGTGGTGATGGTGGGGACCTCCCGGGGTGGGCCGCCGCAGCGGCTTGGGTGTCGGTTGGTGGCGGGGTGTCGTCCATGTGGTCGCCCCTCTCAGGTCGGGCGGGTGGGTCAGCGGATGATGGTGCCTTTGCCGCGGCAGACTCGGCAGCGGTGCACGCGGCCGGTCCGGGTGCTGCGGCTTCCTTCGCCTTTGCAGTGCGGGCAGCGCACTGGGCGCATGGGCATGGTGTGGCCTCCCTTCGTCAGCCGTTGCTGAAGCCGTTGAAGATCCAGTTCATGAGGCCGTCGACGGTGAAGATGACGGGTGTCTGGCCGAGGTAGAGACCGAAGAGTCCGATGCAGACGGCCTCCCAAGCGCGTACGTCACGGGCACGGACCAGGAGGACGGTGATGATCCCGAAGACCACCACAAGCGGCAGGGCTGTTGCTTCGCTCATGCGTCTGCGCTCCCTTCCAGCGCTGCCAGCGCGTGTGTGACGCTGGGCAGTTCGGGGGTGAGCGCCGCGTGCTTGGCGGCTGTGGCAGTGGCTTCCTCGGCGGTGGTCAGATGGGACCGGGCGCGGTCCCAGCCGCCGTCAGCGCCCGTGCAGACCGCGACCCCGCGTTCCTCCGCGGTGATGGACTGGGCTACCGCCACGGCGTCCTTGTTGAGGTCACCGAGGGCCATCTCCGCCGTGCCGGGGTCGTTGACGCGGTGGCAGATTCGGCCGGAGAGCTGAGCACGCAGCGCCGTGACTCCAGGGCCGAGGTCGGAGCCGACCCGCTGTCCGGCGATCACCAGGTGGACACCCAGCGCCGCGCCGAGCTGAGCGAGCCGTAACAGAGAGGTCGAGCACTGTTCTGCCTCCGCCTTCCCCGTCCGGGTGCCGTCTGTGAGGTACAGCTCCGCCAGTTCGTCCACGATCACGACGACCGGCACGGGGCGGAGCTTGTCGGGCAGTTCCCAGATCGAGCGGACGCCCGCGGCACGGCAAGCGGCCATGCGGTGCTGCAAGTCGACGACCAGGGCTCCGAGCACGGCCACGGCCTCACGGCGCGAGGTGGTGAGCGCCGACAGCCGCCGAGCGAACAGCCCCAGCTCCATACCGCCCTTGCAGTCGATGCCGACCAGCGCCACAGATTGCGGGGCGAGCTGGGCGACCAACCGGGCCAGCAGGGTGGACTTGCCGGTACGGGTCGCGCCGACGATCAGCCAGTGCGGCACGAGGCGGAGGTTCATGACCCACGCTCCGCCACTCTCCAGCACTCCGATCAGGGCGGACATCAAGGCTGCGGGAGCAGTAGCGATGCCCGGCCGTTCAAGCGGATCAGTGGCCGTCGCTGTCAGGTGCACGATGCCCCGCTCGGGTGAGGTCACCCGTACGGCGTGAACCCTCCAGGCGTGCGCCAGAGCGTCGGCCGCCGCCATGAACGGTGCCGGGGTCTGCCCTGCGTGCAGTCGCACGATCAGAGACAGGCCCGTCCGAGTCGCCTTGGGGAAGGATGCTCGGGGAGGTACGGGGCGTAAAGCCTCGCCCTTGACGATCGCGTCACCGACGAGTCCGCGCGGCGGTCGGCGGGACACCGCGAGGTCGTTGAGCGTGGTCACCCGTCGCCACGTCCACAGCACGCGGAGAGCGGTGACGGGATAGCCCGCGATGTACCAGTGCCAGACGGGCCGGTGCTGCCGAAGCCAGTCGCCTACGACGAGCATCCAGGCGAGTGCCGCCAGGGCGAACGCGAGAGTGATGGGTCCCATCAGGCACCTCCTCCCTTCACAGGACCGGAGGTCGCGGGAGCGATCGAGTCGGCGCGGAAGCTGATCCCGTGCCGGTCGCCCATGGCCCAGGCGAACGCCTCCAGGCCGGTGACCTTGACGATCTGCCCCTCTTCGAGTCCTTTCGGTTCACCGCTCACGGCGATCTCGATCACGGAGATGCGCCGTCCCTCCTGCCGGACGGTCACGGCCACGGTGTAGATCGTGTTGCCGTCGCGGTCCTTCTTCTCCTCCTTCGTCTCGAAGTTGCTGAGCTTCGGTTCCGGCAGGACGGCGCACCGCAGTACGCCGAGCCGGGACACGTCCACGGGGATGGACTGCATGATCTGTGGCCTCCTTGGCCTGTCGGGACGTCAGACTCTCAATCTGACGTCACTCGTCCTTATGAGTTGCGAGTATGTGGCTCTGTACGGGAGTTGGGCAAGTGCTTATGCTGACGAGTGATGAGTGGCGACTGACGTCGCTTGTGTGATGTGGCTTATTCCATCGAGACGAAGGCCCCGATATGACGGAGATCCAGCGCCCCGGAGCCCTCTACCAGCAGGTCGCGGCAGCACTGCGCGAAGCGATCCTGTCCGGCGAGTACGAGCACGGCGCACCGCTGCCCTCCGAAGCCCAGCTGATCAAGCGCTACAGCGTCTCCCGCCCCACCGTGCGCAACGCCGTCGCAGCGCTCCGAGCGGAAGGGCTGATCGAGGTCATCCACGGCAAGGGCAGCTTCGTCCGGTTGTCCCCAGCACCCGTGCTCACCATCGAACGACGCATCACACGCAGCGGAGCCGGTCGGTACACCACCCACACCGGCACCTCCTGGGAACAGAGCGAGGAGCCGGGCGTCTACCGCACCCGGACTACCGCCGAGACCGGCCAGGCGCTGCACCTGGGCGAAGAAGAAGCCCTCTTCGGCTGCGACCGCCTGTTGCTCGATCCGGCATCCGGCACCCGCGCTCTCCACCGGACGCTGATTCCCTTCGCCGTAGCCGAGGAAGTGCCCGAACTCGGACAGCACCCCGACAGCGAACCGGCCCGCATCTACGAGCTGCTGGCCAAAGCCGGACACGCGCTGTGGTGGTCGGAGACCGTGCAGGCCAGAATGCCGCTGCCCGACGAGCGGACCGCCTTGCAGACGCCCGACGCGACCCCGGTGCTCCACCTGTCCCGCACCACACACGGCGCCGACGACCGCCCGCTCCTCCTCGAAGAGATGCGCCTCGGCGCGGACCGCGCGCAGGCCGCCTACCGGATCACCGCCGACAAGGCACCCGCCGCACGCCGTTCCCGTGCCTGACCCGGACAGCGAGCAGCGATCGGTCGAAACCTTCTTCACTTCCTCAAGGGCGCGCCTACGGCGCGCCGGGCGGCCCTGCCGCCCCGGCCGGGCATGCGGCGTGACCGCCGGTCCCGTCCGGCGGCAGCCGCCCGATCCCATGGGAGCCCTCAACCGTGCAGGAGTTCGCCGCTTCGCTCGGGCCCGGTCTGTGTGTGGCTGGTGGTCGACGGCCTCCAGGGCTTTACGCAGCTCCCATGGGGCGAGCCTCGCAGAGCAGGGGGCCGATCGGGCACAACCGCGGGCAGGGCAGGGGCCCGCCCGATCCGCCGGGCCAGCGTAAGGCCCCCTACTCTCTCGCCCCATGGCAGCTACTGCCCAAAGCCCTTGCGGCCGGCGACGTGCCCAAGCCGAGCGCTCGGGGCAGGCAGGCTTCACGATGTCGTCCCTCCCTGCTCCTGAGCCGCCAGCTCAAGAAGGCCCGCCACTCTGTCGACCGCGTCCGGCCACCCGGTCAGGCGTACGACGCCCCGCCCGTCTACCGCCGTATCGGCGACTGCCCGAGCCTCAGAAAGCTCCAGGCCTGCCGCCAGCAGCGCGCGGTTCAGCCGGTCCGCCGACTCCCGCGCTTCTCGCCATCCGCCGACGTAGTCGACGCCGGGCACCCACAGCACGGATTCAAGGCCCAGAGCATCCAGCCCGTCACCGGGGCCGTTCCCGCCAGTGCTGGTCACTGCTGACCACCCCTGTTCCGGTCCAAGTAATGTTCTGTCAACTTCCTTGCACCGGAGCAGAAATGCACAACGACGGCCCCGGTACCATCAGGCACCGGGGACCGTCGCGTCCCCTGCCGGGCCACCCTTCGCTTTCCAGGGCTGATGGGGTGGCCCGGTCTCGGTCTTCGGATGTGGTTGACGGAGCGCGGCCCCTCGCGTCGGGAGGGGATCCCGTACGGCCCGAAGGGCCGCGCCCGTATGCGGCCGGAGCGGTCAGACCGGCCGGACCGGGCCGCCGCCACCTCCCGAGCTTGCACAGGAGGCGCTAGGGATACGGCAGCCCGGAGTCTGCTACGGCGAGCGATCGGCGGATGAGCCGTCGAGGTCGAAGCGGCAGAACACCGTCTTGCCGCCCCCCTCTTCAGGAGCCCACCACAGAGCATCCGCCAGCCGTTGCACGATCAGCAGCCCCCGCCCCGAGTCGGGCAGCACCGCTTCGGGCAGGTCACCGACGAGATGCGGCATGAAGATCTCCCCCGTGGGGGACACCGGCGGACTTGAGTCCTCATCCGCCACGCCGACGAACAGCCACTTCGGCCACTTGCGCAGGCTCACATCAACCCGGCGCGACCCACCGGGACGCGCGCGGACGCTGTCCGGCACCGAATGGTGTACGACGTTGTCCACGAGTTCGGATACCACCAGTCGGACGTCGTCCACGAGCTGAGGCAGCCCCCAATCCTGAAGAGCCTCACGCGCCATGTTGCGCGCCGCATGGGCTGTGTCCGAAGACTCCGCGAACAGCGTCATGGCCCGGTACTTCTCCAGGGGCGAAACCCTCGCCGCATCACGTGGAGTGATCAACGGCAGAATGCAGGGCTTCCGCTGACTCATGTTGCTCACGTTGTCCAAGGGCCCATTCATCATGTCCCCTCCCGACTTCAGCGGTTCTTTGGACCGCCGTTCCGTGTGGACAGTCAACGGCGTGGGATGCACGAGCGGGAGCGTTCACCAGGGGGTTCACGTGAACACCTGTAGAGCAGAGGGGGGTTCACGCATGAACCCCCCTTGACCATGTGATCTGTGACACCATGTTCACTCGCCGTCAGTGACCGATGGCAGGGGGCCATGAGTCGACAGCCGAACGAGCAACTGATCTCTCTCATGGAAGAGGCCAGCGTCTCAAACAAGGGGCTGGCCAAGCGGATGCGGGATCTCGCCGAGCAGCGCGGGCAGTCACTCGGCACGACTCACGTCGCCGTACAACGATGGCGGGACGGATCCGGCATCCAGCCCCAAACAGCGGCGATCATGGCGGAGGCGCTGAGCGTCAAGCTCCGCCGTCGGATCACTCCCACCGATCTCGGATTCTTCCCCCAGGCTGCGCCCGTCGCCCCGGTAACCGTCGGCTATCCGCAGTCCTTATCCGAGGCTCTATCGTCACTCGACAGCCTCACCGGCGAACGGGCCGAGACGGACACCGGCAACCGCCTGATCATCGCGGACGGGGACCTCAGCGCCGCCGTCCTGTCATGGATGGTCGCCCGCCCCGATGGCATCCAGGCCGACAGGCAGGTATCCCAGCGCGTCGGCATGCGCGACGTGCGCGCCATCCGCACCGCCGCGGACATGTTCATGAAACTGGACTTCCTGTACGGCGGTGGCCATGGCCACAAGGCACTGCGTCACTACTTCCGCCACGAGGTGCTGCCCTTGCTGAGCGCCAGGTACAGCGAGAAGACCGGCACAGCGCTGCACGGGGCAGCCGCCGAAATCGCGCAGCTGCTCGCATGGACCGCGTACGACTCCGGCAACCACCGACTCGCCCACCGCTACATGATCTCTACCCTGCGTCTGACCAAGGTCGTCGACGACCGCATGTTCGGCTCGCGCATCCTCGCCAACCTCAGCCACCAAGCGAACTACCTGGGAAACAACGCCCAAGCCATCCAACTCGCCCGCGCCGCGATCGAAGGAGCGCACGGCAAGGCGACGCCCCGCGCCATGTCGATGTACTCCGCGATGGAGGCACGGGCCCTGTCCAACTCAGGCGACCCCATCGGCGCGGGCCGCGCAATGAACGAAGCCGAGCGCCACTTCGAGCGGGCAGACGCGACCGAGGACCCCGAGTGGCTGGCCTACTTCGACTCCGCCGAGCTGATGGGCGAGTTCTGCCACTGCTTCCGCGACCTCAAGCAGCGGAAAGGGTCCCTCGCCCACGCCCAGCGCGCCGTCGACGCCACCGATCCGCAGTACGCCCGCACCCTCGGCTTCTGCCGCATGGTGCTCGCCCAGAGCCAGCTGCTCAACGGCGAACTGGAGGCCGCGCTCTCCACGGCCAACCTCGCCGTAGAGGCCGGCGACTCCCTCCAGTCCGCCCGCTTCCAGCGCTACATCACCGACTTCCAGCACGAGATCAGCGCCCACACGGCGAACCCTTCCGTGACCGCGTTCAACGACAAGGTTCGAGACGCCCTCGCCCGCCTGGACGACGAATAACCCCTACCAGGGACGCCAGTCCCTCGGCGCATCATCGTTGCGCAGGCCCGCGATCCGCCGCCGGTACTCCTGCGCGGTCCGCTCGCTCTCCCGCACGTTCTGCATGAGCCACGTCGTCATATGGAACTCCTGAATGCCCCGCAGCGTGGCGTACCCAGGCCAATCCCGAAGATCCCGGCCGTACGCCGCCACGAAGTCCGCATACTGCTCCGCCGTCTGCCACCCCAGACTGTGATGCTCCACCGCAGTGACCATCAGATCCCACTCAGGGTGATCGAAGCAGAAGTTCTCAAAGTCGATCAGGATGACCTTGCCCCGGTCGTCCACCATCAGGTTCTGCACATGCGCATCCCCGTGCACAGGCCCCTTGTGCGACTCGAACCGCAGCTCCGCGTACCGCTCCCGCAGCTCCCGGTCCCGCTTCCGCAGAAACACCCGGTCGTCCTCAGGGATCCCCACCGCACGATCAATCCGCAAGTCCGACTTGCCGAAGACGTTGTACGAGGGCAGCTCCAACCCCGTGGGGACGGCCAGCGAGTGCAGATCCCGCAGGACCGCCCCCAACTCCCCGTATGTGGCCTTACGCTCCCCCTCAACGATCAAGTACCAGAACGTCACCGGGTGCCCATCCACCACGAGCGGCTGCTCTAGGTCATCGACCACCCGCACCGCCGGGAATCCCTCGCTCGCCAACCAACGCGAGACCGCCACCTCATTGCGCACCATGGGCAGGTAGTCCACGGACCGAGCCACCCGCGCGACCACGGGCACCGACGCCAGCCGGAACAGCGCGTTCTCCCCGAACCGGATCAACTCCGCGTCTCTGCCATCCAGCCCCGCCGCCCGACACGCGGCAGCCACCACCCGCGCCGCCCCTGCCGACGTAAACCCTCCACCCGATGCCCGCGCAGCATCAACCGCCATGCCGGTACCAGCTCCCCTAGTCGAGCGCGCCCCCCGGCGCACCTGCTGGTGACCAACCAACAACGCCGGGCACTCCACTGACCGTACAGACCCATCAGAGCGAGCGGCGAGGGGAGCACGTCGTCCCTCAGGAGACTATTGATCAGAAACTCATGGGGTTCTCGTCGAGGACGTAGCGGATGTGCGGGCAGCCGAAGTATTGATCCGAAACGGTTTGGGTTCTGGGTCCGTCACCCGCGACAGCCTGCCACCAGGCCCGACACCACCCGTGAGCGTTCAGGAAACTGAACGCCGTAACGCGATGGTGCCGTACGGGGTGTGGCGCGGACTGTGGTCCGTCAAGCGCGGTGCCTACCGCAACCAGCCGCTCGGCGGCCCGCACGACGCGGCCGCCGACGCGCGGGTACTGCATGAACGGCTGGAGCCACCGGAGCGGGAGACGAGCAACCACCGTGCTGGTCCATGCGGCAGCGGTCAATCGGTATGGAACCGGAGGAACGTGGCTGGGCGTATATCGGGCAAAGACGCTGTGTACGCGCTGGTAGAGCGCTACGGTCTGAGACCGACCGGCATGCAACGAGCAATGACGAGGGGGACGGGATGCTGCCTGAGGCGTTGACGGCACTGGCCGCGGCGGGGGGTGCCGCGGTGGTGCAGGCGGCGGGAAGCGACGCGTGGGAAGGGCTGCGCGACCGGCTGGCGCGGTGGTTCGGCCGTGGCGATGCGGAACGTGAACGCGGCGAGCTGGAACGGCTGGAGGGCAGCGCGGCGGATCTGGCCGCTGCCGGATCTGGCACGGCCGAGCAGGTCAGGGCACGGCAGGAGGCCGTGTGGCAGACCCGCATCGAGACCCTGCTGGAAGGCCTGGGTGACGAGGAGCAGCGCACCGAGGCCGCCGCCGAGCTGCGGCAGCTGCTGGAGGAGGCCGCCCCGGCAGCGGCCGGTGGGGTGGGGCTGGTGTCCGGCAACACCTTCACCGGCCCGACCGCGTTCCAGGCCGGCAACCACAACAAGCAGGACGTCCGCTTCGGCCCCCAATCGTGACCGCTGACGCCACCGGCACGCCGGGCGGCGGTGTGCACGGCAACACCTTCAACGGCCCTGCTGCCGTGCAGACCGGGCCCTTCGGAACCCAGCACGTGCAGTTCGTCTACCAGTGGAGGCCCGCCTACCGGATCGAGGACTTTCCCGCCGCGCCCCGCCCGGTTCGCACCCGGATACTGGCCGAGCAGCCCTCCCGGCTGCTGAAGGCCGCGCATCAGGTGGTGCCCTTCACCGGCCGCCGCGCCGACCTGGAGGTGCTGGCGTCCTGGCGGGACGACCCGGCCGAAAGACTCGCCGTCCGGCTGGTCCACGGCCCCGGCGGCCAAGGCAAGACCCGCTTGGCTGCCCGCTTCGCCGAGCTGAGCCACAAGGCGGGGTGGACGGTGTGGCAGGCCGTCGTCAACGAGACAGGCGCCGACCCCCTCACCACCAGTCAGCCCCCCGAAACCGCACGTGGCGTCGTGCTGGTGGTCGACTACGCCGAACGCTGGCCCGCCCCCGACCTGCACCGGCTCCTTCGAGAGCCGCTGTGGCACCAAACGGGCGTTCCGGTGCGTGTTCTGCTGCTCGCCCGCCCGGCCGGCATCTGGTGGGAAAGCCTGGAGACCTGGATCGGCGACCAGCTCGACATCGACACCACACTCCACCAGCTGCCCTCGCTGGCCGATGAGCCACAGGCCCGCGCCGAGCTGTTCCAGCAGGCCCGGGACCGTTTCGCCGACCGCCTCGGCATGGCCCCGGACCGGGCCGCCCGAATCGGCCCGCCCCTGGACCTGGGCACCGACACCGACTACGCCCAGGTCCTGACCATCCACATCGCCGCCCTGGCAGCCGTCGACGCCCAGCTGCACCACGAGAGCGCCCCCACCGACCCGGCCCGCGCCTCCGCCTACCTGATCAAACGCGAACGCGCCCACTGGAGCGCCCTGCACCAGCGTGCCTCCCAGCCGCTGTCCACCACCCCGGAGGCGATGGGCCGCACCGTCCTGACCGCCACTCTCACCCGTCCTTTGGCCCGCCCCCATGGCCAGGCCGCCATGAGCCGGATCGGGCTGGCCGACTCCACCGCCGCCGCCAACACCCTCCTGGACGATCACCGCTACTGTTACCCGGCGTCCTCCACTGACCCGGCCCGTACTGTCACGGTGCTGGAACCGCTGTATCCCGACCGCCTCGGCGAGGACTTCCTCGGCTTGACCACCCCGGCCAGCCCCGACGATCCCGACACCCCTCACCCGGTGTCCGAGGCCGTCACCGACGACTGGGCTCACCAGGCCGTCCACCGCCTCCTGACCGCCGCAGATGCCGGTGCTCCCGCGCCGTGGACCCGTGACGCCCTGACGGTGCTGATCGAAACCGCCCGCCGCTGGCCCCACATCGCCACCGGCCAGCTCTTTCCCCTGCTCAAGAGCCACCCCGAACTCGCCCTGCACGCCGGCGGCACAGCGCTGGCCGCCCTGGTCGGCCTCGACACCCTCGACCTCGCCGTCCTGGAAGCCATCGAGCCCCACCTCCCCGAAGGCCGGCACACCGACCTCGACGTCGGTATCGCGGCCATCACCTACCGTCTGGCCCGTCACCGCCTGACCTCCACTCAAGACCCCGCCAGACGCGCCCGCATCCACGGCACCCTCGCGGTACGCCAGTCCTACGCCGGACTGCGCAACGAAGCCCTCACTGCTGGCCAGGACGCCCTGCGAGCCTGGCGCGACCTCACCCGCACCGACCCCGCACACCAGCCTGACCTCGCCGCCTCGCTGTCCAACCTCGGCATCCAGCTGTCGGAGGTGGGGCGGCGGGACGAGGCCCTGACCGCCACCCAGGAGGCGGTCGATGTCTACCGTCGGCTGGCCGCAGGCAACCCGGCCGCCTATGAACCCGACCTCGCCGGCTCGCTGTCCAACCTCGGCAACCGGCTGTCGGCGGTGGGGCGGCGGGACGAGGCCCTGACCGCGGCCCAGGAGGCGGTCGATGTCTACCGTCGGCTGGCGGCGGGCAACCCGGCCGCCTATGAACCCG
>NZ_JARWBG010000034.1:0-77957 GCF_029846775.1 Streptomyces chengmaiensis
CGGGGCGCGCCCGGCCCCGGGGGCCGCCGGGACTCCGCCCGCCTCCCGCGCGGGCGCGGCCTGCCCTCCAACCGGATTGCGGCCCGCCTCGGCCGCCGGGGGCCCGCCGCGGGGCCACGCCGTTCCGGACGCGGCGGCGAGGGCCTCGGCCAGGCCGCCGATCTCGACGTGGACGACCGCGACCGGCTTTGCCGGGGAGGCGGCCGCTGCGTCCTGGAGCGCGGCGGCCAGGACCTCCCCGTCGCCGAACTCCGTCACACCGTCCTCGGCGACCCAGGGGATCGCCGTGACCACGACGGCGTCGCACGCCTCGTCCGCCAGCGCCTCGGCGAGCGCGGCGCGGAAGTCGGCGGGCGTCGCGGCGGTCGTCAGATCGCGCGGCGGCAGCGGACGCAGCCCCTCCGTGCGGCAGGCGTCGTAGGTGAGGAGCCCGAGGGACTCGGAGTTGCCGAGGATCGCGACGCGCGGACCGGCCGGGAGAGGCTGGTCCGCGAGCAGCAGACCGGCGTCGACGAGTTCCGTGACGGTGTCCACCCGGATCACGCCCGCCTGGCGCAGCAGCGCCGAGACCGTGGCGTCCGGGATGCGGGTCACGGGCACCGCGTGCCCCGGCGGCGCACTCCCGCTGTGGCGGGCGCCCTTGACGACCACCACGGGCTTGACGGCCGCCGTGCGCCGGGCCAGCCGGGTGAACTTGCGCGGGTTGCCGATCGACTCCAGGTAGAGGAGGACGACGTCGGTGTCGGGGTCCTCGTGCCAGTACTGGAGGAAGTCGTTGCCCGACACGTCCGCCCGGTTGCCGGACGAGATGAAGGCGGACAGGCCGGCGCCGCGCCGGTGCAGGCCGGACAGCAGGGCGATGCCGATCGCGCCGGACTGGGTGAAGAGTCCGATGCGGCCGCGCGCCGGGGACCGCGGCGCGAGGGAGGCGTTGAGCCGGACGGCGGGCGCGGTGCTGATGATCCCGAAGGAGTTGGGGCCGATGATCCGCATCCCGTACGACCGGGCCTGGCGCACCAGTTCGCGCTGGCGCTCCCGTCCGTCCGGCCCGCTCTCCGCGTATCCGGCGGTGACCACGACCAGTCCCTGCACGCCGTGCTCGCCGCAGTCGGCGACCGCGTCGGGGACCCGCTCGGCCGGTACGGCGACGACGGCCAGGTCGACCCGTTCGCCGGTGCGTTCCACGATCTCGCCGACGGAGCGGAAGGCGGGTACGCCGTCCGCCTCGGTCCAGTCCTCGGGGAAGGCGCGGTTGACCGCGTAGGTGCGGCCGGTGTAGCCGCCTGCGAGGAGGTTGCGCAGCACGGTGCGCCCGACGCCGCCGGGCGCCCGGCCGACGCCCACGACCGCCACGGAGCCGGGGGCGAGCAGCCGCCGCACGGAGCGGGCCTCGGCGCGTTGCTCGCGGGCGCGCTGGACCGCGAGGGATCTGGCCGTCGGCTCCAGGTCGAGCGTCAGATGAACGGAGCCGTCCTCGAAGCTGCGCTTCTGGGTGTAGCCGGCGTCCGTGAACACCTTGATCATCTTGTTGTTGGCGGGCAGCACTTCGGCGACGAAGCGGCGGATGCCCCGCTCTCTGGCGACCGCGGCGATGTGCTCCAGCAGGGCGGAGGCCACACCGCGCCCCTGGTGGGCGTCCTGGACGAGGAAGGCGACCTCGGCCCGGTCGGCCGGCGCCGGGGCGGGCCTGCCGGAGGCGTCGATGCGGTCATAGCGGACGGTGGCGATGAACTCGCCCCCGACGGTGGCCGCGAGTCCCACCCGGTCCACGTAGTCGTGATGGGTGAAGCGGTGGACGTCGCGGTCGGACAGTCGCGGGTAGGGCGCGAAGAAGCGGTAGTACTTCGACTCGTCGGAGACCTGCTCATAGAAGCTGACCAGGCGTTCCGCGTCAGCGGCGGTGATGGGCCTGATGTGTGCCGCGCCCCCGTCGCGCAGCACCACATCCGCCTCCCAGTGGTCGGGGTACGCATGGTCCGACGGCGTCCGCATGGGAAAATCGTACGGCCCGTCCATCACTCGCGTCGGCGAATGACGGGGCCGGCCCCGTCCTTCCCTCCCCTGCCCTTTCTTCCCTCCCCCTGCCTTCCTCTCCTCCCCTCGGCCTTCCTCTCCTCCCCTCGGCCTTCCTCTCCTCCCCGCGGCCTCCGGCACGCCGCTTCGGCACCCCGCGTCGGGCAGTCCGCAACCCATGAGAGACTGGTCTAGACAACCGCTAGCACCTGAAGGGCAACACCATGGCTGAGCGCCGCGTCAACGTCGGGTGGGCCGAAGGCCTGCACGCCCGCCCCGCCTCCATCTTCGTCCGCGCCGCCACGGCTTCCGGCGTCCCCGTGACGATCGCCAAGGCCGACGGCACCCCGGTCAACGCCGCCTCCATGCTCGCCGTGCTCGGGCTGGGCGCGAAGGGCGGCGAGGAGATCGTGCTCGCCTCCGACTCGGGGGATGCAGAGGCCGCTCTGGACCGGCTCGCCAAGCTGGTCGCCGAGGGGCTCGACGAACTTCCCGAGACCGTCTGATCCCTTCAGGCCTCACCGGCGGGATAAAACGAAGCCGGCTGCCGCCCGAATTCGGGCGGCAGCCGGCTTCAACCATATTCGGGTGACAACCAAAAATGTCCCTGAGTCACTTTTCGAACCACCCGAATTTCTAGCCCCACTTTTGTATACGGGGCTGTTGTTAATTCCGGACGCTTGCCGTGTTTACGGCATGTTGCGAAGTCCTCACCCGCTCGGGGCGGCGCAGCCGGTGCGCGGCCGCCGCCCGTTCGGCGTGCAGCGCGGTGAGCGTCCGCGCCCGGTCCGCGTCGCCGCGCGCCACCGCGTCCACGATCGCGCCGTGCTCGGCCCAGGACTCCACGGGCCGGGTCGGCTGCTCGACCGCGTACATCCAGGTGATCTTATGGCGGAGCTGGGTGAGCAGCGTGATCAGCCCGGGGCTGCCGGACGCCTGGGCGAGCGTCTCGTGGAACCAGCCGCCGAGGGAGCGCAGATCCTCCCCCTGGCCGCGGCGCGCCCGCTCCTGTCCCAGCCTGACCAGGCCGCGCAGCACCTTCAGATGGGCCTCGGTGCGGCGCCGGGCCGCGCGCGCGGCGCCCAGCGGCTCCAGCAGCCGGCGGATCTCCAGCAGGTCGGCGGCCTCCTCCTCCGTGGGTTCGGCGACGCAGGCGCCCGCGTGCCGCCGCGTGGTGACGAACCCCTCAGACTCCAGAGTGCGCAGGGCCTCGCGCACAGGCACCCTCGAGACGCCGTAGCGGCGGGCCAGCAGTTCCTCGGTCAGCCTGCCGCCGGGCTCGAATACACCGGAGACGATGTCGTCGCGGATCGCTGTGCATACCGTGTGCGCGGGAATGCGCATGACCCAACCTCCGCCTTAATCCACTGGAAACGCAGCCGATTGACGCCTGTTCGGTGACTCTAAGGCAGTGGGCCGAATTTTCCGATGCCTTACCGAGAATCATGGATATCTTTTGGCCAGCGGCAGCGCGGGCCAGCCAAACGCGTCGAGGCCCCGGCGGGGAACGCCGGGGCCTCGACGGCAGCGGGCCGGAACAGGCCTGGTCAGACCTTGACGCCGTGCGAGCGCAGATAGGCGACGGGGTCGATGTCGGAGCCGTAGTCGGGGGTCGTGCGCGCCTCGAAGTGGAGATGCGGGCCGGTCGAGTTGCCGGTGGAGCCGGAGACGCCGATCTGCCGGCCCGCGGCGACCGACTGGCCGACCGTGACGGTGATCGCCGACAGATGGCCGTACTGGGTGTAGGAGCCGTCGTTCATCCTGAGGACGACGTTGTTGCCGTAGGCGCCGCCCCAGCCTGCCTCGACGACGGTGCCCGCGCCCACGGCGACGACCGTCGAGCCCGCGGGGGCGCGGAAGTCGACGCCGGAGTGGCTGCCGGAGGACCAGAGCGCACCGCCGGCCCGGTAACCGGTGGTGACATGGGTGCCGGCGACCGGGAGGCGGTAGGCCAGACGCCTGCGCTCCGCCTCACGGGCGGCGCGCTCCTTGGCCTCGCGGGCCTCCTTGGCGCGCTGCTCGGCTTTGCGCTTCGCCTCGGCGGCGGCCTTGGCGCGGGCCTCCTCCTCGGCCTCGGCTGCTTCGGCGGCCTTCTTCTGCGCGGCGGCCTGGGCGGCGATCTCGTCGGCGAGGGAGGTGGCGGGGGCGACGATCTGGTTCAGTGCGGTTTCCTCGACGGCCGCGTCGACGCCGGCCTCGGCGGCGACGGCGGGGGAGGCGAGGGTTCCGATGACGCCGGTGGCGGCGAGGGTCGCGACGCCGGCCAGGTTCGCGCTCCTGCGTGTCAGGCGGCTCGGGGCACGGTGCTTCCCGGTGGCACGGGTGAACGCCATGGAGGGGGCTGTTCCTTTCCTTCCTTCTCGCCTACCGGGTTAGCTGACGGGTTCGGAGCAGGAAGGTCTCCTACGGGCCCCGCCTCACGGCGGCGTCCGATTCACCCCAGGGGATGTGTGGGTCCCCGGCTCCCCTGGCTCGCGCCTGACGGGGACTCGGCGATGACTGCCCGTGCCGCGGGCGCGGCGGGACATGGGCGGACAGCCGGACCGACGCTAGGCGGCGCATCTTTCAATCACCAAACGGACAGCCCGTTTTGTAGCGCACGCCACAGGGCATACACCATGTTTCACCTACAAATCAGACATACGACGAAACCCCGGCAATGCGCCCATTGCCGGGGTGCCGTCTGCCCTGTTTCAGACCGATTCGCCCTATGGGGAAACGCTGATCGGACGGCAGTGCCGAGTCGTGTCGAACGGCGGTCGGACTCCGATCAGACGCCCGTCATCCGGCGACCACCGTCACCTGACCGATGCCGAGCTCCCTGACCGGCTCCTCGATCTGTGAGGCGTCGCCGACGAGGACCGTGACGAGCCGGTCGACGGGGAAGGCGCTCACGGCCGCGGCCGTCGCCTCGACCGTCCCGGTCTCGGCGAGCCCGGCGTACAGCCGCGCCTGGAAGTCGTCCGGGAGGAACTGCTCGACCTGGTCGGCGAGCGTGCCGGCGACCGAGGCGGCGGTCTCGTACTTCAGCGGGGCGACGCCCACCAGGTTCTGCACCGCGGCGTCCCGCTCGGCGTCGGTGAGGCCCTCGGCGGCGAGCGTGCGCAGCACCTGCCACAGATCCCGCAGCGCCGGGCCGGTGTTGGGGGTGTCCACGGAGCCGCTGATCGCGAGCATCGCCGCACCCGAGGCGTCGGGCGCGGAGCGCAGCACCTGGGTGAAGGCCCGCACCCCGTAGGTGTAGCCCTTCTCCTCCCGCAACACGCGGTCGAGGCGCGAGGTGAGCGTGCCGCCGAGGCAGTACGTCCCGAGCACCTGGGCCGGCCACTGGCGGTCATGGCGGTCCGGGCCGATCCGGCCGATGAGGAGCTGCGTCTGCACCGCGCCCGGACGGTCCACGATCACAACGCGGCCGGTGTCGTCCGCGGTGATGGCCGGTACGGGGCGGGGGGCCGCACTGTCGCCGGTCCACGCCCCCAGGGTGTCGGCGAGCACGGTGTCCAGGTCGACGCCGGCGAGATCGCCGACGATCACGGCCGTGGCGGTGGCGGGGCGCACATGCGCCTCGTAGAAGGCGCGCACGGCGGCCGCGTCGATCTGCGCCACGGTCTCCTCGGTGCCCTGGCGGGGCCGGGACATCCGGGAGGCCGCCGGGAACAGCTCCTTGGAAAGCTCCTTGGCGGCCCTGCGGGCCGGGTTGGCCTTCTCGTGCGGGATCTCGTCGAGTCGGTTGCGCACCAGCCGCTCGACCTCGTGGTCCGCGAAAGCGGGGGCGCGCAGCGCCTCGGCGAGCAGGCCGAGCGCCTTGTGCAGCCGGGAGACGGGGACCTCGAGGGCGATCCGGACGCCGGGGTGGTCGGCGTGGGCGTCGAGGGTGGCGCCGCAGCGTTCCAGCTCTGCGGCGAACTCTTCGGCCGAGTGCTTGTCGGTTCCTTCGGACAGGGCTCGCGCCATGATCGTGGCGACGCCGTCGAGCCCTTCGGGCTCGGCGTCCAGGGGGGCTCCGAGGGAGATGTCGACGGCCACCACCTGCTGGCCGGGACGGTGGCAGCGCAGCACGGTCAGGCCGTTGCCGAGGGCGCCGCGGTCGGGGGCCGGGAAGGCCCAGGGCTTGGGCTGACCGGCCGCCGGCTGCGGGTGGAGGTCCATGGTCACAACGGCGTCGCTCACTGGTCTGCCCCTTCGCGCTCGGCAGGCTCGCTGTTCTCGTCGGTGTCGTCGGTCTCGGCGCTCTCGGCGCTCTCGGCGCTCTCGGCGCTGTCGGCGGCCGGTGCGGCCCCGGCACTCTGGCCGGCTGATCCGTCGTCCCCGGCTGCCTCCGTCTCCTCGGCGGAGAGGGGCTCGTACACCAGCACCGCCCGGTTGTCGGGGCGCAGCCTGGCCGCGGCGACCGCCTGCACCTCCTCCGGGGTGATGTCCAGCAGCCGCCGGACGGCGGTGAGGGCGAGCTGCGGATCGCCGAACAGCACCGCGAACCGGCACAGTTCGTCGGCGCGGCCCGCGACCGTGCCCAGCCGGTCCAGCCACTCGCGCTCCAACTGGGCCTGGGCGCGCTCCATCTCCTCGGACGTCGGACCTTCGGCGGCGAACCGCGCCAGTTCCTCGTCGACGGCGGCCTCGATGGCCAGCACCTCGACGCCGCCGGAGGTCTTCACATCCAGCCAGCCCAAGGACGGCGCACCGGCCAGCCGCAGCAGGCCGAACCCGGCCGCGACGGCCGTCTGGTCCCGGCGCACCAGGCGGTTGTGCAGCCGGGAGGACTCACCGCCGCCGAGGACGGTGAGCGCCAGGTCCGCGGCGTCGCACTCGCGTGTGCCGTCGTGGGGCAGCCGGTATGCCGCCATCAGGGCGCGCGCCGGGACTTCCTCGCGGATCTCCTGGCGGAGCTGCTCGCCCACGAGGTCGGGCAGAACGCCGTCGCGCGGGGGCTGCTTGCCCTCGTGGGACGGGATGGAGCCGAAGTACTTCTCGATCCAGGCGAGCGTCTGCTCCGGATCGATGTCGCCGACGACCGAAAGCACCGCGTTGTTCGGCGCGTAGTAGGTGCTGAAGAAGGCGCGGGCGTCCTCGAGCGTCGCCGCGTCCAGGTCGGCCATGGAGCCGATCGGGGTGTGGTGGTACGGGTGGCCCTCGGGGTAGACGAGGGCGGTGAGCCGCTCGAACGCCGTGCCGTACGGCACGTTGTCGTACCGCTGGCGGCGCTCGTTCTTGACCACGTCGCGCTGGTTCTCCATCGACTCGTCGTCGAGGGCGGCGAGCAGCGAGCCCATGCGGTCGGCTTCCAGCCACAGCGCCAGCTCCAGCTGGTGTGCAGGCATGGTCTCGAAGTAGTTGGTGCGCTCGAAGCTGGTGGTGCCGTTGAGCGATCCGCCCGCGCCCTGGACCAGCTCGAAGTGGCCGTTCCCCGTCACCTGGGCGGAGCCCTGGAACATCAGGTGCTCGAAGAGGTGGGCGAGGCCGGTGCGGCCCTTGACCTCGTGGCGTGAGCCGACGTCGTACCAGAGGCAGACCGCGGCGACCGGGGTCAGATGGTCCTCGGAGAGCACCACGCGCAGGCCGTTGGCCAACCGGTGCTCTGTCGCCGTCAGGCCGCCTGAGCCGGCCTGCGCTGTGGCCGTGTGACCCATGGGCATGTATGTCCCTTCGATCGCGATATGGAGAACGTGATGGAGAAGTCCTGCCACTGTATGCAAGCGTGCTGACACCTGGCGAAGTTCCCCGGGCGGCCCTGACCGGGTCGCGGTCGGGCTTGTCGGTGGGACGGTCCACAATGGTCGGCGTCACATCCAGTTCTGGCACGCGAAGGAGCAGCAGCCGCGATGGCCCGCCGCAGTACGAAGACCCCGCCGCCGGAGGATTTCGAGGAGCGGATCCTCGACATCGACGTCGTCGACGAGATGCAGGGCTCCTTCCTCGAGTACGCCTACTCGGTGATCTACTCCCGGGCCCTGCCGGACGCCCGTGACGGCATGAAGCCGGTTCACCGCCGGATCGTGTATCAGATGAACGAGATGGGGCTGCGCCCCGACCGCGGGTATGTGAAGTGCGCCCGGGTCGTCGGCGAGGTGATGGGAAAGCTGCATCCGCACGGCGACGCGTCGATCTACGACGCGCTGGTGCGGATGGCCCAGCCGTTCTCCATGCGGCTGCCGCTGGTGGACGGCCACGGCAACTTCGGCTCGCTGGGCAATGACGACCCGCCCGCGGCCATGCGGTACACGGAGTGCCGGATGGCCGATGCGACGTCGCTGATGACCGAGTCGATCGACGAGGACACGGTCGACTTCGCCCCCAACTACGACGGTCAGGAGCGCGAGCCGGTCGCGCTGCCCGCCGCCTATCCGAATCTGCTGGTCAACGGCGCTTCAGGGATTGCCGTCGGCATGGCGACCAATATGCCGCCGCACAATCTGGGCGAGGTCATCGCCGCCGCCCGGCATCTGATCAAGCATCCGGGCGCGGACCTCGACACGCTGATGCGCTACATCCCCGGCCCCGATCTGCCCACCGGCGGCAGGATCGTCGGGCTGAACGGCATCCGGGACGCCTACGAGACCGGCCGCGGCAGCTTCAAGATCCGCGCCACTGCCACCGTGGAGAACGTCACAGCGCGCCGCAAGGGCCTGGTCGTCACCGAACTGCCCTTCACCGTCGGCCCGGAGAAGGTGATCGCCAAGATCAAGGACCTGGTGTCGGCGAAGAAGCTCCAGGGCATCGCGGACGTCAAGGACCTCACCGACCGCCAGCACGGTCTGCGGCTCGTCATCGAGGTGAAGAACGGCTTCATCCCTGAGGCGGTGCTGGAGCAGCTCTACAAGTTGACGCCGATGGAGGAGTCCTTCGGCATCAACAACGTCGCGCTGGTCGACGGCCAGCCGCTGACACTCGGGCTGAAGGAGCTGCTGGAGGTCTATCTCGACCACCGCTTCAACGTGGTGCGGCGGCGCAGCGAGTTCCGGCGCGGCAAGAAGCGGGACCGGCTGCACCTGGTGGAGGGCCTGCTGGTCGCCCTGCTCGACATCGACGAGGTCATCCGTCTCATCCGGTCGAGCGAGAACTCGGCGCAGGCCAAGGAGCGGCTGATGGACCGCTTCTCGCTGAGCGAGATCCAGACGCAGTACATCCTGGACACGCCGCTGCGCAGGCTCACCAAGTACGACCGGATCGAGCTGGAGAGCGAGCGCGACAAGCTGAGCGCCGAGATCCAGGAGCTGACCGAGATCCTGGAGTCGGACGCCAAGCTGCGCCGACTGGTGTCGGCGGAGCTGGCCGCGGTCGCGAAGAAGTTCGGCGCCGAGCGGCGCACGGTGCTGCTGGAGTCGGCGGGCGCTCCCGCGGTGGCGGCGGCGCTGGAGGTCGCGGACGACCCGTGCCGGGTGCTGCTCTCCTCGACCGGGCTGCTGGCGCGCACGGTCACGGCCGAGCCGCTGCCCGCGGAGGGCGGCAGGCGCGCCAAGCACGATGTGATCGTCTCGGCGGTGCTCGCGACACAGCGCGGCGAGGTGGGCGCGGTGACCTCGGCCGGACGACTGCTGCGGCTGTCGGTGATCGACCTGCCGCAGCTTCCGGAGACGTCGACCGCACCGAACCTGGCGGGCGGCGCACCGGTCTCGGAGTTCCTGACGCTGGAGGCGGACGAGTCCGTGGTCTGTCTCACCACTCTCGACGAGTCCTCGCCCGGTCTTGCGATCGGCACCCTGCAGGGTGTGGTCAAACGCGTGGTTCCGGACTATCCGGCGAACAAGGACGAGTTGGAGGTCATCACCCTCAAGGAGGGCGACCGGATCGTGGGCGCGGCCGAGCTGCGCACGGGGGAGGAGGACCTGGTCTTCATCACCTCCGACGCACAGTTGCTGCGGTACCCCGCCGCGCAGGTCCGTCCGCAGGGGCGCCCGGCGGGCGGCATGGCGGGGATCAAACTGGCACAGGACGCCCAAGTGATCTCCTTCACCGCCGTCGACCCGGCGGCGGACGCCGTGGTGTTCACCTGCGCCGGTTCGCGGGACACGCTCGACGACACGATCACGTCGGTGAAGCTCACCCCGTTCGACCAGTATCCGCGCAAGGGCCGGGCGACCGGCGGCGTGCGCTGCCAGCGCTTCCTCAAGGGTGAGGACGTGCTGGTGCTGGCCTGGGCCGGGGCGACCCCGGCGAGGGCGGCGCAGAAGAACGGCTCCCCGGCGGAGCTGCCGGAGCCCGACCCGAGGCGCGACGGCTCGGGCACGCCGCCGGCGAAGCAGTTCGCGGTGGTGGCGGGCCCGACGACCTAGCCGCAACCGGGGGCTCCGCCCCTGGACCCCCGCACGGCATGAAGGCCGTGCCTCAATGGCCGGAGAGGCTCACAACGAGCCCCGCCGGCGTTTGAGGCGCGGGGGTACGAGGGCGGAGCCAGTCGGTTACGGGAAGGAGCGGGGCAGGGGCGGGATCCCCCCGTCCCGCTCCCCTGCTTCCAACTCCCCCGCGTCCGGCTCCCCTGCTTCCAACTCCCCCTCATCCGGCTGTGGCACATAGCGCAGGACGCCCCACATGCTCCGCTCGTCCGGGGCGTCATGCGGGCCGGTCTGCGCGCACTCCGCCAGCCCCTTGCGCAGCGCTTCCTCGTCGACGCCGGAGCCGATCAGCACCAGTTGGCTGAGCCGCTCCTCTCCCCGCGCCCAAGGGGCGGGGTAGAACCGCAGAAACCGCCCGACGGCGTGGACCGCGTAGCGGCGCTCCGGATCACCCGCGCCGAAGTCGACGAACCCCTTGATCCGGTACAGCCCTTCGGGCCGCGCGTCGAGGAAGTCCATCAGCCGGCGCGGGTCCAGGGGCGCGTCGGAGGTGAAGTCGACGCTCTCGTACACGGCGTGCGGATGGGCATCGTGGTCATGCTCCTCGGCGTACAGGTCCTCGAAGGAGAGCTGCCGCACCGCGTGGCTCTCCTCGTCCCGGCGCGCCGCCCGGTCGAACAGCAGCTCGGGATCGACGCGGCCCTGCACGGCGCTGACCACCGCAGCGGAGGACCCGGCCCGCTCCAGCACGGATCCGATCGCGGAGCGCACCCGGTGCTGCCCCGCCCCGTCCACCCGGTCGGCCTTGTTGAGGACGATGAGATCGGCGATCCCGAGGTGCCGGTCGGTCTCCGGGTGGCGTGCCCGGGTCGCGTCAAACTCCGCCGCGTCGACGACCTGCACGAGTCCGCCGTACACGATCCGGCCGTTCTCGCTGGCGAGGATCATCCGCACCAGTTCCTGCGGTTCGGCGAGGCCGCTCGCCTCGATGACGATCACGTCCAGGCGGGCGGACGGCCGGGTCAGCCTCTCCAGGTACTCGTCCAGTTCGCTCGCGTCGACGGCGCAGCACAGACAGCCGTTGCCGAGGGACACGGTGGAACCGACCTGCCCGGCCACGGTCATCGCGTCGACTCCGATGGCGCCGAAGTCGTTCACCATGACTCCGATGCGGGTGCCCCGGGCACTGCGCAGCAGATGGTTGAGCAGAGTCGTCTTTCCGGAGCCGAGGAAACCCGCGAGGACGACGACGGGGATCTGCTGCGCGCTCAAAGGGGCCTCTCCTGGTGTGGTCTCGGTGTGCGGCGGACCCAGGATAGGAGGGGTCGGCGAGCCCGGCGGCAGGGGAGGGTTCCGCACGCCGGCACGCAGCGCCTGCCGTTCCCGGGCAGGAATCCGGGACCGACCGCGTCACCCGTCTGCGGACGGCTGTTCGGCCACGACGCCGAGGCTCAGCGACTGTTCGTCCTCGGCGCCGAAGCGGCGGTCCGGCTGCTGGGCGAAGCCCTGGGCGGCGGCCGCACCCGAACATCGCCCGGACCGCGGAGTCCCCGCTCCTGCCTCCAGTCTCCGATCTCCGATCTCCGACGTGCAAGGTAAGACGTCGGGCAACCAGGCCCCGGCCCGGCTGCGGAGCTGGGCCCGCAGCCGGACCGGGGGCCCGACCCCGAGTCGGCTCGCGGTCCGGTCCGGTTCCGCTGCCAGGGGCCCGGGTCCCGATGTCCGCGTCCGGTTCGGCTGCCAGGGGCCCGGGTCCCGATGTCCGCGTCCGCTGTCCGGGGAACTGGGTCATATCTCCAGGGCCCGCGGCCCCGGGGGCCAGGTTCGCCGTCCGCGGCCCCCGGCCCGGGTTCGAGGTCTGATCTGTTGTGCCCCGAGGTCCGAGGACCGGGGCAGGTCCCGGTACGGACCCGAGGCGCGGAACCGGGCCCGCAGTCCGAAACCGGGGGTCCCGGGGCGGAGCCCCGGTCACACCGCGCCCGCGCCGGTCAGGGACCGCACCTCCGTCTCCGCGTGCTTGGCCTCGTCGGGCGGCTCCGCCGAGGTCACCGTGCCGAGCCAGCCGCCCAGGAAGCCCAGCGGGATGGAGACGAGCCCCGGGTTCTGCAGCGGGAAGAGCTGGAAGTCCAGTCCGGGGAACAGGGCCTGCGGGCTGCCCGAGACGACCGGCGAGAGCACCACCAGCAGCACGGCGGGGACCAGTCCCCCGTACACGGACCACACCGCGCCCCGCGTGGTGAACCTGCTCCAGAACAGCGAGTACAGCAGCGCGGGCAGATTGGCGGAGGCCGCAACCGCGAAGGCGAGGCCCACCAGGAAGGCCACATTCAGGTCTCCGGCCAGCAGCCCGAGCCCGATCGACACAACGCCGATGCCCACGGCCGCGACCCTGGCCACCGCGACCTCGCCGTACGGCGTACGCGACCGGCCGGGACCTGCCCCGGAGTCCCGCCCGGCGTCGCGGCGTCGGCGGAGCGAGGCGTACAGGTCATGCGCCACAGAGGCGGAGGAGGCCAGAGTGATGCCTGCGACGACCGCCAGGATCGTCGCGAAGGCCACCGCGGCGACCACGGCGAACAGCACCGTTCCCCCGGTGGAGCCCGCGCCTCCGCCGAGGTTCAGGGCGAGCAGCGGCACCGCCGTGTTCCCCGCGGCGTTCGACTTCCGTACCTCGTCGGTGCCGACCAGCGCCGCCGCGCCAAAGCCCAGCACGATCGTCATCAGATAGAAGCCGCCGATGAGACCGATCGACCAGACGACCGAGCGGCGTGCGGCCCGCGCGGTCGGCACCGTGTAGAAGCGGGACAGGATGTGCGGGAGTCCCGCCGTGCCCAGCACCAGCGCCAGACCGAGGCTGATGAAGTCGAGCCGGGCGGTCCAGTCGCCGCCGTACCGCAGACCGGGAGCGAGGAAATCCCTGCCGTGGCCGCTGCGTTCGGCGGCGGAGGCGAGGAGTCGGCCGACATCGCCGTGGAAGCGCGTCAGGACGAGGACGGTCAGCGCGATGGCGCCGGCCATCAGCAGCACCGCCTTGACGATCTGGATCCAGGTGGTGGCGCGCATCCCGCCCCACGACACATAGATCACCATCAGGGCGCCGACCCCGACGACCGTCCATGCCCGGGCCGCTTCGCTCGTGCCGCCCAGCAGCAGCGCGACCAGGCTGCCGGCGCCCACCATCTGCGCGACCAGATAGAGGACGGACACGGCGACGGAGGAGGTGCCCGCCGCGATGCGGACGGGCCGCTCTCTCATACGCGCCGCGACCACATCCGCGAGGGTGAACCGGCCGCAGTTGCGGACGAGTTCGGCGACCAGCAGCAGCACCACCAGCCAGGCCACCAGAAAGCCGACGGAGTAGAGCATTCCGTCGTATCCGTACAGGGCGATGAGGCCGGAGATGCCAAGGAAGGACGCCGCGGACAGATAGTCCCCGGCGATGGCGAAACCGTTCTCCATCGGGGAGAACAGCCGCCCGCCCGCATAGAACTCCTCGGGAGAGCCCTGCCGCTTGCGGCTCACCCATGTGGTGATGCCGAGGGTCGCCGCGATGAACAGGCTGAACAGCACCAGCGCCGACGCCTGGTGGTCGCCGCTCAACGCTCCGCCTCCGCTGCCGAGTCGTACGCGTCCGTCTGCAGGGACCGCTGCTGTTCGAACACGGTCCACCGCAGATCGAGGGCCGCACCGTCCCGTCGCAGCCGGGCATGGTGTGTGTACGCCCAGGTCAGCAGGAAGGTGGTGAGGAACTGCGCCAGCCCGGCGAGCATCGCGACATTGACCGCTCCCGCCACCGGTCTGGCCATCAGCCCGGGCAGAGCGGTGGCGGCGACGACATACGCCAGGTACCAGACGAGAAAGGCGATGACGGCGGGCACGGCGAACCGGCGGTAGCTGCGCCGCACCTCCTGGAAAGCGGCGCTGCGCTGCACTTCCAGGTAGATGCCGGCCGCGGCGTCCGGCGACGGGCCGGCTCGTTCCCCAGGGCGTGCCGCAGGGCTCACCACGGGGACGGGGGCACCGCCGCCGTCGCCGGCCATCTCGCCCCACCCCGTGGCCAGCGCGTCGTACCACGGGTCGTCGAGCCGTACCGCCGAGGAATCGGGCAACCGTTTCGCCATGGGCCAAGAATGGACAGAGCGGGAAGATCCCGGCTTTGTCTCCCGCTCAGTTCACCCCATCAGGTGAAACCCGGCCGCCCGCCGGACAGACACCCCCGGACGGACCAGATCGGACGGACCAGATCGGAAGGACACCGGCTGAACGGACGCAGACCGGCCCGACACACACCGACCCGACACACACCGGGCAGACGCGCACCGGCCCGACGCGCACCGGGCAGCCGGCGGCCACGCGTCACGCGTCACGCGCCGACTAAGCGTCGATGCGCGAGCGGTCCAGCGTCGCCGCGGAGTTGCTGATGAACTCCTTGCGGGGCGCCACCTCGTTGCCCATCAGCAGATCGAAGACCTGCTCGGAGGCCTCGAGGTCCCCGATGTTGATCCGGCGCAGGGTCCGGTGGCGCGGGTCCATCGTGGTCTCCGCGAGCTGGTCAGCGTCCATCTCGCCCAGACCCTTGTAGCGCTGGATGGAGTCCTTGAAGCGGACGCCCTTGCGCTGGAACTCCAGCAGGGTCTCCCGCAGTTCGTTGTCGGAGTAGGTGTAGACGTACTTGTCCTGGCCCTTCTTGGGCTGGACCAACTCGATGCGGTGCAGCGGCGGGACCGCGGCGAAGACCCGGCCCGCCTCCACCATCGGCCGCATGTAGCGCTGGAACAGAGTGAGCAGCAGACAGCGGATGTGCGCGCCGTCGACGTCGGCGTCGACCAGCAGCACGATCTTGCCGTAGCGCGCCGCGTCGATGTCGAAGGTCCTGCCGGAGCCTGCTCCTATGACCTGGATGATCGCACCGCATTCGGCGTTCTTGAGCATGTCCGAGACGGATGACTTCTGTACGTTGAGAATCTTGCCGCGGATGGGCAGCAGCGCCTGGAACTCGCTGTTCCGGGCAAGCTTGGCGGTGCCGAGGGCGGAGTCCCCCTCGACGATGAAGAGCTCGCTGCGCTCCACGTCGTCACTGCGGCAGTCGGCGAGCTTCGCCGGCAGCGAGGAGCTCTCCAGCGCGGTCTTCCTGCGCTGGGCCTCCTTGTGCTGGCGGGCCGCGATACGGGTGCGCGCGGCGGCGACGGCCTTCTCCAGCACTGCGCGGGCCTGCGCCTTGGCGTCCCTCTTGGTGGAGGTCAGGAAGGCCTTCAGCTCCCTGGCCACCACATTGGCGACGATCCTGTTGGCCGCGGAAGTGCCGAGGACCTCCTTGGTCTGGCCCTCGAACTGCGGCTCCGCCAGCCGGACGGTGACGACGGCGGTGAGGCCCTCCAGGGCGTCGTCCTTGACGATGTCGTCCTCGGCGACCCGGAGCATCTTGCCGGCGCGCAGCACCTCGTTGACCGTCCTGGTGACGGAGCGCTCGAAGCCGGTCACATGGGTGCCGCCCTTGGGGGTGGCGATGATGTTGACGAACGACTTGACGGTGGTGTCGTACCCGGTGCCCCAGCGCAGGGCGATGTCGACGCCCAGCTCCCGGGTGACCTCGGTGGGGGTCATATGCCCGCGGTCGTCGAGGACGGGGACGGTCTCCTTGAAGGTCCCCTGACCGCTGAGGCGCAGCACATCGCAGACGGGCTTGTCGGGGGCGAGGTACTCGCAGAACTCACTGATGCCCCCGTCGAAACGGAAGATCTCCTGGCTCTTGCCCTCGCCCTCGAGGTCCCGCTCGTCGCGGACCACGAGGGTCAGCCCGGGCACCAGGAAGGCCGTCTGCCGGGCCCGCTGGTGGAGGATGTCCAGGGAGAGCCTGGCGTCCTTGAGGAAGATCTGCCGGTCCGCCCAGAAGCGCACACGGGTGCCGGTGCGGGTCTTGGGCACGCGCTTGCCCTTGACCAGCCCGCCCGCAGGGTCGAAGGGGGCGTCGGGGCCCTGTTCCGTGAAGATCCCGGGCACACCGCGCCGAAAGCTGATCTTGTGGGTGACGCTGTTGCGGTCCACCTCGACGTCGAGCCGGGCGGAGAGCGCATTGACCACGGAGGCGCCCACTCCGTGCAGCCCGCCGGAGGCGGCGTAGGAGCCGCCGCCGAACTTTCCGCCCGCGTGCAGCTTGGTCATCACGACCTCGATGCCCGAGAGGCCGGTCTTGGGCTCGACGTCGACCGGGATGCCCCGGCCGTTGTCCTTCACCTCGACTGAGCCGTCGTGGTGGAGGATGACCTCGATGTGGTCGCAGTGGCCGCCCAGCGCCTCGTCGACGGAGTTGTCGATGATTTCCCAGAGGCAGTGCATCAGCCCGCGGCTGTCGGTGGACCCGATATACATGCCGGGGCGCTTGCGGACCGCTTCCAGGCCTTCGAGTACGAGCAGGTGCCGCGCGGTGTAGTTGGAACCGTCACGGTCTGCGGTCAGCAGCGCACTGGACGGCACTGACGTTTCGGCGGTCACGCGTTTCGCTCCTCGCTGAATTTCAGATGTGGCCCCGTGGGGTAAAGGCCCGGCGTCGGTCGCCGGAGAGAGCGTACCGAGGCCTGGTAGAGCCGTTGTAACGCCACCCTCGTGATGTTCCATGCTAGTCCAGCATCGCATGAGTGTTCGATCCCTCGTGGGGGTGACGTGCACATCACGTTCCCTTCGAGGCATGAACCATTTAGGCTCCGGGCACGTCCTCATGAACAACCGGCAACCCGCCGGGAGGGCCCAAATGAGACAAGCAACGCGAAATCCGTAGAGCGCAGCAATACGGCTCATTCGCCGCCAACCGGCAGCAGACAGCCTCCTTGCGAAGAAGTTTCAGGGAAAAGGCTCGAGCGGGAACGTTTTCGGGCTGGTTGGATGTTGACCCTGGTACGACAGCTCGTCGAGCTAGAGAAGAGGCGACGTGACTACTGTTCTGACCCCCGCGACCCCGCTGACGGCCGCTGACCGCTGCGACCGCTGCGGCGCCCAGGCGTATCTGCGCGTCGTGCTGACCAGCGGTGGCGAGCTGCTCTTCTGCGCCCACCACGGACGCAAGTTCGAGCCGGAACTCAAGAAGATCGCCGCGGAAATACAGGATGAGACCGACCGCCTCACGGCCGTGCCGGCCAGTGCAAGCGAAGAGGAGCGCTGACGCACCTCGGATTCACGACGAGCCAAGGCCGGTCGGGCACCGGCGAACGGGCGGCTGACCCCGGATACCAGGGTCAGCCGCCCGCTCTCATACGGCGAGCATCCGCCACACAGGGGCGATCAGGGCTGGGCGACCGCCGAGACACGCGTGTACACACCCGGGCTGCCGGCCTCTCCGCAGCCGCTCCCCCAGGACACCAGCCCGATCAGCTTCCCCCTGGCCACCAGCGGCCCTCCGCTGTCCCCCTGGCAGGCGTCCCGCCCGCCCCTGGGGTCGCCCGCGCACAGCATGGTGGACGCCAGATAGCGTCCGCCCCTCCCGCCCGGATAGGCGATCATGCAGGCCTCGTCCGGGAGCACCTGCACCGACGCGGCGCGCAGCGAGGACGCATGGCTGCCGGACCCGGTGGTGTCCCCCCAGCCGTAGACCAGGGCCTCGACGCCCGGCTGGTAGGCCGGGTCGCCCTCGCCCGCCAACGGGAGCGCATGGGACGCGGGCAGCGTCTCCGCGAGGGTGAGCACGGCCATGTCGGAGCTGCTGGTCCAGGCGTTGTGGCCCGGGTGGATCCAGATCTCGCGTACTGCGATCTCCCGTCCGCCCGCCCCCGTCAGCTCGGACCGTCCGGCGATCACTCGCAGATGGCGCAGAGCGCTGGACGGCTCGCCCAGGACGGCCGGGCTCAGGCAGTGCGCAGCCGTCATCACCTTGGCCGGGCCCACCACCACGCCGCCGCAGAACTGGCCCGCACGTGTGTCGCCGAACCGTTCACGGCTGGCCAGGGCTACGGCCCAGGGGCTGTCCTCGACGCGGGCGGGAAAGCCGCCGACGACCACGCTGCCGGCGGCCGCCGGGGTTGGGGACGGCAGAGCCAGCAGCGGCGCGGCCGCTGCCACGGCCACCAGGGGGAGCATCCGCCTCCGGACTGTTTCGAGGGCACGACGCAGGGGACGTCGCATAGGGCCTCCTGACTCTCTGCACGGAACGTGTGCACTCAGAGTCAGTCAAGGGGACCTGCCGCGCACCGCAAAGGCCTGCACATGGCGCGTGTACGCCCACATATCCCCCCGTGTGTACGACAGGGACCCGCCTGCACGGAGAAGAGCCCGGCCCCTGAACCAGGGACCGGGCTCGTGCGCTGTGCCGCTCAGCCGTGGAATCAGTCGAGGTAGTCCCGCAGCACCTGCGAACGGGACGGGTGGCGCAGCTTTGACATGGTCTTGGACTCGATCTGGCGGATGCGCTCGCGCGTCACGCCGTAGACCTTGCCGATCTCGTCCAGCGTCTTGGGCTGGCCGTCGGTGAGGCCGAAGCGCATGGAGACCACTCCGGCCTCACGCTCGGAGAGCGTGTCGAGCACGGAGTGCAGCTGCTCCTGAAGCAGGGTGAAGCTGACGGCGTCGGCGGGCACGACGGCCTCGGAGTCCTCGATGAGGTCGCCGAACTCGCTGTCGCCGTCCTCGCCCAGCGGGGTGTGCAGCGAGATCGGCTCCCGGCCGTACTTCTGGACCTCGATGACCTTCTCGGGGGTCATGTCGAGCTCCTTGGCCAGCTCCTCCGGGGTGGGCTCGCGGCCCAGGTCCTGGAGCATCTGGCGCTGGACCCGCGCCAGCTTGTTGATGACCTCGACCATGTGCACCGGGATGCGGATGGTTCGGGCCTGGTCGGCCATGGCGCGGGTGATCGCCTGGCGAATCCACCACGTGGCGTAGGTCGAGAACTTGTAGCCCTTGGTGTAGTCGAACTTCTCGACGGCGCGGATGAGACCGAGGTTGCCCTCCTGGATCAGGTCCAGGAAGAGCATGCCGCGGCCCGTGTAGCGCTTGGCCAGCGAGACGACCAGCCGGAGGTTGGCCTCCAGCAGATGGTTCTTGGCGCGGCGGCCGTCCTCGGCGATGATCTCCAGCTCGCGCTTGAGCTTGGGGGCGAGCTTGTCGGAGTTCGCCAGCTTGTCCTCGGCGAACAGACCCGCCTCGATGCGCTTGGCGAGCTCGACCTCCTGCTCCGCGTTGAGCAGGGGGACCTTGCCGATCTGCTTGAGATAGTCCTTGACCGGGTCGGCGGTGGCGCCGGCGACGGCGACCTGCTGTGCGGGCGCGTCGTCCTCGTCGTCGTCGGAGAGGACGAAGCCCTTGCTCTCGCCTTCGGGCTCTTCCTCTTCGCCCTTGACGCCGGGCTGCACCTCGTCGATCAGCTCTTCGGTCTCGGCGGCCTCGTCGACGTCCTTCTTGGCCGCGGTCTTCTTGGCGGCCGTCTTCTTGGCGGCGGTCTTCTTCGCCGCCGTCTTCTTGGCCGCGGTCTTCTTCGCGGCCGTCTTCTTGGCAGGCGCGGCCGCCGAGGCGTCGGCGGCCGGGGCGTCGGCGGCCGGGGCGTCGGCGGCGTCCGCCATCGGCGCGGCAGCGGCGGCGACGGTCTTGGCCGCCGTCTTCTTCGCCGCCGCGGTCTTGGCCGGGACGGTCTTGGTGGCGGTGCGCTTGGCCGGGCTCTTCGCTGCGACGCTCCTGCGGGCGCGCTTAGGCGACTCCGCTGCACTGACCATCAGCGTCACACCCTCTTCCTCGAGGATCTGGTTGAGGCTGCGCAGAACATTCTTCCACTGGGTTGGCGGAATCTGGTCAGCCTCGAAGGCCCGACGCACGTCATCGCCGGCGATCTGCCCATCAGCCTTTCCCCGCTCGATGAGCGCCATCACAGACTCGGACTCGGCGATCTCCGGCGGGAGCGTACGGGATGTGCTGGCCGACACGAACAACCTCTCGGAACGATGGAAACGGCTTCCGGCCCCGCCCAGGATCGGGCCGGAGCCGACGACCACCGGGCTGCGGATGTACCGGTGGCGCGGGCGGAACCTCAGAGCTGCAACAGCGCCGTGAACGGCTGCCGTATTCCCTCCTCGGCTGTCACCTCTTAGGTCATCGCACTGTTTCGAGGAGTGTTACGCCCAATCCACGTGGCCCGAGTCACACCCCATAGGCGACGAAACGACCAGAGTAGTCCTTCGCCGTACATTCATGTCGCCGGACCCCGGCGGATAGGAGGAATCCGGCGACATCCGGCGACACTCGGCGCGTACGCCCCCGCACAGCTGACCGCGGCCGCGATCAGTGCTCGCGCGGGGCGGGCACCACTCGTTCGACTTCCGGGTGAACGGTGAGCAGTTGACGCATGGCCGTTTCGGCGGCCTGCCCGTCGCCGGCGGCCAGGGCGTCGGCGATGCGCGCGTGCTGGGCCAGCGCGCCCTCGGTAGGGTGGTCACAGGCTGTGACCGGACCGCCGGACACCTGGAGCGCGGCGGAGACGATCCCGGAGAGGTGCTCCAGCATGCGGTTGCCGGCGAGCTGGATCAGCAGGGAGTGGAACTCCGCGTCGGCCCGCGAGAAGGTGATCGCGTCCTGCTGCGCCAGGGAGTGACCCATGATCTCGATCATGTCGGCGAGCCGCTGCTGGGCGTCCTCGCGTCCGTGCCCCGCGGCCAGGCGGGCGGCGAGCGGCTCGATGGTCCAGCGCAGCTCGCTCAGCTCGCGGCGCTGGTCGTCGCGCTGGGGGCCGAAGGCGCGCCACTCGATGATGTCGGGGTCGAGAAGGTTCCAGTCGCTGACGGGACGGACCCGGGTGCCGACGTTGGGGCGGGCGCTGACCAGCCCCTTGGCCTCGAGGACTCGCAGGGACTCCCGCACCACGGTGCGGGAGACCTCGAAGCGCTGGCCGATCTCCTCGGGCACGAGGGGACGGTCGGCCCCCAGGTCGCCGGAGACGATCATCTGACCGAGCTGCTGGACGAGTTGGCCGTGGAGGCCGCGGCCGCGGCTGCCGGCCGCCCGGCGCCCCGCACGGCCCAGGTCGGCTTCGGAGCCGTCCCAGGAGGGCGGGCTGACGCGGTCGACGCCTGGCGCCTCGGCGTAGGGGTAGCGGTCGAGTTCGCCCGGGCCGGCGAGACCGGACTCGGCGGGGCGGGCGGCGGTCATCATGGTGTGCGCAAGGGTACTCACGCATCCTTTGTCGGCGCGGTCTCCGGACCCCTTGAGGTCTTTGGTGAAAAGCACACGAAAGGGTGATCGGCGCTCTCTCCTCAATTGACGCCTTATCGGAAAGAAACGGGCAAAGAAACGGGCGTTCTCAAGGAGTTGTGCGCACCGTGGTGCGATCGAACCCGCTGCGGCTATCCTCCGGCCGCCCCTTCGGGCCTCGACGGCGAGGAAGGCGCAGACGAGCACCGCGAGCGACAAGGCCGGTGCGGCCCCCACGGGTCGGGGGAGCAGTCGCCGTCCCGAGGCCAGCCAGGGGTCGGCCTCACGCGGCAGCCCGACCCATGCCAGCTCGCGCAGCCTGCCCGGGAACCCGGCGATCGAACGGACCGCCGGGACGAGCAGCGCCTGCCGCACCAGCGGAGCGAGCAACACGGGCACGGCGAGCACGGCTGCCACTCCGGCGGCGGTGGCGCGGAAGACTCCGGCGGCGAGCAGCCCCGCCCAGGCGCACCCCACGGCCAGCCCGCTCCAACCGGCCGCCGACAGCCGCCAGTTCCCCGCGAGGGACGCCAAGTCCGTCCCGTACACCAGGCGGAGGGCCTGTGCGTCGGCAGCGGCGACGAACCAGTCGAGCAGCAGGGCGGACAGGGCGGTGACCACCAGCTTCGCCAGAAGCGGTCCGAGGCGGCGAGGGATGGCGGCACGGCGAACGCGGGCACGGGCGGACGAACTGCTCACGTCCGTCGGCCTCGTCGGCGTCGGCGTCGGCGTCGGCGTCGGCGTCGGCCAGGGTGTCCCGGAGGGCAGGGAGAGGCAGGACACCGAGCAGGGGCAGGGCGGCGGGTCAGACCTCGGGGCGCAGCATCGGCGGATTGAGCAGGGTGGCGCCGCCCGCCCGGAAGAGCTGGGCGGGACGCCCGCCCTGGCGGGTGGTCGTGCCTCCTGCCGGTACGAGGAAGCCCGGGGTGCCGGTCACCTTGCGGTGGAAGTTCCGCGGGTCGAGCGCCACACCCCAGACCGCCTCGTACACCCGGCGCAGCTCGCCGACGGTGAACTCCGGCGGGCAGAAGGCGGTGGCAAGCGAGGAGTACTCGATCTTGGAGCGGGCCCGTTCCACACCGTCCGCGAGGATCCGGTCGTGGTCGAAGGCGAGCTGTGCGGGCTGCTCCTCCTCGCGGGCCAGGCCGTTCTCCTGCTTGAGGAGCTCCTCGACCGGCGCCCAGCGCACGCTGTTGGCGTCGCCGCCGGCGCGGGGAGCCGGCAGATCCGGGGCGAGCACCAGATGGGCGACGCTGACGACGCGCATGCGAGGATCCCGCTCGGGGTCCCCGTAGGTGGCCAGCTGCTCCAGGTGCGCGCCGTTGCCGGGGGCGGGCGCGGCCGGGTCGTGCGCGTACAGCCCGGTCTCCTCGGCAAGCTCACGCGCCGCAGCAGCGGCCAGGTCCTCATCCGCTCTGACGAAGCCCCCGGGCAGCGCCCACCGACCCTGGAACGGCGGCTCTCCGCGGCGTACCACCAGCGCACACAGCGCATGGCGACGCACGGTGAGCACGACCAGATCGACGGTGACGGCGAAGGGCGGAAAGGCCGACGGGTCGTAGGGGGGCATGCCCGTGATCATAGTCGTCTGCCTGACGATAAACACTCCCTTCGCAGTCCGATGCCGCCGATTCCCGCTACACCCCGAGTTGCAGCCCGGCGGCCGCCTGCTCGACCATCCCCTGGCCGAGCCGGCTGATGCGCACGGCGAACGGCTCCCCCGCCACGCGCAGCCCTGAGATCTGGACGGCTCCGAACGGTGCGCTGCGCATGGGGTGCAGCGCGACGGTGCCCGAGGGGACGTCCGGCCGGATCCCGGCCAGGCTCATCAGCAGATGGAGCCCCGCGAGGGCCGGCAGAGCCGCCGGGCGGCAGGCGGCCGGGTGCGGCGCGGGCGTGACCGCACCGGCCGTGCGCTGCTCCCCCGCGTACATCTCGGGCAGCCGATGGCCGAAACCGGGTGCGGCGTCGAGGAGACCGCGCAGCAGGGAGGCTGCCTCCTTTTCGTATCCGGCGGCGGCGAGTCCCGCGACCGCGACGGCTGTCTCATGGACCCTGACGGCCCCGGAGCGGTGCCCGAAGGGGTTGTGCCCCGGCTCCTTGGCGCCCAGACCGCGCAGCCCCCACCCGGAGTCCATGGCGGGGCCGCCGAGCAGCCGGGCCAGCTGCTCCGTCTGGACCTTGTCGAGCAGACCGGCGGCGGGCTGTCCGAGCCCGAGCAGGCCGGTGTCGAGCAGATGCACGGCGCCCGCTCCCATCAGCGGCACCGGGCGCCCGCCGGCCAGCAGGGCTGCCGCTGGACGGCCGCCGGTCAGGTCGTCGACCCAGAACAGCTCCCGGAAGCTGCTGCGCATCCGGCCGGCCCGCTGCCGCCACTCCTCCGCGCCCGGCCTGCCGCATCCGTCCAGCAGATCCGCGCCGAGGAGCGCCGCGCGGTGGGCATGTGCCTGTATCTCGGTGCGGCGGATGCCCGAGGGCCCGGGCTCCGGCAGCAGCCCGCCCTCGTCCAGCGCCTGTCCGAGCCAGCGCAGACAGTGCTCGGCCGCCGGCAGGAGTTCGACGACCTCCTTGTCGGGCATTCCCCAGCGCCGTGCCTCCGCGAGGACTGCGGGGAAGGCGAGGGTGGCCTCAACGCCCGTGCAGATCGGCGGAAGATGGGGCCCCGCGTCCCGCAGGGGGCCGGGAATCCTGCCGAAGTCCCGCCCCCGGCCGGTGAGCTGGCTGCGTGCGAACCGGCGCAGTGCGGCCGCGGCGAGTCCGGTGGAGATCGGGAGGGCGACGCGGGCTGCCCAGAGCGCCTCGGCCGGTGCGGGTCCGCACCGCCAGGGGACGCCCGCGGCCGGATACACATCGGCCGGGTGCTCGGGGTCCCGCAGCAGCAGCGCCGTGAAGTCCCCCAGCCCGGTGGCGAGCAGCGCCCCCAGCCTGGGGTCGTCGCCCTCGGCTCGTGCCTCGGCCAGGGCGAGACCGCCGGTCCTGCCGGAGGTGCGGGCGGGTCGCTCGGAGCGGACGCGCAGTTCGATGGAGCGCGCGGCGCCGGGGGACAGGTCCAGCTCCCAGCGGAGCAGCCCTGCGGAGGCCAGGGTGTCGCGCGGGGGCGGATCGGCGGTGACGATCGCATGCCCGGCTCCGGCGGCGGCCCAGCGGAGCCCGGCGTCGTGGACGCTGGCGGGCAGTTCGGGGGCGGTGCGCCCGGCCGCGATCGCTCCGAACTCCGCGAGGTCGGTGCCGAGTGCCACCTCGACGGACAGCCGCAACGGCCTGGTGGCGGAGCTGCGCAGCGTGATCCGTTCGGTGCCGTCGGCTGCGCGTGATCGTTCGACGCCGACTTCGGGGTCGGGTCCGGTGTCGGCGGGGGTCCGGACGACCGCCTTGAACACGGCGAGACCGGCGGAGACGACCCTGCCCTGGACGGCGACCGGTTCCCGGCCCGCGACCCGCAGCCGGCAGCGTGAGAGCAGCCGCCTGCCTGAGTGGTAGACGCCCTCGACCCCCCGGCCGGTGAGCTGTCCGTGCTCTGCCGAGAGGGCGAGACACGGCAGGGCGGCGCAGATGAGCAGGTGATGCACCGGGGCCGGCTCCCGCGGGCGGGCGGCGGGCGGCGGGGCCACCCGTCCGGGCCTCTCCGCGGCCCGCGGCATCGGGCCTCGCTGCGACCCCGGCCCGGGCCCGGCCTCCGCAGCGGTCCGCAGACCGGGGCCCGGCCGTGGGTCCGGGGCAGCTTGCGGTGCTGTGCCGGTCTCTGGTCCGCGGGGACGGCGGGGGGCTGTGGGGGCCATAGGTGGTCTGTTGTGCCTTCCGTGCACTCCGGGCAGCCGCGGTGATCACAGCGGGACGGGTTGCAGGGCCCCGCCACGAGGGTGAACGGCGGCACGGGCGTCCGGGTCACGGCTGCCGACCGCTCTCGGCCTCATGTGGGCCGCCGGCCGCGCGTGCGCCGTGCCGCCTGCGGGATGAACCGGTCATGGGGCCGACCGCCGCCTTCCGCGGCCTCGTCTCCGGTGTCGCCGGAGCCTTCGTCGCCGCGGAGCGGCTCGGCCTGCTTCGGCCCTCTGCGCTCTTGGGCCGCACACGACGGCTCGGGCGACGGAGGCCACGCGGCCGCCGCCCCGGGTCGTGCGGCGCCGTCCGGTCTGCGGCGGCCTCGCGGGGCTCGCGCGCTTCGCCCTCCTTGCGCTCCTTGCGCTCCTTGCGCAGACAGATGCGCAGGTCTTCCGGGTCCAGGCCGTCATTGCACGCCTGATGGAGCAGACGGGCGAAGAGATAGCCGGGATCGGCGCGTAGCGCGAGCCCGAGGGCGACCCGGGCGCCGGGCTCGTCCCCGGTGGACCAGGCGACCCAGCCGGCGAGCGTCAGCGGCGCGGCGGCATGTTCGGCCCAGCCGCCGACACAGCGGCGGGCCAGGGCCCGCCAGAGCCGCAACGCGGATGCCGCGTCCGGCCCTTCCATGCATTCCGCCGCCCGGTCCCGGGTGGTGCGGTCCTGGAGGCCGAGGATGACGGCGGCGGCCTCCTCATGGCTGATCAGCCGGTCGTCGGCGGCGTCCGCCTCGGCCCAGGCCGTGGCGGTCGACGCCTCGGCGAGACGCCCGCGGAGCCGCTCGGCCGTGGCGATGGTCTCGTTGGCCACCTGCCGCCGTCCCCGCGCGTCCAGGATGCGCGGCACGATCGAGGACCCTGCGGCGTCGAGTGCTCGGGCCTGGCCCGCCGTGTCCCCAGCGGTCCACGGGGTCAGCCGTGCCTCCATCTCGCGCAGAGTGCCGCGCACGTGGACCCCGGCATAGGCGGCGGCCGCCGCCATGGCGGAGGTGCCGGGCACCCCCAGTGGGTTTCCCTCCGGCGGGCAGCAGCGCGCGTCCGGGCAGCAGTAGGACCAGTAGCGCCCGTCGGAGACGCACAGTGCCTCGTACACCGGCACATCGAGGGCGCCGCAGGCGGTGCGCAGCTTCTGTGCGAGGGGCCGCAGGCGCTCCATCACCTGACGGCCGCTGCCGCCCTCGGGCGGGTCCTGGCAGAGGAAGACGACGATGCCGTCGGGCCGTGCGCCGCGCCGCTCGCTGCCCTCCACCAGGCATTCTGCGAGTTGCTTCGCCACGGCGGCCCATTCCTGTGAGGCGCGCGGAATGCCCAGCCGCAGCCGACCGCCGAAACGGCCGCTGCTGCCGTGCAGTGCGACCATCACGATCGAGTCGGTGGGGTGGAAGCCCAGCACATACGGGAGCGCGTCCACCAGCTCGGCGGGGCCGCGGAGGGTGACCTGTTCGTCGGCGGGTCCGGTCGGTTCGCGGTGACTGTTCATGCCGAAGACGTTCCCGCGAGCCGCAGTCCGGCCGCGACCCCTGTGGAAAAACGATTCTCCACAGGTTCGCCGACACATTCGCGCAGTGTCGGCGGCATCGGGTTGCATGGAGCCATGACCCACGCAGACCGCTCGGACCTCCGGGCCTCCGCCGACGCAGTCCTCGCCCGCCTGGTATCGGACACGACGGGCACAGCCCGGCTGCGCGATGACCAGTGGCGGGCGATCGAGGCGCTCGTCGCCGACAGGCGCCGCGCTCTGGTCGTCCAGCGCACCGGCTGGGGCAAGTCCGCCGTCTACTTCGTCGCGACGTCGCTGCTGCGGGAGCGCGGCAGCGGACCGACCGTGATCGTCTCCCCGCTGCTGGCCCTGATGCGCAATCAGGTGGAGGCGGCGGCGCGCGCGGGCATCCGTGCCCGCACGATCAACTCGTCGAACACGGAGGAGTGGGAAACGGTCAACGCGGAGGTCGCCGCCGGCGAGGTGGATGTGCTGCTGGTCAGCCCCGAGCGGCTGAACAACCCGGACTTCAGAGATCAGGTGCTGCCCAGGCTGGCCGCGGCGACCGGGCTGCTCGTGGTGGACGAGGCGCACTGCATCTCCGACTGGGGCCATGACTTCCGGCCCGACTACCGCCGGCTGCGCACGATGCTGGCGGACCTGCCGTCCGGGGTCCCGGTGCTCGCGACCACCGCCACCGCCAATGCGCGGGTCACGGCCGACGTCGCGGAGCAGCTGGGCACGGGAGCGGACACGGACGCCCTGGTGCTGCGGGGCCCCCTCGACCGGGAGAGTCTGAGCCTGAGCGTGCTCCAGCTGCCCGATGCGGCGACCCGGCTCGCCTGGCTCGCCGACCACCTCGGCGAGTTGCCGGGCTCCGGCATCGTCTACACGCTCACGGTCGCCGCGGCCGAGGAGGTCACCGCGTATCTGCGTCAGTGCGGGCACACGGTCGCGTCCTACACGGGCCGCACCGAGGACGCGGACCGCCGCCAGGCCGAGGAGGATCTGCTCGGCAACCGCGTCAAAGCCCTGATCGCGACGTCCGCGCTGGGCATGGGATTCGACAAGCCCGATCTGGGTTTCGTGGTGCACCTGGGGTCGCCGTCCTCGCCGATCGCCTACTACCAGCAGGTCGGCAGGGCGGGCCGCGGCGTGGAGCATGCCGAGGTGCTGTTGCTGCCCGGCAGGGAAGACGAGGCGATCTGGCGGTACTTCGCCTCGGTGGCCTTCCCTCCCGAAGAGCTGGTGCGTCGCACGCTGGACGTGTTGGGGCAGTCGGAGCGGCCGCTGTCGCTGCCGGCCCTGGAGCCGCTGGTCGAGCTGCGCCGCACGCGGCTGGAGACGATGCTCAAGGTCCTCGATGTGGACGGTGCGGTCCGGCGGGTGAAGGGCGGCTGGACGTCCACGGGGCAGGCGTGGACGTACGACTCCGACCGCTACGCCTGGGTGGCGCGCCAGCGCGCGGCCGAGCAGCAGGCGATGCGCGACTACGCCGGCTCGACCGGCTGCCGGATGGAGTTCCTCCGCCGTCAGCTCGATGACGAGGCCGCCGCCCCGTGTGGCCGCTGTGACAACTGCTCGGGTGTCAGGTTCAGCGACAAGGTGTCCGCGAGTGCCCTGGACGCGGCGCGCGGCGAGCTGAGCCGGCCGGGTGTGGAAGTGGAGCCGCGCAAGATGTGGCCCACCGGCATGGCGGCGGTGGGGGTGAACGTCAAGGGACGCATTCCCGAAGGGGAACAGGCCTTCGCGGGAAGGGCGTTGGGAAGGCTCTCCGACATCGGCTGGGGGAACCGGCTGCGTCCGCTGCTGGCGCCTCAGTCCGCCGACGGCCCGGTGCCAGGGGATGTGGTGGATGCCGTGGTGTCGGTCCTGGCCGACTGGGCGAAGGGGCCGGGCGGCTGGGCCTCCGGGGAGGCGGACGCGCCCGCCCGCCCCGCCGCGGTGGTCTCCATGGCCTCGTACAGCAGGCCCGAGTTGATCGCATCGCTGGCCGACCGGATCGCTCAGGTGGGACGGATGCCGCTGCTCGGCTCTGTCGAGTACGCGCCGCAGGCACAGGAGTCAGGGCCGCCGCCCCGCAGCAACAGCGCACAGCGTGTGCGGGCCTTGCACGAAGCGTTCATCGTGCCGCAGGGGCTGGCCGGGGCGCTGGCCGCGACGGACGGGCCGGTGCTCCTCGTCGACGACTTCTCGGACACGGGCTGGACGTTGGCGGTAGCTGCCCGGCTGCTGCGCAGAGCCGGTGCGAGAGGGGTGTTTCCTCTGGTCCTGGCCGTGCAAGCGTGACCCAAGGGGTGACAAGCGAGGTGACTGGGCAGGAATATGAGAGTCAAACCAGCCGATTACCGTCGGCGTTCCCCAATTGCTCGTTGCCGCATGCCGATGCGCCCGCAAGAATTGGGATGCTCCCCGCACGGCATGTGAGCGGTCTGGATGGGCCGTGCTGAGGTGTGCCCTGCCCGACCCTGCCCGCACTCTGGGCGCGTATGCGAAGGGAGGACCGTGACCTTCGGATTCGCCCCGTCTCCAGCCACTTCGATCAGCGCTCCGACCCACGTCGCCAGTCATGTCGCCCGGCTGCTCGAGCCCGCCGAGTGGTCCGCAGCCGGGATTCCGCTGCTGCGCAACCCTCGCGACGTGGTGAGCGGACTGCACGCCCGCCATCGGCCCGTGCCGGAGACGGCCGTCGTCGCCGTGCTCGACCACGAGGAACGGCTCGCCGCGAGTGCGTCGTTCACCCGGCGCGCCTCGGCAGCCGACGGCTGGGAGTTCCGGAACGCCCTGCTGGTCCATCTCCGCCGGGTCATCCCGCACGATCTGCGGCGGCGTGAGCCGGTGCGCACGGCGGTGCTGCTCTACTGCCGCGAGGGCGATGAGCGGTGGACCGAGGAGGACGGGGCCTGGATGTGGGGCCTGCGGGACGCCTGCACCCTGCACGGGCTGCGGTGTGGGGCCTACATCACGCTGACGCGCGGCGGCTGGCAGGTGCTGGGCGAGGGGCGCGGCGGACGCCGGCCCAGCTCCTCCTCACAGCCGATGGATCTGGCCGACTCCATGGCCCTGCCCCCGGCGACGGCGGTGCGCACCGCCAGCGGCGCCGCCGAGGCACTACGGCGCACGGCGGCACGCTGAAGGTGCCCGGCCGATTGAGACCCGGCTGGGCCCCGGCCGACTGCCCGGCGTGTGCAGGGCACACCGGGCACAGCCGACGGGCGGGGCGGTGTTCTCCGGCCCGGGGCGCGCCGGGGCCTCGGAGCACCCCCTCCGCCCCCCGCGGGCATCCTGAGCACGCCGGATCGCAAAGGATCCGGTCCCGGAGGAACTGCTCGCGCCGAGTCGTCTGGCGCGGCCGTGACCGCGACGGTCACGGCCCCGGGCCGGACGGTGCGGACGCTCAGACGCCCGCAGCGAGCTCGGCGTTGATCCTCTTGGGATCACCGCACACGATCAGCAGGGCTGCGGCCTTCTTCAGTGCGGCCGGAAGAGCCTGACCGGCGGCGTCGTCGGGACCTCCGTTGACCGCCACGACCACGACGGGACGAGTGGCGGCACGGTCGGCCATGGCGGCATCCGCGTAGAAGACGTCGTCGCCTGCGTCGTGCTGGGCCCAGTAGGCGGCTTCACCGAAGGACAGCTCATGAGCGGCCCAGGGGTGCTGTTCACCGGTGGTGAACACCAGGAGGTCGCCTGGGGACCGCCCGGAGTCAAGCAGCAGATCGACTGCCTCGCCCGCGGCATCGAGCGCGCCGTCGGCGGAGGCGGGAATCAACTGGATCTGCGGCAGGGAACGATTCTCCAGCTGGGGCTGCCGGGGCTTCCCAGCGTTGTTGTGGGTGCGCTGCGGCGGCGTGGGCCTGGCCGGGCCGGGGCCCGGGTGGCCAGGACGCGGCGATGCCGCGGATCGCGGACCGGGTACGGGGCGAGGGGTCGGCGCGGTCCGGCCTGCTGCCGGAGTGGCGCGGGGACCCTGGGCACTCTCGTGAATCTGAGGCTCCTCGGGAATGAGAGGCATGGGTGGATGTCTATCAAATGCCGCTGCCGTAGGCATCGGCGGGTGGGTACATGAGTGCGACCGGCTCTGGTCAGGAGTTCAGGTCAGAAGTCGAATCCCAGTTGTCCCCCGTCTTCTAGCTCGTCCCCCGCGACCACGACGCGGACCCTCTTGAGGTGCCGCCACTGGGGCAGCGCATCGAGATACGACCACGACAGCCGGTGATGGGGCGTGGGTCCCCACTCCGCGAGCGCCGCTTTGTGCACAGGCGAGGGGTACCCGGCATTGGCGGCGAAACCGAAGGGGGCGAACTCCCCCTGCAGTTCGGCCATCATCGCGTCCCTGCGCACCTTGGCGATCACCGAGGCGGCGGCGACCGCGACGCAGGACCGGTCTCCCTTGATCACCGTACGCACCTGCCACGGCCGGCCGAGATAGTCGTGCTTGCCGTCGAGGATGACGGCGTCGGGGCGCACGGGCAGCCCCTCCAGCGCACGGACGGCCGCGAGGCGCAGGGAAGCGGTCATGCCCAGTTCGTCGATCTCCCGGGGCGACGCATGCCCCAGAGCATGACAGGTGACCCAGTCCTCCAGCAGCGCGGCGAGCTCCGTACGGCGCTTCGGGCTGAGCAGCTTGGAGTCGGTCAGCCCGGCGGGCGGCCGGCGGAGTCCCGTAATGGCCGCGCACACCGTGACAGGCCCCGCCCATGCCCCGCGTCCGACCTCGTCGACGCCTGCGACGATCTTCGCGCCGGTGATCGCCCTGATCGAGCGCTCGACTGTGTGGGTGGGTGGTTCGTACGCCATGGCGCCAGCAAGGGTACGCCGCCGCCCCCGTCGTGCGACAACCGGATTCGGGTAGCGGCGGCCGGGGCCCGCTCGGCCGGCGCGCGGAGCGAGCGGCGACACCGCGACCCGTTCGATCGTCTCCGTGAGGTCGCGGTCGCACCCTTCGCGTCCGCACACCTTCGATCGGCACATCATCAGCCCAGGAACGACTTTGAGAACGAGGCTGCCATAGGCGTCGGCTTGCATGTTTCCATGCGAGATTCAGCGGTGCACCGCCCCGGCAAGGAGCCGAGCGGGGAGTTCGACCACCCCGCAGGCGGTCGCCTGCTGGATCTCTCGACCATCAGAGTGTCGCACTCGTGAACAACTGCACCCGGCGCGAAGTGGCCGTCGCGCCTTCTCCGTTGCCGCGTCGGCAGCGGTCTTCGCCCCACGGTTGCGGAGCACCCGGGCTCTCCGCGCCGACTCAGACCGCCCGGGTCGGCAGCCAGGACGGCAGGGGCTCGGTGCGGGCCAGCCAGGCGGCCGGAGGGGCCCCCGGCTCGGATGCCGCGGTGACGCCGCAGGCGATGGCGCAGGTCGTGTCCACGTCGCCGCCGACCTGGGCCGTGGTCCAGAAGACCCGTTCGAAGTCGCCGAGGCCGCGCGCGGCGGACCACAGGGCGAACGGCACGGTGTCGTGCGCGCTGGTACGTCGGCCGCTGCCCAGCACCGCGGCGACGGTCCCGGCGTCGCTGTAGTCGAGCATGTCCCGCGCCCGCCGGAGCCCCGCGCCGACCGCGCTGCGCGGCACCAGGGCGATCACCCCGTCGAGGAGCTCCTCCGGGGCCGGGGGGCCTTTGGGGGCCGCGGCGAGGGCGGCCGCCGCGGCCACGGCCATGGCGCCCACCACCGCTTCGCGGTGCTGATGGGTGGTGTACGAGGAGATCTCGGCCTGGTGCGTCGCCTGCTCGGGGTCGTCCGCGTACCACGCGCCCAGCGGCGCGATGCGCATCGCCGAGCCGTTCCCCCACGAGCCCTGGCCCTTGAAGAGCCCGGCGGCCAGCTCCCGCCAGTCGCCGCCCTCTCTGATCAGCCGCAGCATGCGGTTGACCGCTGGTCCGTACCCCCGGTCGAAGTCGTGGTGCTCGGCGAAGGAGGCGGCAAGCCTGTCCTGGTCCACACGGCCGTGGGCGGCCAGCACGGCAAGCACCGAGCAGGCCATCTCTGTGTCGTCGGTCCACTGCCAGGGGCCGGCCGGCAGCTCATGCCGTCTGAGCAGCGGATAGTACGAGGGAACGAAGAACTGGGAGCCCAGGGCGTCTCCCACGGACAGTCCGCGCAGGCTGCCCAGTGCGCGTTCGAAGCGCCGGTCGCGAGAGGAGTCAGCGGTCATCTTCCTGCCACTCTAACCGGTGACACCGTACGGTTCGGGAGTACGCCACCGTTCGAACGGCCGGTCCAACGTGTACCGTCCGTCGTCACCCAGCTCCAGCATCCGGGTCTCTCCGTTGCTGGGGTTGGACAGACACTCGAATTCCGCGACCGTCCAGTGGAACCAGCGCATGCAGAACAGCCGCATGGTCAGTCCATGGGTGACCAGCAGGACGTTCGGCGGGTGGTCCGGGGCCTCGAAGCTGCGGAAGAGGCTCTCCAGGAAGGCCCCGACCCGGTCGTAGACGTCGGCGCCGGACTCCCCCTGCGCGAACCGGTAGAAGAAGTGGCCGTAGGCGTCCCGGTACGCCTTCTGCAGGCGCACGTCCTCCCGGTCCTGCCAGTTCCCCCAGTCCTGCTCGCGCAGCCGGGGCTCCTCCCTGATCCTCACCAGCCCCGCGTCGAGGCCGAACGCCTGAAAGGTCTGGTGGGTGCGACGGTAGGGCGAGACATAGACGCTGACGCGCTCCCGTCCGAACAACCCACGCAGCCGGACGCCGGTCCGCTCGGCCTGCGCCCGTCCGGCGGCGGTCAGCCCGAGGGCGTGGTCCGGCACACGCTCGTACACGGAGTCGTCGGCGTTGCCCTCCGACTCCCCGTGCCGGACGAGGACGATGCGTCGCGGTCGTGCCATGGTCACGACTCTAAGTCGCTCCAGGTCGGGCCGAGCGGTGCACCCGGACCCAGACGGCGTACGCGCGGGCAGTCGCGAGCGGCGCCCCGGCGGCTCCAGCGCGGCTCCCCGGCGGCTCCAGCGCGGCTCCCCGGCAGCCCCCGGCGACCGGGCGGGGCGGCCCCCAGGTGAGCCGCTCAGACCGTCCAGGACGCCTCGAGCTCCACGACGTCCCCGGTCAGAGCCTCGATGTCCGCCTCCGTCTGGGTCCGCAGCAGCAGCCGCTCCACCCGCTCCACTCGGTACTTCCCGTGCTCCGCCGCTGATTCCCACATCGACATCACCAGGAACTCGTTTCCCGGCGCTTCACCGAACAGCCCGCGCACCATCCCGGGGGACCCGGCCATGGCCGGATTCCACACCTTCTCCTGCATCAGTGCGTAGTGCTCCACCCGCTCCTCGCGCACCTTGCTGTGAGCGACCCGGACGACGTCCACACCGGTGAAGCGGGGCTCAAAGCCGGTCTTGACATCGAATCTATGCTCGAACAGCTTGACCTGGCCGTCCTTGAAGGTGCCCGACTGGGCAGAGGCGAGTCGGTCGTGCGATCGCGCCATGAAGGAGTCGTAGAACGCCCGGCTCTCCCAGAAGGCGAAGACATGGGCGACATCCGGCCTCGCCCTGCTCCATCCACCCCCCTGCCCCCGGAATCCCGGCTCGCCCAGCAGCCCCGCCCACTTCCGCTGCCCCCGTTCGAACCCTCGACGGTCCATCACGGTGCAGCGAATCCACTTCACCAGCACCGCGCCATCGTACGGCCCCGGCACTCCTCCCCAGGCCAGGTAGTACGGCGGGCGGGCGTGGCAGCATGGTCAACGGACCGGGGGTTCCCGGCAGTTACGGCGGCGATCGGGAGGGGCATCTGGTGAGCAGTCTCAACAAGGGGGTCCGCAAAGTGGAGGTGGCTCTCAAGTGGGATCCCAGTCCGCTGGGGGAGCCCGACCACGATCTCGACATCGTGGCCTCCGTCTACACGGCGGACGCCCCCCGTGGAGCTCCGGCGTACAGCGTGCACTTCGACAGCCGTTCACCCGACGGCACGATCGCTCTGACCAGGGACAGCCGCACCGGGCAGGGCTTCGGCTTCGACGAGGTCATGACCCTGGAGTTCGACCGGCTGGCCCCGGTGTACGCGCGCGTGGTGGTGGGCGTGGCCATCCAGCAGACGGCCGGCAGGAGGGTCTTCGGCGACATAAGGAACACGCTCGTCCGGGTGCGGGAGGGATACGCGGAGCTGTCCGAGCGCGACCTCTCCGAGGTTTCCGGCGCGACCTGCGCCGTCATCGCGGAGTTCGCCCGTGACGGCGAGGGCCGCTGGTCGTTTCACGACGCGGTCAGGGGCTACGACGCCGACCCGCAGTCCTTCGTCTCCCTGATGGGCGCCGATTCGCCCCGATAGCGACGCGCCCTCGGGCATGAGTAAGGGGCGCGGCCCCGTGGCCAACGCCCCTTACATCACCCACTCAGCTCAACTCACCGCTCAGCTGCAGCCACTGGTGGACCCGCAGCCCTCGCAGATGTAGCAGGAGCCGGCCCGCTGCATCTTCGTGCCGCACGAGAAGCACAGCGGCGCATCCGCGCTGACGCCCAGCTGCATCTCGACCAGCTCCGCCGAGGTGTGCGCCTCCTTGGGAGCCGGCGCCTCACCGCGGGGGCCGCTGACGGACTTCAGCGTCTCCTGCTGGCGCGGAGCGGACTGGGCCAGCCCCTCCACGTCCATCTCGTCATCGTCCAGAGCAGGCTCGTAGGAACCGGTCTCCAGGTGGCGCTGGCGCTCCTCGGCCGAGTGGATGCCGAGCGCCGACCGCGTCTCGAAGGGCAGGAAGTCCAGCGCGAGACGGCGGAAGATGTAGTCCACGATGGACTGGGCCATCCGCACGTCCGGGTCGTCCGTCATGCCGGCCGGCTCGAAGCGCATGTTGGTGAACTTCGACACGTACGTCTCCAGGGGGACGCCGTACTGCAGACCGACCGAGACGGCGATGGAGAAGGCGTCCATCATGCCCGCGAGGGTCGACCCCTGCTTCGACATCTTCAGGAAGACCTCGCCGAGGCCGTCGTCCGGGTAGGAGTTGGCGGTCATATAGCCCTCGGCGCCGCCCACCGTGAAGGAGGTGGTGATGCCGGGACGGCCCTTGGGGAGGCGCTTGCGGACCGGGCGGTACTCGACGACCTTCTCGACGGCCGAGCGGATCGTCTCCTCGCTCTTCTCCGCGACCGCCTCGACCTCCTTCTCCTTGGTCTTGGCGGACAGCGGCTGGCCGACCTTGCAGTTGTCGCGGTAGATGGCGAGCGCCTTGACGCCCATCTTCCACGCCTCGAAGTAGATCTCCTCGACCTCCTCGACGGTCGCCGACTCCGGCATGTTGACCGTCTTGGACAGGGCGCCGGAGATCCACGGCTGGATCGCGGCCATCATCCGGACATGGCCCATCGGGGAGATGGCGCGCTCGCCCATGGCGCAGTCGAAGACCTCGTAGTGCTGGGGCTTCAGTCCCGGAGCGTCGATCACATTGCCGTGCTCGGCGATATGGGCGACGATCGCCTCGATCTGCTCCGGCTGGTAGCCGAGGCGGCGCAGGGCCTGCGGCACCGTGCCGTTCACGATCTGCATCGAGCCGCCGCCGACCAGCTTCTTGAACTTGACCAGTGCGAGGTCGGGCTCGAGACCGGTGGTGTCGCAGGACATCGCAAGACCGATGGTGCCGGTCGGGGCGATGACGGACGCCTGCGAGTTGCGGAAACCGTTCTTCTCTCCGAGGCGGACCACGTCCTGCCAGGCCTCGGTCGCAGCGGCCCAGACCGGGGTGTCCAGGTCGTCCATGCGCTTGGCCTGCGCGTTGGCGTCGGCGTGCTGCTTCATCACGCGCTTGTGGGCGGTGGCGTTGCGGGCGTAGCCGTCGTACGCCCCGACGACTGCGGCCAGCTCGGCGGAGCGCTTGTACGAGGTGCCCGTCATCAGGGAGGTGATCGCCCCGGCCAGGGCACGGCCGCCGTCGGAGTCGTACGCATGGCCCGTGGCCATCAGCAGGGCGCCGAGGTTGGCGTAGCCGATGCCGAGCTGGCGGAAGGCGCGGGTGTTCTCGCCGATCTTCTGGGTGGGGAAGTCGGCGAAGCAGATGGAGACGTCCATCGCGGTGATCACCAGCTCGACGACCTTGGCGAAGCGCTCGCAGTCGAACGACTGGTTGCCCTCGCCGTCGTCCTTGAGGAACTTCATCAGGTTCAGCGAGGCGAGGTTGCACGAGGTGTTGTCCAGGTGCATGTACTCGCTGCACGGGTTCGAGCCGTTGATGCGGCCGGACTCCGGGCAGGTGTGCCAGCGGTTGATGGTGTCGTCGTACTGGATGCCGGGGTCGGCGCAGGCCCAGGCGGCCTCGGCCATCTTGCGGAAGAGCGCCTTGGCGTCGACCTCTTCGATGACCTCTCCGGACAGCCGGGAGGTGAGACCGAACTTCCCGCCGGACTCCACGGCCTTCATGAACGTGTCGTTCACCCGGACCGAGTTGTTGGCGTTCTGGTACTGGACGGACGTGATGTCGTCGCCGCCCAGGTCCATGTCGAAGCCCGCGTCGCGCAGCGCGCGGATCTTCTCCTCTTCCTTGACCTTGGTCTCGATGAAGCCCTCGATGTCGGGGTGGTCGACGTCGAGGATCACCATCTTGGCCGCGCGGCGCGTGGCGCCGCCCGACTTGATCGTCCCGGCGGAGGCGTCGGCGCCGCGCATAAACGACACCGGACCGGAGGCGTTGCCTCCGGAGGAGAGGAGCTCCTTGGAAGAGCGGATGCGGGAGAGGTTCAGGCCGGCGCCGGAGCCGCCCTTGAAGATCATGCCCTCTTCCTTGTACCAGTCGAGGATCGACTCCATGGAGTCGTCGACGGACAGGATGAAGCAGGCGGAGACCTGCTGCGGCTGGGGCGTGCCGACGTTGAACCACACCGGGGAGTTGAAGCTGAAGATCTGGTGCAGGAGGGCGTACGCCAGCTCGTGCTCGAAGATCTCGGCATCGGCGGGCGAGGCGAAGTAGCCGTGGTCCTCGCCGGCCTTGCGGTAGGTCTTCACGATCCGGTCGACCAGCTGCTTGAGGCCGGTCTCCCGCTGCGGGGTGCCGATGGCCCCGCGGAAGTACTTGCTGGTGACGATGTTGACCGCGTTCACCGACCAGAAGTCGGGGAACTCGACGCCACGCTGCTCGAAGTTGACCGAGCCGTCGCGCCAGTTGGTCATGACGACGTCACGGCGCTCCCAGACCACCTCGTCGTACGGGTGTACGCCGGGGGTGGTGTGGACGCGCTCGATACGCAGGCCCTTGCTCGCCTTGGATCCCTTGGAACGGGACCCCCGCGCCGGGCCGCTCGTCGTCTCTGTCATGCCGCCTCCCATATACGGGCAAAAACGCCCTGAAGTGCCCAGATCTTCCCAGGACACATATCTGTCTCTTGCCGCGGACGCCGCGCTCAGCACCGCCCGTGACACGTTGTGCGCCGCTCCGGCCGATCGCCGGGCGGCCGCCGCCGCCGCATGCCCCGGCCGACAACGGCCGCGGCCGCTCAGTCGGCGGACGCGGCGGGGGCCGGAACCTCCAGGGGTTCGCCTGCCCCGCTCTCCTTTACGGGCGGCCGCTGCTCGCGGAGCTCCGCGATGGCGGCCTCGAAGTCGTCCAGCGAGTCGAAAGCCCGGTAGACGGAAGCGAAACGCAGGTACGCGACGAGGTCGAGTTCCTGCAGGGGGCCGAGTATCGCCAGACCCACGTCGTGGGTGGTCAGCTCGGCGCTGCCGGTGGCGCGCACCGCCTCCTCGACCCGCTGGCCGAGCTGGGCGAGGGCGTCCTCGGTGACCGGTCTCCCCTGGCATGCCTTGCGGACACCGGAGATGACCTTGGTACGGCTGAAGGGCTCGGTGACGCCGGAGCGCTTGATCACCATCAGTGAGGCGGTCTCCACCGTGGTGAAGCGGCGGGAGCAGTCGGGACACTGACGGCGTCTGCGGATCGACGTGCCGTCGTCCGTGGTGCGGCTGTCGACGACACGGCTGTCCGGGTGCCTGCAGAAGGGGCAGTGCATGGCTCCCAACCCTCCCTCACAAGCACGATGAAATGGCCTCGCCAGGGCGGTCAGAGCCCTTCGAAGCAGCCCCCAGCATAGGCGATGACCCATCCTGAACCACAACTTGTGGGCTGCCGGGATAACTCAACCACTACATCTAGGGCTTGGTCGAGCTTCGCACACACATCGCGTGTCATGGGAGCACGGGGTTCGCGACCGGTCACACGACGCCGCGCGGAGGCGGTTCAGGGGTACGCCGGATCCACCGGAGGCCGGCCATGAGGGTAGCGGGCGGCGCACTGCTGCACCGACTCAGGGGGGACGGATGTCAGACTGGGACCAGCCCCTGGGCCGGGCCGGCGATGGCCGTCACAGTCCGTATCGGCGCCGCGGGCCACCGTGACGGCCGGAGCAAGCCGCGCGAGCCGATCGTTCGCACATACACCCAGCGAGGCGTTTACGTCAGCCAATCTGCGATTTTTCACTCGAACGTGTGTTTGGCGCAACCTTTCGAAACCAACTACCGTTGTCCAGCTAGGGAGACCATTCGAGAGGGGCCGACGTGACCACCACCGCAGACAGTGCCGCCATCACTGCCCAGGACCGCTCCCAGACCCGATACGAGCCGGTGCATGCCATGAACGACGCCACCACGCCCCCGGAGGGGACGGAACCGCCACGACCTGCACGTTCGCTGCCCGGTCGACCTCCAGGCATCCGCGCCGACAGCTCCGGCCTCACCGATCGGCAGCGCCGTGTGATCGAGGTGATCCGTGACTCCGTGCAGCGCCGCGGATACCCACCGTCGATGCGGGAGATCGGCCAGGCAGTGGGACTGTCCAGCACCTCGTCGGTCGCCCACCAGCTGATGGCACTGGAGCGGAAGGGCTTCCTCCGCCGGGATCCGCACCGCCCCCGGGCCTATGAGGTACGGGGCTCCGACCAGCCCAGCACGCAGCCCACCGACACCACGGGCAAGCCCGCCGCCTCCTATGTGCCGCTCGTCGGCCGAATCGCGGCCGGCGGTCCGATCCTCGCCGAGGAATCGGTGGAGGATGTCTTCCCGCTCCCCCGCCAGCTCGTCGGCGACGGTGAGCTCTTCGTCCTGAAGGTCGTCGGCGACTCCATGATCGAAGCGGCGATCTGCGACGGCGACTGGGTCACCGTCCGCCGCCAGCCCGTCGCGGAGAACGGCGACATCGTGGCCGCCATGCTGGAAGGCGAAGCCACGGTCAAGCGCTTCAAGCGGGAGAACGGCCATGTGTGGCTGCTCCCGCACAACGCCGCCTACCAGCCCATCCCCGGCGACGACGCCACCATCCTCGGCAAGGTCGTCGCCGTGCTTCGGCGCGTGTGACCACCCGCCGAGCCCTCGACCGGGCCCCGGGACCCACTGCGCCGGTCCCGGGGCCCAGCTGTTGGCGCGCACAGCCGTGCGGCCTCCCCGCGGCAGCCGCACAAGGAGACCTACGCGCCATCCGCCTTCGCAGCGGCGTCGATCGCCGCCAACGAGCGCCGCACCTGATTGCGGTCCACCGTGTACCAGAAGTCGGGCAGTGAATCCCGCAGAAAGCTGCCGTACCGGGCTGTCGCCAACCGCTGGTCGAGCACCGCGACGACGCCCCGGTCGCCCGTGGCCCGCACCAGACGGCCGGCCCCCTGCGCCATCAGCAGCGCCGCATGGGTCGCGGCCACCGCCATGAACCCATTGCCGCCCGCCTCCTCCACGGCCCTCTGACGGGCGCTCATCAACGGGTCGTCGGGGCGCGGGAAGGGGATCTTGTCCATCACCACCAGCTGGCAGCTCGCACCCGGGACGTCCACGCCCTGCCACAGCGACAACGTGCCGAACAGACAGGTCTGAGGGTCCGCGGCGAAGTTCTTGATCAGCTCTCCGAGGGTCTCCTCCCCCTGGAGCAGGATCGGGAACTCCGCAATCCGCGTCCGCAGTTCCTCGGCCGCGGCCTGGGCCGCCCGCATCGAGGAGAACAGGCCCAACGTGCGGCCGCCGGCCGCCTGGATGAGCTCCGTCAGCTCATCCAGCATGTCACCGCGCTCCCCGTCACGCGCCGGCCGCGCCAGGTGTCTTGCGACATAGAGAATGCCCTGCTTCGGATAGTCGAAGGGAGAGCCGACGTCCACACCCTTCCACTGGGGGACGTCCTCCCCCTCGGTGCCCTCCGGAGCCAGCCCGAGCGACGCCCCGACACCGTTGAAATCCCCGCCGATCTTCAGCGTGGCGGAGGTCAGCACCACCGAACGTTCCGCGAAGAGCTTGTCGCGCAGCAGCCCGGAGACGGACAGGGGCGCCACGCGCAGGGAGGCGCCGAAGCGGTCATGGCGCTCGTACCAGACGACGTCGTACTCGGAACCCTGGGTGATGCGCTCCGACACATCGTGAATGGTCTCCACCGCTGCCAGGGCCTGCTTGCGCACCGCGTCCTCGTCCTGCACCGACTGGTCGCGGGTCGCACCGAGGGCGGAGATGACCGCGCGGGCCGCGTCGCGCAGCGCCGACAGGGTATAGCCGAGGTCCTCGGGGATCTGTTCCAGACGACCCGGCAGGGCCAGCTCCATCAGCCGCTCGAAGCCCTCCGCGGCCGTCTGGAGCTGGTCGGCGATCTTCTCGTTGACGAGCTTCGCCGCGCGCCGCACCGCCCGGTTGACCTGGCCCGGGGTGAGCTCGCCGGTCGCGACGCCGGTCACCCGGGAGACCAGTTCATGCGCCTCGTCGACGATCAGCACGTCGTGCTGCGGAAGCACCGGCGCGCCCTCGATCGCGTCGATGGCGAGCAGGGCGTGGTTGGTGACGATGACCTCGGCGAGCTTGGCTCGCTCCCGCGCCGCCTCGGCGAAGCACTCCGCCCCGTAAGCGCACTTCGACGCGCCCAGGCATTCACGGGAGGAGACCGACACCTGCGACCACGCCCGGTCGGAGACACCGGGGGTGAGGTCGTCGCGGTCCCCGGTCTCCGTCTCGTCCGACCAGTCGCGCACCCTCAGCAGATCCTGGCCCAGCCTGCTCGTCGGCGCGGCCGACTCGAAGACGTCGAACAGCCCCTCCTCCTCGTCCTGCGGCGCGCCTTCGTGCAGCCGGTGCAGACACAGATAGTTGGAGCGGCCCTTGAGCATGGCGAAATCGGGACGGCGGCGCAGCAGCGGGTGCAGCGCATCGACCGTGCGGGGCAGATCCCGCTCGACGAGCTGGCGCTGGAGTGCCAGCGTCGCCGTGGCCACCACCACTTTCTCTCCGTGGGCGAGCGCCGGTACGAGGTAGCCCAGCGACTTGCCGGTGCCGGTGCCCGCCTGGACCAGCAGATGGGAGCCGTCGTCGACGGCTTCCGCAACGGCGTCGGCCATAGCCGCCTGGCCTGGGCGCTCCGTGCCGCCGACGGCGGTGACGGCGGCGTGGAGGAGCTCGGAGAGGGATGGCTTCGTCATAGGCCGTCCACCCTACGGTGCGGCGCCGACAGCCCGGTCGGGGAGCACGCTCCGAGCGTCGGGAACCGGCCCGTCAGCACGCGGCGAGAGGGTTGGGGACGGTGCCGTGCACTGCGGCGTGCGGGCGCAGCGCGCGGTCCCGGTATCCGTCCAGGTGGAGCCGGTTGCGGTTGAGGCAGAGCCGATCGATACGCGGGGTGAGCAGGTCGAACAGTTCGTAGCGCTCCTTGAGCTCCGGAAAGCGCGCCTGGTGGCGGAGGATCTCGGCCCGTACAAGGGAGAAGAAGGCGTCCTCCGGCACCCCGAGCTGCTCCTCGCACAGGGGCGCGAGAAAACGGAAGACCCCGACGAACAGCCCGGAGTGGATGAACTGGGTGAGGAACCCCGGCTCTTCGGTGAGCAGGGTGCGCCGGACCTCGTCGGGCATCGCGTCGTGCTCCGGCAGCGGCTGGGCGCTGACGTTGACGTCGTCGACGAAGTCCTTGATCGCAAGCCGGACCGGTGTCTCCCGGTCGTCGAAGACGACGATGGCGTTCTCGCCGTGCGGGGAGAAGACGGTGCCGTAGCGGTAGAGGAAGTGCAGCAGCGGGGGCAGCATGGCGGCGAAGAGCCGCTGCAGCCAGACGGCGGGGGCGAGTCCGGAGCGTTCGACGAGCTCCGCGGCGAAGGCGCGCCCCTGTGGGTCGGTGTGCAGCAGGGAGGCGAGGGTCCTGGCGCGCTCACCGGGGGCGAGCTGCGGCTGGAGCGGCTCGCGCCAGATGGCTCCCAGCAGTTCCTTGTACTGATAGGGCACTTCGGGGAGATGGTCGTACAGCGGGTGCTCGACGGTGACCGAGGCGACTTCGCCGAGCAGGATCACTCCGCAGGCGTCGCGGAGGAAAGGGTCGGCGTCGCGCAGGCCGTGGACCCAGGCGGTCACTGCGGGTGCGGCCATGGTGCGCTCGGTGGGCAGCCCGCGCCACACCAGGGTGTTGAGGATCGACAGCGGCAGCTTGACGGTGTGCCGGTCGAGCCGGTCGGCGTTGACGAAGGTGCGGATCGACTGCTGCGGCAGCCGCCGGTCCCCGTCCGCGGGCAGCGGGACGATGTCGCCCGCCGCGATGGCGGGGGCGAACAGGGGCAGCAGCACATCGTCCCACTGCCAGGGGTGGACGGGCAGATACAGGTAGGCGTCCGGGTCGCGGCCCGCCGCGCGCAGCTCGGCGGCGAAGCAGCTGCGGACGGACGGGTCCAGTTCATGTGCATAGAGGTTCTCGGGGGCGGCGAGCCGGGGGACTCCGCGGTAGACGCCGATGCGGCGGCTGACCGCGATCCACGGCAGCCGGGCGGGGGTGCGGGCCTCGGGCGACCAGCGGGCGGTGTCGGTGGCGGAGAAGCCGATCCGGCCCTTGTTCAGGACCAGCCACGGGTGGCCGGTCTGATGGCCCTCGATGTCGGCGTACTCGAGTTCGGCGAGTTCGGCGGCTCGGAGGGCTCCGTGGTCGAGCCGGGTGTCGGAGAGGAGGGTGGTGGTGAGCTCCCTCAGGAGGTGGCCGAGGGTGGCGCCGTCGAGGGCGAGGAGGGTGCGGGCGCGGGCGAGGAAGGCGAGCGGGTCGGTGAAGGGGCTGCCGGCCTCGGTGATGGAGCGCGGGTCGACGCGCCAGCTGTCGTAGACGCCGCGGCGGGCGCGGAAGGTGAGGGTCGCGCCGTCGTCCAGGGTGAGGCTGTACCGGTCGGCGCGGTCGGCCGCGGGGACGGGTTCGATGATCTCCTCATAGGCGAATTCGCCGAGCATCTTGGCGAGCAGACGGCGTGCCGCCCGTTCCCAGGCCTGCTGGTTCAGGCCGGGCGGGGCGTACAGGGCCGTGGGCGGCTGCGGGACTGCGGCGGGCTCAAACGCGGGGGCCGGGGCGGCCGCGGGAGCCGCGTGCGGTGGCGGCGCGGAGCCGGCGGCATCAGCGGAGTCATGGGTGGCTGAGGTCTTCGGCACGGGGACTCCTCGGGTGGATAGCCGATGCGGGCGAGCGGGGGTATGCCGGATACGGGGGTCAGCGGGTCGTTCACAGCAGATGGCGCAGGGCTCGGTCGCGGATCATCAGTGCGGCTCGCTTGTCGGGAAGGTCGACTTCCGCGGAGTAGCGGAATCCGGCGCTCAGGAAGGCGGAGACGGAGGGGGTGTTGCGCAGGTCGGGCTCCGCGATGACGCGGGTGCAGCGCGGCCGTTGGTCGAGGATGTGGTCGGCGACGGCGTTGAGCAGGGTCGAGCCGATGCCCCGGCCGCGGTCGGCGACGCCTCCGATGAGCAGGTGGATGCCGGTGTCGTGCGGCCGGGCCGGATAGTGGCGGGCGAGCGGGTCGAGATCGGCGCGGTAGATCTCGAAGTAGCTCATGGCGATGGAGTCGAGGACTCCGAGGCAGGGGATGCTGCGCCCGTCGCCGTCGAGTTGGCCGCGCAGATGGGCCGCGGTGACAAAGTCGGGTCCCGCCAGCTCCCAGAAGGAGGCCACGGCGGGGTCGTTCATCCAGCGGGTGATCAGCGGCAGGTCGCGCTCCATGCGTACGGGGACGAGCTGGAACCGCCCGGCCGGGGTGGTGACGGGTCCCCATGCGGCCGGGGAGTCCAGCAGGTCCGCGGAGGCGGTGCCGGGGTCGGTCCGTGAGGGCACGGAGGCGAGTTCGTCCTCGCGGAACAGCGTGAGCAGTTCGCCGGAGAGCCGTAGGTCCAGGGTGTCGTCAGCGCCGTCGCCGAGCCGGGGGCCGGGACCGGGGCCGGCGCCGGTGCTCGCATCGGTGGGAGGCACGGTTGGCTCTCCTTGTGTCGCGTTGGGGGCCCCGGCCTGGCGGCGCCGGGGTTCTTCCTTCAGGAGCGGAGTGGGTTGGCGATGGTGACGTAGACCGACTGGGTGTCTACGGGGCCGATGAGTTCGTCGAGCCCGTGCAACCGGGTGAGCAGATTGGCTTTGGAGCGCAGCGTGGGCGCGTCGAGGAGCAGCGCGGGCAGAGGTGAGCCCAGGTCCGCGGCGGAGGCGAGGAACTGGCGGAAGGCGGCGAGGAGCACCCGCTCGTCGGCGAGGCGCTGTGCGCCGAACGCCCCAATGAGGCCGAGGACGTTGTTGATGCCCAGGTAGTAGGCGAAGCGCTCGTCGGTGACGGTGTCGGAGACGAAGGTGTCGCTGTCCTGGCCGACGCCGGGCAGCCGCCGGTCGAGGTCGGCGCGACGGGATTCGCGGAAGTAGTAGCCCTGGTTGTCGCGGTAGCGGCCGCCGACGGGCCAGCCGTCGGGGTCGAGGAGCACCAGGGTGTTCTGCTGGTGGGCTTCGAGGGCGATGCCGGCGACGCCGTCCAGCCAGAGCACCGGGCGCACCACCTGGTCGAGGTAGCGCAGGAACCACTCGGCGGCGACGGCGCTGACGGGCCGGCCGGTGCGTGCGGAGAGGGTCCGCACGGTGGCGGCGATCCGGGAGTGCATGCCCGCTTTCCCCGGCCAGGGCCGGGGAGCGGTCAGGCCCGCGATGCAGACGGCGTCGTCCCCGGGCCCGAAGGGGTTGTGGCGCAGCAGTACGTCGAATCCGGGGAGGGGCCGGCCCTCTCCGGTGTCGACGGCCAGCCAGGCGGGGTCGCGCACGATGTCAAAGCCGGGGTGCTCGGCACGCCACTGCTCGGCGAGGCCGGCGCGGAGCAGCCGGTGGACTTCGACGCCGCGGTGGAGTTCCTTGCGGAGGTTCTCACGGCGGGAGTTGGTGATCCGGACCCCGAGCGAGAGTTTGAGCATGGCGGCGACGCCGGGCCGGTGGACGGTGCGCACGGAGGATGTGGGGTGCCAGGGCTCGCCGTGGGGGCCCAGGTCGTGCAGCAGACCGGCGTCCAGGAGCGCGGCGACGGCGGGGCGGTGGGGCAGGTCGCGGGCCTGCCAGGGGTGCAGCGGGAGGGGGACGGTGTCCTCCGGGTGGGGCAGTTCATCGCTGAGTCGGCGGACGAGTTGCTCGGCGGGGACGCTGCGGCCGCCTTCCGTCCAGGCGGATGCGCAGGCCAGGACGGATCGGTCGACGGCCATCCAGTGGAGCGGGAAGGAGCCGTGCAGCTCGGGTGAGTAGCGGCGGACTTCGGTGTCGGAGAGTCCTTCACGGCTTTTGGGGGTGGGGTGCAGGGGGTGGCCGAGCAGCAGCGACTGCTCGGCGGTGAGGAAGAAGTCCGCGGCGGGCTGCGGGGCGGGGCTGACCCTGCGGTCGGCGATGAACTCCGCCGTACGGCGTACGGAGTCGGCGACCCGGCCCACCAGGTCGACGCCGCCTTCGCGCCGGCCGGACTCGCGTCCGAGGAGGGCGGCGAGGGTGACGGCGTCCACGGGCGGGGCGTCCCGGGGGCCGCCTTCGAAGACGGGCGGGTCGAAACGGTGCCAGCCGGCGGGGGACCAGTAGCGGACGGGGACGAGGAGCGCGCCGACGCTCGCCTTCAGCGGGATGCGCAGGGCGGGGCCCTCGGGATGGGCGAGGTCGTTCTCCCGTACCCAGCAGCGCAGGAGGTTCTCGACTCCGGCGGCGTCGGCCGCGCGGTGCGGGTCCGGGTGGTCGAGCGGATCGTCCGCGGTGACGGCGGGGTGGGCGGCCGGGGCGCTCTCGGCGGAGGGGCCGGTGGAGGGCAGGCAGTCGTCTGCGTGGCCTCCCGACTGCTGCCGGGGGACCGTCACCGTCTCGACGGCAAGATGTCCGCGGAGCCTGTTCGCCCCTGTGGCGCGGGCGGCGGAGCGGCCGTCGGGCTCGGGCGCATCGGGCGAGGGAGTGGAGTTCACGGGTCTTCCTTGTGCTGTCGCGTGCGATGTCGGCCGGGGTCAGTACGGCTGCCCGCTGTCGGAGCTCGGCGGGGAGGGGTGTGGTGCGGTACGGCCTGCCGGGTAGGTGCGGCCGACCGCGGCGTGGCGCGTGGTCGCGGTGGTTTTCTCGGCGGCGGCCAGGGCGTCGGCGAAGCGGTCGAGGACGGCCGCCGCCTGTTCGTCGGTGAGGGTGAGGGGAGGCAGCAGACGGACGACGCTGGAGTGCCGTCCGCCCAGTTCGACGATGAGTCCGCGTCGCAGGCACTCCCGCTGCACGGCGGCGGCGAGGGCGGGTGCGGGCGGCGGGGCGACCGCGTCGGCAGCGGGGGCGTCCAGGTCGACCAGCTCGACGCCGATCATGAGCCCGCGGCCGCGGACGTCCCCCATGCCGGGGTGGGCGGCACAGAGCCCCTGGAGCTGGCTGAGCATCCGGGCGCCGAGTGTGGCGGCGCGGTCGGCGAGGCGGTTCTCGCGGACGAAGGCGAGGGTGGCGGCGCCAGCGGCCATGGCGAGCTGATTGCCGCGGAAGGTCCCTGCGTGGGCGCCTGGCGGCCAGGCGTCGAGCCCCGAGCGGTAGACGATCACGGCGAGCGGCAGCGAACCGCCGATCGCCTTGGAGAGCACCATCACATCGGGGACGACACCGCTGTGTTCGACGGCCCAGAAGGCGCCGGTGCGGGCGACGCCCGTCTGGACCTCGTCGGCGATCAGGGGGATGGAGCGGGCTGCCGTGAGGGCGCGCATCCGCCGCATCCAGTCGTCCGGGGCGGGGATGACCCCGCCCTCTCCCTGGACCGGTTCGAGGATCATGCCGGCGGGGGCGGGCACGCCCCCCTTGGGGTCGTCGAGGAGGTGCTCGGCCCAGCGGGCGGCCATTTCGGCCCCGCGGTCGCCGCCGATGCCGAAGGGGCAGCGGTAGCCGTGTGGAAACGGCAGCCTCGTCACCCGCACGTCGGTGGCTCCGCCCGAGGCGTCGAGCGCCCCGGCGGTCATGCCGTGGTAGGCGCCGGTGAAGGCGAGCAGCCCCTCGCGGCCGGTCGCGGTGCGCACGAGTTTGAGCGCTGCCTCGACGGCGTCCGTGCCCGCGGGGCCGCAGAACTGGATGCGTGCGTCGTCGGCGAGTTGACGCGGCAGCGTGGCGAACAGCTCGGTGGTGAAGGCGTCCTTGACGGGGGTGGCGAGGTCCAGGACGTGCAGCGGGGCGCCGGAGTCCAGGACCTTCTTGATCGCTTCGAGGACGACTGGGTGGTTGTGGCCCAGTGCCAGACTGCCGGCCCCTGACAGGCAGTCGAGGTAGCGGCGTCCGTCCGCGCCTTCGATGGTCAGCCCCCTGGCCCGGACGGGGACGATGGGCAGCGACCGGGCATAGGTGCGGGCGGCGGACTCTCGCAGCGACTGCCTGCGCAGAATCCCCTCGTGTGCCGCGGGGGGCGCGGCAGGGGCGGGTTCGGTCACGGACACGGCTGTTCGTCCTCCTGCGTTGACAGATGCGCCGCCCCGACGTGGCGCCGGCACGCCCGGGCGACGGGGGTGGAGGGTGAACTCCCATTCCCCCGTACGTGCTAACGACAGAGGGGCTCGGGGATCACGGGTCATCCGAAGATCATTCGAAGATCCTTCGAAGATCTCGCACGGGCGGGCCGGAACCGCGGACCTGCTGCGTGCCGTCCCTGTCGGCACCGGCATAGTGGGGGGCCGCGTCCCGACCGTGAACACATCGGCCGGGATGCACCTGTGCCCGTTCGACGGTGAACGCAGTGAACAGATTTCTGACGTCCGTTCTGAAGTCCCAGGGGGATCACGAGATGCGACCCATTCGCCCGACGCTGGCGGCGGTCTCCACGGCCGCCGTGCTGGCGCTGACCGCTGCCGCGTGCGGTCCGAGCGAAGATGCGGCAGGCGACAAGCCCGGCGCGCCGGCGAGCCAGTCCGCCGACCAGAAGATCACGATCCCTGACGACCTCAAGGACAAGCTCAAGGAGCACGGGATCGATCTGGACAAGTGGAAGAACGGCGAGTGGAAGAACTGGGACAGGGACACCTGGCTGCGAGAGGCCAAGGACTTCGTCAACCCGATCATCGAGGACCTGTGGGACCCGGACCGGATGCGTGAGGCCGACCCGCTGCCGGAGGAGCCCGTAGAGGACGACATCTCCGACGACCAGGGCGTGACCGACCCGACGCCGGAGCCGGTGGACGCGCGTTTGGTGAAGGCTCCGTACCACGCCGGTGAGCCCGAGGCGGGCAAGCTCTTCTTCGACGGCCCGAAGGGCTCCATGGTCTGCTCGGCCACCGTCGTCAAGGACCCGGCCAACCCCGGCAAGTCCAACATGGTGTGGACCGCGGGCCACTGCGTCCACGCGGGCAAGGAGGGCGGCTGGTACCGCAACATCGCCTTCGTGCCGTCCTACAACGACGGCGCCAAGCCCACGGCCCAGCTGGAGCAGACGCCCAAGGAGGAGATCGCTCCGTACGGCGTCTGGTGGGGTGACTGGGCGCAGACCTCCGAGCAGTGGATCTCCGGCGGCGCGACGACCGGCGGACAGGGCGCGCCGTACGACTTCGCGGTGATCCATGTGACGCCGGAGAAGGGCGGCGACGGCAAGTCGCTGGAGGAGACGGTCGGTTCGGCGCTGCCCGTGGACTTCGACGCGCCGACGGCCCCGGACATCGCCGCCATGACCGCGACCGGCTACCCGGCGGCGCCGCCCTTCGACGGCCAGCGCATGTACCAGTGCTCCGACAAGCCGGGCCGGCTGTCGATCAAGGCGGACGAGCCGACGATGTACCGCATCGGCTGCACCATGACGGGCGGTTCGTCCGGCGGCGGCTGGGTCGCCGAGGGCCGTGACGGCAAGCCGGCGCTGGTGTCCAACACCTCCATCGGCCCGGTGACGGCCGGCTGGCTGGCGGGGCCTCGTCTGGGCAAGGAGGCCCGGGGCGTCTACACGGCCGTCAGCGAGAAGTTCGCGGGCCGGTAGGCCCCGGGCCCGTCCAGCGGTCAGCAGTCAGCAGTCAGCAGTCAGCAGTCAGCAGTCAGCAGTCAGAGGCCAGCAGGTCCACCGCCGCGGCGGAAGGCCCGCGCTCCCGGGAACGAGAGCGCGGGCCTTCCCCGTACGGCAGTAGCGCCCGGCAGGCAGCCGGCGCGCCGGGCTCGTCAGCCGGCCACCGGGACGTACGGGGCCAGCGCCGCGGCCAGCTCCTCGTGCACACGGGCCTTGAGCAGCGTGCCCTCCGTGGTGTGCTCCTCGGAGATCACCTCGCCGTCGGCATGCACCCGCGAGACCAGTGCGCCCTGGGTGTACGGCAGCAGCACCTCGATCTCGACCTGCGGCCGCGGCAGCTCGGCGTCGATCAGCGCCAGCAGCTCGCCGATGCCCTCGCCCGTCCGTGCGGAGACCGCGATCGCATGCCGCTCGACGCGCAGCAGCCGCTGCAGCACGAGCGGATCCGCCGCGTCCGCCTTGTTGATCACCACGATCTCGGGCACGTCCACCGCGCCGACATCGCCGATCACCTCGCGCACGGAAGCGAGCTGCTCTTCTGGGGTCGGATGCGATCCGTCCACCACATGCAGGATGAGATCGGAGTCGCCGACCTCCTCCATGGTGGAGCGGAACGCCTCGACCAGGTGGTGCGGCAGATGCCGGACGAATCCCACGGTGTCGGCCAGCGTGTAGAGCCGGCCGCTGGGCGTCTCCGCCCGCCGCACGGTCGGGTCGAGGGTGGCGAACAGTGCGTTCTCCACCAGGACGCCCGCGCCCGTGAGCCGGTTGAGCAGCGAGGACTTCCCGGCGTTGGTGTATCCGGCGATGGCGACCGACGGCACCTTGTTGCGGCGCCGCTCCTGCCGCTTGATCTCCCGGCCGGTCTTCATCTCCGCGATCTCCCGGCGCATCTTCGCCATCTTCTCGCGGATCCGCCGCCGGTCCGTCTCGATCTTGGTCTCACCGGGGCCGCGGGTGGCCATGCCCCCGCTGCCGCCGCCGCCCATCTGCCGGGACAGCGACTGACCCCAGCCGCGCAGCCTGGGCAGCATGTACTGCATCTGCGCGAGGGCGACCTGCGCCTTGCCCTCTCGGGACTTGGCGTGCTGGGCGAAGATGTCCAGGATCAGGGCGGTGCGGTCGACCACCTTGACCTTGACGACGTCCTCAAGGTGGATCAGCTGGCCAGGGCTCAGCTCACCGTCGCACACCACGGTGTCGGCGCCGGACTCCAGCACGATGTCGCGCAGCTCCTGCGCCTTGCCCGAGCCGATGTACGTGGCCGGGTCCGGCTTGTCGCGGCGCTGGATGACACCGTCGAGCACCACTGCGCCCGCCGTCTCGGCGAGGGCCGCGAGCTCCGCGAGGGAGTTCTCCGCGTCCTGCACGGTCCCCGAGGTCCATACGCCGACGAGTACCACGCGCTCCAGGCGCAGCTGCCGGTACTCGACCTCGGTGACGTCTTCGAGCTCGGTGGAGAGGCCGGCGACGCGGCGCAGTGCGGCGCGGTCGGAGCGGTCGAACTGGTCGCCGTCCCGGTCTCCGTCGATCTCGTGGCTCCAGGCGACGTCCTCTTCCATCAGGGCATCGGCCCGAAGGCTCTCGGCACGACGGCCGCCGCTGGGCTTCCGTGCGAAGCGCGGCTCGTCCTGGGAAGGGGATGAAGAGGAGGTCATTGGATCCTTACGTCGATGGGAGTGATGGCGACTGTCGTCGTCGTTGTGTCCGTCACAACGTGTGACATGGCCGGATGATTCCCGGGCGGCCCCGGGCTCCCCGGGGGCGGTGCCCGCCGGGCACGGCCGCGTCGCCGGCATGTCGATGGTCCCACGCCGCCGCGGGGTGCGTCACCCGGGTTTCAGTGCGCTGCCGGGAGGGCGTCGGCGGGTTGCCGGGCGCCGGTGGCGGGCCCGGTCTTCCAGTCGGGGTGGCCGGGCATGGGCGGAGTGCGCTTGCCGTACAGCCAGTCCTGGAAGAAGCGCGAGAGGTCGCGTCCGGCGATGTCGGAGGCGAGCGAGGTGAAGTCCGCGGTGCTCGCCGTGGAGTCGCGGTGGGCGCGCACCCACTCCCGCTGCAGCCGGTCGAAGGCGGCCGCGCCGATCTCCTGCCGCAGCGCGTAGAGCACCAGGGCGCTCCCGTCGTACACGATGGGGCGGAAGAGGCTGAGCTTCTGCCCTGGGGCGGCCGGTTTGGGTGCGGCAGGCGGTCCTCCGTCGGCCCGCCATGCGTCGGACTGCGTGTACGCGTGGCGCATGCGCCGCTCCAGGGTGTAGCCCTCGTGCTCCTCCGCGTACAGGGATTCGTACCAGGTGGCGTGGCCTTCGCTGAGCCAGAGGTCGGACCAGCGGCGGAGTGAGACGCTGTTGCCGAACCACTGGTGCGCCAGCTCGTGCACCATGATCGAGTCGACATACCACTCGGGATGTCCGGGTTCTGTGAAGAGCCCGCGCTCGAACAAGGACAGCGTCTGCGTCTCCAGCTCGAATCCGGTGCGGGCGTCGGCGATCAGCACCCCGTAGGTCTCGAAGGGGTACGGGCCGACTCTCTTCTCCATCCAGGCCAGTTGTGCGGGGGTCTTGTCGAGCCAGGGTTCCAGCTTCCGGGCGTCCGCGGCGGGCACGACGTCCCGCAGCGGGAGCCCGCGCGGTCCCGTGCGCTTCAGGACGGCGGAGCGGCCGATGGAGACCTGCGCCAGCTCCGTGGCCATGGGGTGGCCGCCGCGGTACGACCAGGTGATGTGGTCGCCGGCGCCCGTTCGCGCCGTACGCACTCCGTTGGCCACCGCGGTCAGCTCCTTGGGGGCGGTGATGCGGATGGTGAAGTACGCCTTGTCCGCTGGGTGGTCGTTGCAGGGGAAGACGCGGTGGGCGGCGTCGGCCTGGTTGGCCATGGCCAGTCCGTCGCCGGTGCGCACCCAGCCTCCTGCGTTCTTGTCTCCCCGGGGGTCGCTGGTGTGGTCGACGGCGATGCGCAGCCGCTGCCCGGGGGTGAGGGGCACGGCGGGTTCGACGACCAGGTCCTCGCCCGCGGCGGCGAATTCGGCGGGGGCGCCGTTGACCCTGACGCTGCGGACGGTCCCATGGGTGAAGTCGAGGTTGATGCGGTCCAGCGGCTGCGTCGCCCAGGCGTCGATCTTGGTGATGGCGTCGAGCGGCTCGGCGTTGTCGCCGTGGTACGTGAGGGCGATGTCGTACGCGACCACGTCGTAGCCGGGGTTGCCGAGGCCGGGAAAGAGCGGGTCCCCGATGCCGAGGGGTGCGCGCTCGGGCAGCGCCGCGGCGACGAGGGCGGCCGAGGCGGCGGTCAGCAGGGCGACGCGCAGACGGCGGCGGGCCGACGGCCGACGGGACGGCGGTGAGGTGTGCGGCATGCCTTACGGCTATCAGCGCACGGATGGCGGCAGGACGCGGCGCGCGTCATGCCACCCGAACGGGTCGGCTGTCCGAACCCGGTCGGCCCGCATCGGGGCGGCGGGAGTCCGGGCGACCCGCACCCGTCCGCCCGAACGGCTCAGCGTGGACCGGTCATTGCGCACGCGGGCGCGGTGCGCACCGGTCGGTGCGCCGCGTCGGCAGACGCCGTTTCAGCCGGTCGCCGCGGGGTGCCGGGCGCGGCTGACGTCGTAGACGCCGGGTACGTCGCGCATGGCGCGCATCAGCGCGGGAAGGCCCGCCGCGTCGGGGAGTTGCAGGGTGTACGTGTGCCGCACGCGCTGCTGCGCGGGCGGTTCGACGGTGGCGGAGACGATCGCCGCGCCTTCTGCGGCGATGGCTTCGGTGAGGTCGGCCAGCAGCCGGGGCCGTCCGAAGGACTCGGCGACGAGCGTGACGCGGCATTCGGCGGCGTCTTTCCAGCGCACGGGGAGGGGTGCGCGGCCGAGGGCCGTCATCCGGGTGACGGCGGGGCACTCCTCGCGGTGGACGGTGACGAACCCGCCGCGTACCGCGAAGCCGGTGACGGCGTCGGGCGGGACGGGTGTGCAGCAGCCGGCGAGACGCACGCCGGCGTGGGCGCGGCCGCCGGGGTTGCGGGGGCCGGGGTTCCCGGAGTCAGGGTTCCCGGAGTCAGGGTCCCCGATGTCGTCCAGCAGCTCGACGACCGCGTTCGCGGCCGCCGGTCGGTCGGCGGTCAGGGGCGCCGGTCTGCGGGGCGCGGCCGCGGGGATCTTCACCCCTTCGGGGTGCGCGTCGAGCCAGCTGCTGATCGCGATGCGCGCGGCCGGGGTGCGGGCGTGGTCGAGCCACTCGGGCGAGGGGCCGGAGGCGGCCGCGTCCTGCGCGAGCAGCACATGGACTGTGTCGCCGTCGCGCAGCACGGTGCTGAGGGTGGCGAGCCGGCCGTTGACCCGGGCTCCGATGCAGGCGTGGGCCTGGGTGCCGTACTGCGCGTACGCCGCGTCCACGCAGGTGGCTCCGGCCGGGAGACCGAGGGCGCCGCCGTCGGCGCGGAAGACGGTGATCTCGCGGTCCTGGGCGAGATCGGCGCGGAGCGAGGTCCAGAAGGCATCCGGGTCGGGGGTGGCTCGTTGCCAGGTGAGGAGGCGGCAGAGCCAGCCGGGACGGGTCGGGTCGGCACGCTCGCCGTCGGCCGCGGACTCCCCCGTCGTCTCGCCGGGTGCGTAGGGGTTCCCGAGGGCGACGACGCCGGCTTCGGCGACCGTGTGCATCCGCTGGGTGCGGATGAGGACTTCGGCGACCGCGCCGTCGGGGCGGGCGACGGCCGTGTGCAGCGACTGGTAGAGGTTGAACTTGGGCGCCGCGATGAAGTCCTTGAACTCCGAGATGACGGGGGTGAAGCAGGTGTGCAGCTCACCGAGGACGGCGTAGCAGTCGGCGTCGTCGGAGACGAGCACGAGCAGTCGGCCGAAGTCGGTGCCGCGCAGCTCGCCCCGTTTACGGCGGACGCGGTGCACGGAGACGAAGTGCCGTGGACGGACGAGGACTTCGGCGGCGATTCCGGCATCCTTGAGGACGGTTCTGAACTCCTCCGCGATGGCTTCGAGGGCGTCGCCCGCGGTGGCGTTGTCGGCGATGAGGGTGCGGGTGCGCTCGTACTCCTGCGGGTGGAGGATCGCGAAGACCAGGTCCTCCAGCTCGGTCTTGAGGGCCTGGACGCCGAGCCGCTCCGCCAGCGGGATCAGCACGTCGCGGGTGACTCCGGCGATCCTGGCCTGCTTCTCGGGGCGCATCACCCCGAGGGTGCGCATGTTGTGCAGCCGGTCGGCGAGCTTGATCGACATCACGCGGACGTCGTTGCCGGTGGCGACGAGCATCTTGCGGAAGGTCTCGGGTTCGGCGGCCGCCCCGTAGTCGACCTTCTCCAGCTTGGTGACGCCGTCGACGAGATAGCCGACCTCCGCGCCGAATTCGGAGTGCACCTGGTCGAGCGTCACCTCGGTGTCCTCGACGGTGTCATGGAGGAGTGAGGCGGTCAGGGTGGTGGTCTCCGCGCCCAGTTCGGCGAGGATCAGGGTGACGGCCAGCGGATGGGTGATGTAGGGCTCGCCGCTCTTGCGGAACTGTCCGCGGTGAGAGGACTCGGCGAGGACGTAGGCCCTGCGCAGAACGGAGAGGTCGGCGTCCGGGTGGTGGGCGCGGTGGGCTTCCGCGACATGCCCGATGGCGTCGGGAAGCCGGTCGCGCGCGGCGGGCCCGAGCACGGCGGCCCGGCCCAGCCTGCGGAGGTCGATGCGGGGACGGCCGCGCCTGCGGCTATGGGCGCCAGGGTTGGCGGCCTCTGCACTCATGGGGCACCTCCGGCAGCATTCGACCGGCAGTGGGCGGCGGTGTGCCCTCCGGGCCGGTGCTTGATGCTACCGAGCCCACCACGTGGCGCAGTCCGGCTCTCGCCGAGCGTGAACCGGATCACCCATTCGAGCGAAGGTCTATGCGATCTCGGTTTGGATGCGGCAGACCGGGCTGCTATTGCGGCGGAGTGAGGAGCGCGGGATCGAGGCTGCCCTCGGCGATGATCACCGCGGGGCCCGTCATCTCGATCTCGCCGTCCGGAAGCTCGGTGATCAGCAGACGGCCGCCGGGGAGGTCCACGGTGTAGGTGACGGGGGCGCCCGTGACGGCCGGGTCGAGGCCGTCGCGGCGGGCGGCCGCCACGGCGACGGCGCACGCGCCGGTGCCGCAGGAGCGGGTCTCGCCGGAGCCGCGCTCATGGACCCGCATGGCCACATGGCGTTCGCCCCGGTCGGCGACGAATTCGACGTTGACGCCGTCCGGGTAGACGGAGGACGGGGTGTACGCGGGGGCCGACCGCAGGTCGCCGGCGTGGTCGAGGTCGTCGACGAAGGCGACCGCGTGGGGATTGCCCATGTTCACGTTGCGGGTGGGCCAGCGGTGGCCGCCGACGGCGACCGTGACGCCCTCCTCGGGGAGCCGGGCCCGGCCCATGGAGATCGTGACGTCGCCGTCCTTGGCGAGGTGGACCCGCTTGACGCCGCCTCGGGTGGCGACGGCGAGTTCCCCGGCCGCTGCGTGGCCGGCGCGCTGCAGATAGCGGGCGAAGACCCGAACGCCGTTGCCGCACATCTCGGCGATCGAGCCGTCGGCGTTGCGGTAGTCCATGAACCACTCGGCTTCGCCGGCCATTGCCCGCGCCTCGGGGTGGGCCGCGGACTTCACGACGTGCAGCAGTCCGTCGCCGCCGACGCCGGCGCGCCGGTCGCAGATCCGGGCGACGGCCCAGGCCGGCAGTTCGATCTCATTGGCCGGGTCGGGAACGATCACGAAGTCGTTCTCGGTGCCGTGGCCCTTGAGGAAGGGGAGGGGCGCGGGGTACAGGGCAGTCACGCGGACCATCGTACGGGGCGGCGCGGCGCTGCACGGAGGGCCCTGGACGCTACGCCGACGCCGCCGGACACGGGTCGCCCGGGAACGGAAGCTGACCCGTCGGGGACCGCCTCAGCGGAGGCGGGCGACACGCCAGACGGCCAGGGCGACCAGGGCCGCGGCCACGCAGACGTACAGGGCGAGGACGCGCCAGTCGGGGCGCTCGCCGGAGCCGCGGGGCGGCAGGCCCGGCCAGGTGTGACCGACCTTGCGCGCCGCCATCACCCCCCACCCGGCGGCGCAGCAGCTGATCAGCAGCCCGAGCATGGCGACGACCGCGCCTCCGTCGCCGCTGCCGAAGGCGAGGGGGAAGGCGAACATCAGGGAGCCGAGCGCGGCGAGCATCACGATCGGGGCGAGCTGCCAGATCCGCAGCCGCCGCTGGGGCCGCAGCTCCACCTCTACCTCGTCGGCGATCAGATCCTGCTCGTCGGGGCCGTCCGGGCTGAGCCGCGGCCCGGTGTCCGCGTCGCCGCCCGTGCGCTCCAGACCGTCCACGCCGTCCATCCCGCGGTCCGCATGGTGGACGTCCAGCGCGCGGTCCACGCTGTCCGTGTCACCGGCACGGGTCGCCGCGTCACGGCGCTGCTGCTCGGTGTCGCGAGGGCCGGCCTCCATCGCCACGCGCCCTCCCAACTCGGACTCCACTGGTCGATCGATGCTTGATGATGGCACGCTTGCGGGCGCCGAACTGACGGGCGGCGCGTCCCGATGCCATCACGTGATCAGGCTGTAATCGCCCGTTCGACCAACGTCAGCGCCCGGTGCGGAAGTTCCGTCCGGCTGTCGGCTGCCCCGCTCAGCCAGTGGACGCGCGGGTCGCGGCGGAACCAGGAGTCCTGACGCCGCGCAAAGCGCTTGGTGGCGCGCACCGTCTCCGCGCGCGCCTCCTGGTCCGTGCACTCCCCCGCGAGCGCGGCGAGCACCTGCTGGTAGCCGAGGGCGCGCGAGGCCGTACGCCCGCCACGCAGCCCCTGCTGCTCCAGGGCGCGCACCTCGTCGACGAGCCCCGCCTCCCACATCCGGTCCACGCGGCGGGCGATGCGTTCGTCCAGCTCGGGACGGGCCACGTCGACGCCGATCTGGATGTTGTCGTAGACGGCCTCGTGGCCGGGGAGATTGGCGGTGAAGGGCCGGCCTGTGATCTCGATGACCTCGAGGGCGCGCACGATGCGGCGGCCGTTGCCGGGCAGGATGGCCCCGGCCGCCTCGGGGTCGGCTGCGGCCAGGCGGGCGTGCAGCGCTCCGGAGCCCAGGTCGGCGAGCTCCTTCTCGAGCCGGGCGCGCACCTCGGGGTCGGTCCCGGGGAACTCCAGTGCGTCGAGCGCCCCGCGTACGTACAGCCCGGAGCCGCCGACGAGGACGGGGGTGCGGCCTTCGGCGAGCAACCGGTCGATCTCCGCACGAGCCAGTCTCTGGTACTCGGCGACGCTGGCCGTCACGGTGACGTCCCAGACGTCGAGGAGCCGGTGCGGGACTCCGCCGCGCTCCTCGACCGTCAGCTTGGCGGTGCCGATGTCCATCCCCCGGTAGAGCTGCATGGAGTCGGCGTTGACCACCTCTCCGTTCAGCTGCTGCGCGAGGAATACCCCCAGATCGGACTTTCCGGCCGCGGTGGGGCCGACGACGGCGATGACCCGCGGCGCGGGAACTGCACTTCTCACCGCCCCAGTCTCGCAAACTCCCCGACTGTCCCCGAACGAGCGAGGTGACGGCACGGGTGCGGGTTCGTTTCCTGTTGCGAGGTTCCGCACGCCGGTTTTCGACCGACGCCTGAGGGCGGCGCAATGGGACGCTCCGGGAGAGCCCGGAACTTCGCCCACACGAGTAGGCTTTGGAGTAGGCATGGGCTTTTTTTCATGGTTTAGCCGGAAGGCGAGCGAGGCTGCTGAAACCACGGAGGAGGCGGCTGTCGGCACGGTGACGACAGAGCCCACGGCGGAGTCCGCGTCGGAGTCTGCGGAGTCCGCCGCCGGTTCGGCGGAGCCGGCCGCGGCCGCCGGGACAGCCGACGAGGCCGGATCTGCCGAGTCGGCCGAGGAGGAAGCGGGACCGGCCGCGGCGGCGGCCGACGGGGCGAAGGCGGATCCGGATGCCGAGGCCGCGGCGGCGTCCGGCGCAACGGCCGGGGCTGCCTCCGAGGCAACGGCTGAGGCGACGGCTGAGGCTGAGTCCGAGACGACGGCCGAGACGACGGCTGCCGACGACTCCGAGGACGCCGCGAGCCCCGCCGTCGACTCTGTGGAGATTCCCAAGCAGCAGTCGGCCGAGGAGGCGGCGGACAACGAAGCCGGAGAGAGTGCCCGTAAGTAGTCCGTGATGAGGAAGGTGACCCATGGGGCTCGTGGATACGCTCAAGGCCAAGCTCGCCCCGGCCAAGGAGAAGGTGTCTGACCTCGGGCACCGGCACGGGGGCAGGATCGGGCACGGTCTGGACAGGGCCGCGAAGGCGGCCGACGAGAAGACCAAGCACAAGTACAGCAGCAAGATCGAGACCGGTGCCGGGAAGGCCAAGCACGCCCTGGGCCGCCTGTCTCACAAGGGCGAGGGCCGCAAGGACGACGGCACCGCACCGCCGGCTGCCTGACGGTTACGGCGGACGGCCGCGGAACAGCATGTTCCGCGGCCGTCCGCCGTTCTGCGCCGGGGCTTCGCCCGGAAGAACGACGCCGGGGCCTGTCCCGGAGGGGCCGGGGCGTCCCGCCCCTCGGGGGCGGGACGCGCCGTGACCGGGCGGCCGCTACGACCAGGCGGCGACGAAGTAGCCGACGCCGTAAGGGGCGTCGTCGTAGAGGAGCTGCCCGGACAGCCGTGTCCCCTCGGCCGCGCCCGCGAGCACCTGCCACGGAGCGCGCCCGACCGCCTGGAGCTCCTGCGCCAGCGGCACGTCCAGGGCCATCAGCGCCTCGGTGTCGGCGGCGGCCAGGGCCCGGGAGACCGTCGCGTCGAAGCCGGCGGCGCGGTCGTCCAGATAGCCGGGGGCCTTCAGGGTGCGGCACGCGGTGCCGTCCCCCAGCACAAGCAGCGCCACCCGCCCGGCGCGGGCCGAGAACTCCCGCCCCAGGGCGGCGCAGCTCTCCGCGGCCAGACTCTCCTCGACCGCGACGCCCTCCAGCGGGGCGTCCGCCCAGCGGACCCTGTCCAGCAGCCAGGCGCCCACGGCGAGCGAGGGCGGCAGCTGCCGCTCCGGGGCTGGGCCGCCGGCCCGCCCGAGGGTGACGGACATGTCCAACCCGAAGCCCAGGAAGGAGCCCCGGGCCCCCTCGGGGTGGTTCCCCGCCTGCCCGGGGGCGGCCGGGCCGACTGCCACAAGGCGGTCGGGCCGGGCCGCGGCGAGCACACCCAGGGCGTCGGCGCACGCGGTCCGGGCGGCATCGAGCTCAGGGGCCGCCCCTGCGGCGACCTCGGGCACGAGCAGAGGAGGACAGGGGCAGACGGCGGCGGCTACGAGCATGATCGGCAGCCTAGCTCCGTACGACGCCCCTCACCGACACCGGTCGGCACCGGCAAGCCGCCGGTCGGGGGCCAGACGCAGATCTGGCGCCGGGCCGGGGCCGGCCAGCTGCCGGAGGCCGTGCCGGCACGGCGACGCGGCGGCCGCCGGGCGCGGCTCCTCAGACGGCGGAGCAGCCGCTCGCCGCCTGCGGCAGAGGGGCCGGGACCCCGACGGTGGGAAGCCCCAGCATGACCCCCGCCGGCGCGGCCGCCTCCGCCGCGTTCCGCTTCTCCCAGGCGTCACCGGCGCGCGTGCGGCGCACCGACCGCACCGGTCCCTCGGCCAGCAGATGGTGCGGCGCGGCGTAGGTGACCTCCACGGTCACCACGTCGCCGGGGCGCACCTCCTCCTCGGGCTTGCTGAAGTGGACGAGCCGGTTGTCGGGAGCGCGGCCGGAGAGGCGCCGGGTGGCGTCGTCCTTGCGGCCCTCGCCCTCGGCGACCATGACCTCCAGGGTGCGTCCGACCTGCTTCTTGTTCTCCTCCCAGGAGATCTCCTCCTGGAGGGCGACCAGCCGCATATAGCGCTCCTGCACGACCTCCTTGGGGACCTGGCCGTCCATCTCGGCCGCGGGCGTGCCGGGCCGCTTGGAGTACTGGAAGGTGAAGGCGTTCGCGAAGCGCGCCTCGCGGACCGTGTGGAGGGTCTGTTCGAAGTCCTCCTCTGTCTCGCCGGGGAAGCCCACGATGATGTCGGTGGAGATCGCCGCCTGCGGGATGGCCTCGCGGACCTTCCGGATGATGTTCAGGAAGCGCTCCTGCCGGTACGAGCGGCGCATCGCCTTCAGGACGGTGTCGGATCCGGACTGGAGCGGCATGTGCAGCTGCGGCATGACGTTCGGCGTCTCGGCCATCGCCTCGATCACGTCGTCGGTGAAGTCGCGGGGGTGCGGCGAGGTGAAGCGCACCCGCTCCAGGCCCTCGATCTTTCCGCAGGCGCGCAGCAGCTTGCTGAACGCCTCGCGGTCGCCGATGTCGGAGCCGTACGCGTTGACGTTCTGGCCGAGCAGGGTGACCTCGGAGACGCCCTCGGCGACCAGGGCCTCGATCTCGGCGAGGATGTCGCCCGGGCGGCGGTCCTTCTCCTTGCCGCGCAGCGCGGGCACGATGCAGAAGGTGCACGTGTTGTTGCAGCCGACGGAGATCGAGACCCATGCGGCGTACGCGGACTCCCGGCGGGTGGGCAGCGTGGACGGGAACGCCTCCAGCGACTCGGCGATCTCGACCTGCGCCTCCTCCTGGACGCGGGCGCGCTCCAGCAGAACCGGCAGCTTGCCGATGTTGTGGGTGCCGAAGACCACGTCGACCCAGGGCGCCTTCTTGACGATGGTGTCGCGGTCCTTCTGCGCCAGGCAGCCGCCGACGGCGATCTGCATGCCGGGCCGCCGGGACTTCACGGGCGCGAGCCGGCCGAGGTTGCCGTACAGCTTGTTGTCGGCGTTCTCCCGCACGGCGCAGGTGTTGAAGACGACGACGTCGGCCTCACCCTCCGCGGCTTCGGGCGCGCGCACATAGCCGGCGTCCTCCAGCAGGCCGGACAGCCGCTCGGAGTCGTGGACGTTCATCTGACACCCATAGGTGCGCACTTCGTAGGTTCGGGTGACGTCCACTGTCTGGCTCCGGTCGCTGCTGGTCATGGCACAAGGGTAGGCGTTCCCCGGAGCGGCCCGTACGCGGTGCTCCCGGTCCGGGGCGCGGGCCCGCACTCTTCGCAGTCGCCGCGCAACCGAGCGCGTGGCCCCTCGTTCGTCAAGGCACATCGGTGACAGCGAAGGAGCGCTCGCATGCCGTACCGCCGTGGACGTCTCCTGCCGGCCCTCCTCGCCGTTCTCATCGCAGCCGCCGGTCCAGCGGCAGCGGACCCGGCGGCAACCAATGCGGCGGCCGACCCGGCGGCAGCGAACCCGGCGGCAACCGGTGCGGCGGCCGACCTGGCGGCAGCGGACCCGGCGGCAACCGGTGCGGCGGCGGCCAACCCGGCCGCGGCGTCCGCGGCTGCCGTCGTCGACGGGCCGGTGCTCGGCCGCAACTTCCCAGATCCCGACGTGGTGAAGATCGGCGACACCTACCACGCGTACGCCACCAGCACGGTCGGCAGGAACATCCAGCACGCCACCTCGCGCGACCTGGTGAACTGGACACTCGCCGCCTCCGACCCCCTGCCGGCCCTCGGGGCGTGGGTGGACGACGGCCACCGCCGCGTTTGGGCGCCGGACGTATTCGACAACGGCGACGGTTACACGATGCACTACACCGCCCACGACAGGGCGAGCGGCAAGCAGTGCATCGGCACGGCCCTCGCCTCCTCCCCCGACGGGCCGTTCCGGCCGGTGGGCGACGCACCGCTGATCTGCCCGGCCGGGCAGGGCGGCGCGATCGACGCCGCCGGATACACCGTGAACGGCCGGCGCCACATGCTGTGGAAGAGCGACGGCAACTGCTGCGGCCTGGACGCCTGGATCCATCTGCAGCCCGTCTCGGGTGACGGGACCCGCACCGCCGGACCCGCGGTCCGGCTGTTCAAGCAGGAACTCCCCTGGGAGGGCGGGGTCGTCGAAGCGCCCACGCTCATCAGGCGTGACGGACGCTACGTCCTCTTCTATTCGGCCGGCTCCTACGAGGGCTACGGGTACGCCACGGGCTATGCCGTGGCCGACCGCCTCACCGGCCCGTACACCAAGGCCGCCGAACCGCTCATCTCCACGGAGTCGTTCGCGGGTGCGGTACGGGGCCCCGGCGGGCAGGACCTGGTGACGGGCCCCGACGGCCGCGACCGCACCGTCTTCCACGGCTGGAACGCCGACCGCTCCCAGCGCTTCATGTACGCCGCCGACCTTGTCTTCGCGAACGGCCGCCCGTTCGTGCGGGGCAGCGCCGTGCGGTACCAGGCAGAGGACGCCCGGCTGCACCGGGCCAAGGTGCGGGAGGCCGCGGGCGCTCTCGGCGGCCGGGCCGTCGCGTACATCGACCGCGACGACAGCTCTGTGGAGTTCCGTGCCTTCGCCGTGTCGGCGGGCGTCCATCTGCTGTCCGTGCGCTACGGCAACGGCTCCCTGGACGAGGGCCGTCCGGCGGGAGCCTCGCACAACCTGTCGGTCAACGGCGAGGACGCGGGGGTCGTTCTCTATCCGTACACGGGCTGGGACACCTGGCGGCACGCCCGTCGGCCCGTGGTCCTGGCAGCGGGCTGGAACACGATGCGGCTGTCCAAAGGCGAGCGCCACGCGGAGCTGGACTGCCTGGAGGCCGGCTGACGACTGCGGCGGACTGCTGCGGCTGCGGGTCTGCGCCGGACGGCAGACGGCGGACAGGCGCGGCTGTGACTGCGCTGAGGCTGCGACTCCGCGTCGGACGGCAGACGGCCGGGGGACGCCGGGGGACGGCCGGGGGACGCCGGACAGGTGCGGCGGGCGGCTGAGTGCTGAGCGCCGGGAAACCCCGTCAGCCCCACTTCTGCCGACTGGTCCGGTCACAGGCGAGCGTCCGCAGGCCGCTGCCGCTGTCGTCCAGGCACCTGCGCGTCACCCCGCTCCGCACCTCGACCGACTCATCGTCCCAGACGGTCACCGACCAGGTCTGAGACGCGGGGGCGGAGGAGCCGCGCGGCACGGCGCGCAGCCCTGAGCTCCCGTCGTCCAGGCACCGCCCCGTGGCATGGTTCCTCAGCCGGTGCGTGCCGTCGGCGAGGGTGTGGACGGTCCACCACTGGTAGCTCATCCCGTTGCACTTGTAGGTGCGCAGCTTCTCGTCGAGGCTGTCGTCGAGACAGCGGACGAGGCTGACACTCGACGCGTGCCGAAGTGATCACACTCCGTGTCGGGCCGGGGGGGGCGGGCGCCCTCGGCCCGACATGCGCGTTGTCTGGGACGATGCCGGATCCTCCGCTTCTGGCTACATCCAGCCAAGGCCTGGCCATCACAGGGAGTGAGCTGGCAGGATCGCTGCATGTCCTCGGCGTCCCGAGCGCTCTCGGCGTTCACTGCATTCACCGCTCTCCCGGTGTTCCGCCGCCTCAGCCGCCGCCGTGCGCTGACCGGCGCGGTTGCCGGGCTCGTGGTGTCCGGGCTGCTGCTGTGGTGGGTGCTGCCGTTCGGGGCGTCGTCGCCGAGCGGGTCCCTCGTCTTCAGCACAGGAGTGAGCAAGGGCGTCTACCAGCGGTACGGGACGCTGCTGAAGGACGCCCTCGGCCGTGATCTGCCGGATGTGGACATAGCACTGCGGACCAGCGAGGGCTCGCAGCAGAATCTGGCCCGGGTGACGTCCGGCGAGGCGGACTTCACCATCGCCACTGCCGACGCCGTCGCAAAGTACAAGCGGGACGGGCTGCCGGGCGCGGAGGAGCTGCGCGGCTGCGCCCGGCTCTACGACGACTATGTGCAGCTGATCGTGCCCATGGCGTCGGATGTGAAGTCGGCGCGTGACCTGAAGGGCAAGCGGGTCGGCGTAGGACATGACGGCTCGGGGGTACGGATCATCGCCGACCGACTGCTGAAGGCGGCGGGCCTTGATCCCAAGAACGACATCACCCCTGTTCCGGAGGGCCTGGATACGCTGCCGGGCCGGCTGGAGCGCGGCGAGATAGATGCGTTCTTCTGGTCGGGCGGGCTGCCCACCGGGACGGTGCAGCAGCTTTCGGAGCGATTCTCGATCCGGCTGGTGCCTCTGGAGGAGGAGCTTGTGGAGCGGCTGCACACGGTCGGCGATCCCACGAGCCACTACCGCTCAGCCGTGATACAGCCGAATGCGTACTTCCATGTGCAGGACGGCCAGGCCGTGCCGACGGTGGCGGTGGCGAATCTGCTGGTGACGACTGATCGGATGGACCCGGAGATGGCCGAAGGGGTCACCCGCACGGTGATCAACAGCCGGGACGGCATAGGCCAGTCGGTCCACCCGGCCCAGCGCGTGGATCTGCGTACCGCGGTGTATACGGACCCGCTGCCGCTGCACCGGGGGGCCCGGCACTACTACCGCTCGGTCAAGCCCTGAGGGCTGTCGTTCCACCACGTCCCAAGGGCTGCCACTCCGCCGGACCTGGGGCCACTGCACGGCCACCGCGCTGAGGGCTGCCGTTCCACCACGTCCCGAGGGCTGCCACTCCGCCGGACCTGGGCTACTGCTCGGCCACCGCGCTGTGGGCTACCGCTCGACCACGCCCTGAGGCGCACGCCCGCCCGCGGCCCGGGCATGACCGCGCCTGCCCGTACCCTCCTCCTTCTGCGCGGCGGTGTCGTCCGGGGCCATACGGGGGACGGCGACCGTCACCCGCAGGCCATGCGGCTCCCGGTGGGCGTAGGAGAGCGAGCCTCCGCCCGCCGACAGCAGGGCGCGCGAGATGGACAGCCCGAGTCCCGAGCCTTTGACGTTCTGATGCCGGCCGCTGCGCCAGAAGCGGTCGCCGATGCGGGCCAACTCCTCATCGGTCAGGCCGGGGCCGTGGTCCTCGACGACGATTCGCGACACCTCGCCGTGGGCGGCTGCGGAGACGGAGACCTCTTCACCTCGCGGAGTGAACTTCAGCGCATTGTCGATCACCGCGTCCAGGACGCTGGAGAGCGCGACGGGGTCGGCCCAAGCGGCGACGGGGGCCGTCAGGTCGCTGAGCCGGACGCCGCGCTCGTCGGCCAGCGGACGCCAGGCCGAGACCCGCTCGGCGGCGAGCTCGCCCACGTCGACCAGTTGCAGGTCCGCAGCGGCATGCTCCGCCAACGCCAGATCGAGAAGATCGTCCAGCACCTGCGCCAACCGCTTGCCCTCGGTGCGCACCGAGCCGATCTCCTCGTTTCCCGCAGGCAGTTCGAGCGCGAGGAGCTCGATGCGCAGCAGCAGTGCGGCCAGGGGGTTGCGCAGTTGGTGGGAGGCGTCGGCGACGAAGGCACGCTGCTGTTCGAGGACCTCTTCGACGTTGTCGGCCATCTCGTTGAAGGAGCGGGCGAGCCTGCGCAGCTCCGGGGGGCCGCTCGCCGCCGCGACGCGCGACTTCATCCGGCCGGTCGCTATGTCGTGGGTGGCCGCGTCAAGGATGCGCACGGGCCGCAGCACCCAGCCCGTGAGCCGGAAGGCCGCGCCCACGGCGAGCAGCATCGCCGCGGACTCGCCCGCGACGATCAGCAGCCAGCCGCGCACCACCCGCGAGCGCAGTTGGTCGGTGGGCGAGTCGGTGAAAACGACGGCGACGACGTCGCCGTCCCGCACCACGGGCGAGGCGACGACGAGCCGGGCGTCGGTCTGCCAGGGCCAGACCTGCGGAGGGTCCGAGCTGCGCCGCCCGGACAGCGCCTCCTGGAACGCCTCCCGGCTGTCGCCGGTCTCGGGCACCCACCAGTCCTGCGGGGCGCGGGCCATCGTGGAGTCGTTGTAGTAGAAGACGCCCGCCTTGATGCCGTACGTGTCGTGGTAGCGGTCGAGCTGCGCCTGAAGTGTGGCGCGCCGCTCGTCGAGGGCGGGCCCCTCGGTGACGAACTGCGCCAGGGCCGCGAAGCGCACGGTGTCGTCGATCCGGTCGACGACGACCTGTTGCTGCTGCGCCGCGGCGAGGCTGACGGCGAGCGGGAAGCCGAGCGCCAGCAGCACGCCCGCCATGAGGACGATGAGCAGAGGGAGAAGTCGGGTGCGCACGGGGGTCTGCGGGCCTTGGTCAGTCGCCGGCCGCCACGCCGGACACCGGCGCCACGAGGCGGTAGCCGATGCCGCGCACGGTCTCTATGAGGGAGGGCATCCGGAGCTTGGAGCGCAGCGAGGCCACATGTACCTCAAGCGTGCGTCCCGTCCCCTCCCAGCTCGTCCGCCACACCTCGCTGATGATCTGCTCCCGGCGGAAGACGACGCCGGGCCGCTGCGCGAGCAGCGCCAGCAGATCGAACTCCTTGCGGGTGAGCTGGACCGTCTCGCCGTCGACGCTGACGCGCCGCGTCGGGAGTTCGACGGTGACGGCGCCGAGCCGCAGCGCCTGCTCCTCGGGGCCCGGCCCGACGTCGTCTCCGGCGGCGGTGCGCCGGCTGACCGCGTGGATGCGGGCCAGCAGTTCTCCCGTGTCATAGGGCTTGACGACATAGTCGTCCGCGCCGATGTTGAGTCCGTGTATCCGCGAGCGCACATCTGAGCGCGCGGTAACCATGATCACGGGGGTGGAGGTGAGCTTTCTGATCTTTCCGCAGACCTGGTAGCCGTCCTGGTCGGGCAGGCCGAGGTCCAGCAGGATGACCCCGAAGGGGGGCTTGCCCTCGTTCTTGGCGGGCAGGACGGAGTGCAGCGCCTCCTCGCCGTTGCGCGCGTGCACCACCGTGAAGCCATGGCGTGCGAGCACGGCGGAGAGCGCGGCGGCGACATGGTTGTCGTCCTCCACGAGCAGCAGTCTCATGACGGCCCCTCTCCCTCTTCCGTTCGCGCGGTCGTCATCTTCACCCGGTGTGCGGTTCATGGTCATCCGGTGCTGTGGTGCACACGCGGTTGGTCATCCGTTGTCCGGCATCGGACGGCAATGCACCCAGGGGCATCAAGTCCGATGCCCGCCATGCAGTCAAGGGGCTTCCCGTTGCGGGGCGATATCCGTTATGCACCCGGTACTCCAACCTCTCGCCCCTTAACGCAGAGTGCCCGGCCGCAGCCGGATCGTTATGCTCAATTTCCGCTCAGATGTGCTGACGCTGGTCGGACACGGTGATTACTGTCCCCTTCCAACCGAGGAGGACGGAGCAAGAGCCGATGAGCGGAGTATCAGTGACCAAGGACGCCGGGGATGCAGGGGACGCCGTTCCCGCGTCGGGCGACCTGGTCGTGCTGAGCTGTGTCAACAAGCACTTCGGCGCGTTGCATGTGCTCCAGGACATCGACCTGACGATCGCCCGCGGCGAGGTCGTGGTCGTGATCGGACCGTCGGGGTCCGGGAAGTCCACGCTGTGCCGCACGATCAACCGCCTGGAGACCATTGACTCCGGTGCGATCACGATCGACGGGAAGGCGCTGCCCCAGGAGGGCAGGGAGCTCGCCCGGCTGCGCGCCGACGTCGGGATGGTGTTCCAGTCGTTCAATCTCTTCGCACACAAGACGGTGCTGGAGAACGTGACGCTGGGGCAGCTCAAAGTCCGCAAGACCGACAAGAAGACGGCCGAGGAGAAGGCCCGGGCGCTGCTCGACCGCGTGGGAGTGGGCTCCCAGGCGGACAAGTACCCGGCGCAGCTCTCCGGCGGTCAGCAGCAACGCGTCGCCATCGCCCGGGCGTTGGCGATGGACCCCAAGGTCATGCTCTTCGACGAGCCGACCTCCGCCCTGGACCCCGAGATGATCAACGAGGTTCTCGAGGTCATGCAGCAGCTGGCGCGGGACGGGATGACGATGGTGGTCGTCACCCATGAGATGGGCTTCGCCCGCTCCGCCGCCAACCGCGTGGTGTTCATGGCGGACGGCAGGATCGTCGAAGAGGCGACCCCCGATGAGTTCTTCAACAACCCGCGCAGCGACCGGGCCAAGGACTTCCTGTCGAAGATCCTTCACCACTGATCACAGTGCCGGCCGCATCCGGCCGGCGCTGATGCGCAGTTCGACAGGACAGCTCACCATCGATCGATCTATCCGAGGGAAGTTCACCCATGAAGCTCCACAAGGCAAGCGCGGCCGTCGCCGCCGTTCTGACCCTCTCCCTGGCCGCCACGGCCTGCGGCTCCGGCGAGGACTCGGGCAGCGGCGGTGACAAGATCACCATTGGCATCAAGTTCGACCAGCCCGGCCTCGGCCTGAAGACGCCTGACGGCAAGTACACCGGCTTCGACGTCGACGTCGCCACGTACGTCGCCAAGGAGCTGGGCTACGAGGCCTCGGACATCGTCTGGAAGCAGGCCCCCAGCGCCGAGCGCGAGAACCTGATCAAGAACGGCGATGTGAAGTTCGTGGTCGCCACCTACTCGATCACCGACAAGCGCAAGCAGGAGGTCGACTTCGCCGGCCCGTACCTGCTGGCCCATCAGGACCTGCTGGTCCGCGCCGATGACTCCTCCATCACCAAGGTCGAGGACCTCAACAGCAAGAAGCTGTGCTCGGTGACCGGCTCCACCTCGGCGCAGAACGTCAAGAACAAGCTGGCGCCCAAGGCCGACCTGCAGCAGCTCGGCGGATACTCGGAGTGCCTGACCGGCCTGGAGAACGGCGCCGTCGACGCCCTTACCACCGATGACTCCATCCTGGCCGGCTTCGCCGCGCAGCAGCAGCACCAGGGCAAGTTCAAGCTCGTCGGCCTGAAGATGAGCGACGAGAACTACGGCATCGGACTCAAGAAGGGCGACAAGGACCTCCACAGCAAGATCAACAAGGCTCTGGAGAAGATGAAGTCCGATGGCTCCTGGGACAAGTTCGTGAAGGCGAACTTCGGCCCGGCCAACTACAAGAACGAGCCCGCCCCGGAGATCACCGAGGCCAGCTGAGGCAGCGGTGACGCGCCGCCGGCCACAGCGGCCGGCGGCGCGCACCACCATCCGACCACGGGAGAGCGCGGGGCAACGTGTTCGACTTTCTTGATTCCGGGCAGTACGACCTGCTCGGCGCCTTCTGGGTGACCGTTCAGCTCACCCTCTACTCAGCGATTGGTTCCCTGATATGGGGAACGCTGCTGGTCGGCATGCGGGTCAGTCCGGTGCCGCTGATGCGGTCCTTCGGAACCGGCTATGTCAACGTCGTCCGCAACACTCCGCTGACGATCATCATCATCGGCTGTTCGCTGGGTCTCAGCCAGACGCTGGGCATCAACCTCGGCGCCGACAACTTCAAGGACATCGGGTTCCGGCTCGCCGTCCTGGGCCTCACCGCCTACACCGGCACCTTCGTCTGTGAGGCGCTGCGCTCCGGCATCAACACGGTGCCGGTGGGCCAGGCCGAGGCGGCCCGTGCCCTGGGGCTGAGCTTCACCCAGGTGCTGAGGCTGATCGTGCTGCCCCAGGCGTTCCGCTCGGCCGTCACTCCGCTGGCGAACGTGCTGATCGCACTGACGAAGAACACGACCGTGGCAGCGGCGATCGGCGTCGGCGAGGCCGCACTCCTGATGAAGGAAATGGTCGAGAACGAGGCCCAGGCGCTCTTCACCGTCTTCGGCGTCTTCGCCTTCGGCTTCATCGTTCTGACCCTCCCCACCGGCCTGCTGCTCGGCTGGGTGTCCAAGCGTGTGGCGGTGAAGCGATGAGCTCCGTTCTGTATGACTCCCCCGGCCCCAAGGCCAAGGGGCGCAACTACGTCTACACGGCCGTCTTCCTTGTGGTCTTCGCGCTCGCCGCCTGGTGGGTGCTGGCCAAGATGGCCGACAAGGACCAGCTGACGGCGGAGAAGTGGAGCCCGTTCTTCACGGACTCCCAGGTGTGGACCACCTATCTGCTGCCCGGCCTGTGGGAGACCGCCAAGGCGGCCGCCCTCGCACTGGTGATCGCGCTGCCTCTGGGTGCGCTGCTCGGCATCGCCAGGCTCTCCGACCACGCCTGGATCCGGGTGCCCGTCGGGGCCGTGGTCGAGTTCTTCCGCGCCATCCCGGTGCTGCTGATGATGGTGTTCGCCAGCGCGCTGTTCGTGCAGTTCACGACGATCTCGTCGGACATCCGGCCGCTGTACGCGGTGGTGACCGGCCTGGTCCTGTACAACGCCTCGGTCATCGCCGAGATCGTAAGGGCGGGCATCCTGTCCCTGCCCCGCGGCCAGACCGACGCGGCGAAGGCCATCGGCATGCGCAAGGGCCAGACCATGACCTTCGTGCTGCTGCCGCAGGCCGTGACGGCCATGCTGCCGGCGCTGGTCAGCCAGCTGGTCGTGATCGTCAAGGACACGGCGCTCGGCGGCGCCCTCCTCGGCCTCCCGGAACTGATGACGCAGACCCGCAACATCCCGGCGAACTACGGTGCGAACACCATTGCCGCACTCACCGTGATCGCCGGACTGTACATCATCGTCAACTTCGCACTCACCAGCCTCGCCGGCTGGCTGGAGGGCCGGATCCGGCAGGCGAAGAAGGGCAGTGGCGCGGTCGTCGACATCAAGACGGTCGACGCCGGAATGGGCGGCGGCGCCGCCTGACGGACTGACGGAGAGCGGCAAGGGGCGGTGGCGACGGCGCTGCCGCCCCTTCCCGTGTGCCGCCAGCGGCGTCTGAGGCCCCGTCACTTGACGCGGACACCGGCAGTGGGTTGCATACGTTCTGTGATCAAGCACCGGGCTCCCTCCGTACCTCCCCGTATGAACCGCCGGGCCCCGGGAGCCGCGCCATGGACCCGGTGATCGTCGTCGGCGCCGGCCCCGTCGGGCTCACCCTCTCCCTTGCGCTCGCCCGCCAGGCGGTGCCGTCGGTTGTGCTCGACGAGGGGTCGGCCGCGGACGAGTCGCGCCCCGCCCGTACGGCGGTGCTGCGCCCCGACATGGCCGCCCTGGTGGAACGCCTCGGTTGTACGACGGTGCGTGACGAGGGCGTCCGCTGGACCGGATGGCGGCTGCTGCGGCGCGGCCAGACCGCGCGCAGCGTGCCTCTGGGGGACCGGGTCGCCCCGGCCCCTCTGCACATTCCGCAGCACGCCCTGACACGGGGGCTGCGCAGCGCGGCCGAATCCCACCGGCTGATCCGGCTGGTCTCCGAGAGCCGACTCGACTCGCTGGAACAGGACGACACGGGCGTGACCGTGCACACCCGCGGGTCCGAGGACGCATGGTGGCGCGGCAGCCATCTGGTGGGCTGCGACGGGGCGCGCTCCACCGTGCGCAAGCTCCTCGGCATCCGCTTCCCCGGCCGGACCGCGGTGGAACGGCATGCCGTGGCCGCGCTGCGCGCCGAACTGCCCTGGCCCGGTGAGGCGTTGCTGCACCGCCGGCCGCCGTGGCGCTCGGGCGGCGAGGAGATCACGGCCCGGCCGCTTCCGGACGGCGTCTGGCGGATCGACTGGCTGCTGCCGCCGCGAGGAGAACTGGTCACCCCCGACGCACTGGTGGCGCGGGTGCGGGACACCCTGGCCGGCTGGTGCGGCGAGATCCCGCCGTACGACCTTCTGGACACCGGAGTGCACACCCTGCACCACCGGCTGGCACGGCGCTGGCGGGTGGGGCGGGCGTTCCTCGCGGGGGACGCGGCGCATCTGCTCGGGGCCGTGGGCACCCACGGGCTGGACGAAGGGCTGCGGGACGCCGACAACCTCGCATGGAAGCTGGCCCAGTGCCGGCACCACGGCACCTCGGAGACACTGCTCGACAGCTACCAGGCGGAGCGGCGAGCCGCGGTGGCGAGCCGACTGCGGGCCGCCGACCAGTGGCTGCCGATACTGCGGGGCGGCGGGGGGCTGCGGGGCTGTGTGCCGGGCGCGGCACGGACCCATGACTCCCTGCTGAGCGAAGCTCATCTGGGGCAGGGGCCGCTCGGCGCGCCGCCCGTCCATGCGCACTCGCCTCTTGCACCCGAGTACGCCTCCTCCCAGACGGCGGTCGGCACGGAGGCAGGGGCCCCGGCAGACGACGTACGGGTGACCGCACCCGACGGCAGCAGCGCGCGCCTGTGGGAGCGGCTGGGGCAGGGCCGGCTGCTCGTGGTGCTCGTCGCACCGGGCACAGGTGTGTGGGACCGGCGGCACTGGGTCTCCGCGGGCGTCATGCCGCGGCTGGCGGCGGCGGTGGCGGCGCTGCCGATGCGGGCGGAGCTGCTGGTGACGGAGAGCTATCCGGGGGCGTCGGCGCACACCGTGCTGCTGGTGCGGCCGGACGGGCATCTGGCCGCGGCGTTCGCCGGTGTGCGTCCGGCGGAGTTGTACGGCGCAGCCGACGCCGTCCGCGGCGGCGCGCCTGCCGCGGCCCGCACGGACCGCACGGCGGACGTCACCTGACGGGGTGTGGGGTGGGTGTCTCCCTCCCCCGGCACCCGAGCGCGTGGGGAGCTCCCACCCCGCAACATGGCTCAGCCAGCGACGCTGGCGGCTGCTTCTCCGGACAAGGCCAGCAGTCGGGCAGGGGCCCCCGAGGCCGCATCGACGGTCCTCAGGGCTTCCTGCAGCAGGTGTCGGTTTCTGCCAGACCTGATCTGGCCGAGGAGTGTTGTGATCTTCTGTAGCTCTTCTTCGGCTTCGCTCCACGCCCTGGCTGTCGCGTAGCTGCGCAGGAGCTCGATGCGGTACAGCATGACGCCCCGGGGTGTGGCTTGTGGAAGAACGGATCGGAGCTTGCGGACTGCCGCGTCGGGGCTTCCAAGACTCAGCAGCGCGTGTCCGGCGTGGCCTGTGACTTCGCGGTGGTTGACCCACCATGTCCACTCGGGGTCACGGGGGTGCAGGGATTCCTCCAGCCCACCATGAGCCGCGTCGAGATCCGCCAGAGCGTGCCTGCGGTCTCCTGCTTGGGCATGGGCTCTGCCACGTCTCATGTGCGCCAAGAGTGCTACGCGCGGCGGGATGCGGCGCTCGGACAACAGCTCCTCTGCGATGCGCCGCGTCTCGCCCGGTCGGCTGAGCTCCGTGTCGAGCATGGCGAGCATATCGAGGGCGAACCACTGCCTCGGCCTGTCGCCTGCATGCCTGGCGAGCATGTGTGCTTCGAGAAACGCCCTGCGGGCGGCATCCCAGCCGCCTGCGTCGAAGAGGAGCCACCCGGCGACTTGGGCGGCTTGGGAGACGGCCGCCAGATAGCGTCGCTGGGCCTTGTCCGGAATCTCTCCCGAGTCGAGTCTGCTCTGCGCGGATCGCCAGACCTGGACGGCAGCGGGGGCAACCGTGTCTCCGCCGTACCGGTCGGCGTGTACGAGCAGGTACGCGGCGCTTTCCTGCATGCGCGCAATGTCTGAGGCCGGGCCGGGGGGCTCGCCGTCGGGGCAGGCGGGCGGCGTAACGCGCTCAGCGAGTGCCGCCAATTGCCCGTCTGCGTCCAGCAGTTCGTCGAGCGCTGCGGCCAACTGCGCTGAAGGGTGTTGGCGGCCGTTGACGACGCGGGACAGATACGCCACGTCGTATCTCAGAGCACGGGCAGCGCCGCGCATGCTCATTCCCCTGTCTGCGAGCAGTGCGCGGAGCCGGGTTCCGAAATCGGCGGTCATCGTGTGCCCCCTGGTGTTGACCGTCGTCTCCAGAGTAGCCGTCAACGGCGGTCAACTCCCTTTGCGCACGCCCGGTGGCAAGGATGGCGGGGACACAAGGACCCCGGCGGCCTGGCAGGGCCCCGGGGCAGTGGCCAACCTGAGAGAGCAGGTCGACATGACCGACCTTATCCGTGTGCTCGCCGTGCGGGCGAGACTGCTGTACCGGCCCCGCGTCGACGGCCGACATCATGCCCGCGTCGCCGATCTGGCGTACCGGCCCGTGGCCGACAGTCCGGCCGCTCTGTCGCTGGCTTGGCCCGCCTGCCGGTGCTGCCGCTGCGCGGGAGGCGAGCGGTGAGCGGCCGCCGGTCAGTCGTCCGCGTACGGGCGGACGCGGAGCGTTCCGGTCGGTCTGGTGAGTGCGAGATGGGCGAGCACTTTCTCTGCCACCCGCAGGACGTCTACGCCAGCGGCACTCGGCGGGCCGGTGAGCGGCCGGCGTTCACACTCCGGTGCGCGTGCGCCTGCCACAAGCCCCCGCCGCCGGACGGCGACAGACATCAGAGCGCCTCGGGCTCCGGGAGGTCGTCCAGTGACTCCCCCTCCGCTTCGAGCGCCTGGCGGACCACTCGGAGCGCCAGGCCTTCCGGGTAGCCCTTGCGGGCGAGCATGCCGGCGAGGCGGCGCACGCGGCGGTCGCGGTCGAGGCCGCGGGTGGCGGGGAGTCTGCGGGCGACCAGCTCGCGGGCCCGTTCCTCCTCCTGCTCGGAGTCGAGCCGTCCGACCGCCTCGTCGATCAGCGCGGAGTCCACGCCCTTGGTCCGCAGCTCGCGGGCGAGGGCACGTCTGGCCAGTCCACGTCCATGGTGCCGGGACTCCACCCAGGCGCCCGCGAACGCCGCGTCGTTGATCAGTCCGACGTCCTCGAAGCGGGAGAGGACCTCCTCGGCCACCTCATCGGGGACCTCCCGCTTGTGCAGCGCGTCGGCGAGCTGCTTGCGGGTGCGCGGCGTGCCGGTGAGCAGGCGCAGGCAGATCGCCCGCGCCCGCTCCGCCGGATCCTGGGGTGACAGCTCCGTCTCGGCCCTCGACGAGTCGGGGCTGTCACCCGGCCATTCGGTTCGCCGGGGCATGCGCTAGCCCTTGGCTGCCGCCGACTTGGCCGACTTGGCCTTGGCGGCGGACGCGGGCGCCGGCTTCGCCGCGTTCTCGGCGGAGGTGGTCGCGCCGGCGGCGTCCGCGCCATGCTCGGCATCCGACGCGTCCGGCATGACGCCGACGCCCAGCTTCTCCTTGATCTTCTTCTCGATCTCGTTTGCGAGGTCGGGGTTGTCCTTGAGGAAGTTGCGGGCGTTCTCCTTGCCCTGGCCGAGCTGGTCGCCCTCGTAGGTGTACCAGGCGCCGGCCTTGCGGACGAAGCCGTGCTCCACGCCCATGTCGATCAGGCCGCCCTCGCGGCTGATGCCCTGACCGTAGAGGATGTCGAACTCGGCCTGCTTGAAGGGCGGCGCGACCTTGTTCTTGACGACCTTGCAGCGGGTGCGGTTGCCGACCGCCTCGGTGCCGTCCTTGAGGGTCTCGATACGGCGGATGTCGATGCGCACGGAGGCGTAGAACTTCAGCGCACGGCCACCGGTCGTGGTCTCCGGGGAGCCGAACATCACGCCGATCTTCTCGCGGAGCTGGTTGATGAAGATCGCGGTGGTCTTCGACTGGTTCAGCGCGCTGGTGATCTTCCGCAGCGCCTGGCTCATCAGCCGCGCCTGCAGACCCACGTGCGAGTCGCCCATCTCGCCCTCGATCTCGGCGCGGGGCACCAGGGCAGCGACGGAGTCGATGACGATCAGGTCCAGGGCGCCGGAGCGGACCAGCATGTCCACGATCTCCAGCGCCTGCTCGCCGTTGTCGGGCTGGGACAGGATCAGATTGTCGATGTCGACGCCGAGCTTCTTGGCGTACTCGGGGTCGAGGGCGTGCTCCGCGTCGACGAAGGCGACCTGGCCGCCGGCCTTCTGCGCGTTGGCCACCGCGTGCAGGGTCAGAGTCGTCTTGCCGGAGGACTCCGGGCCGTAGATCTCCACCACGCGGCCGCGCGGCAGCCCGCCGACGCCGAGCGCGACGTCAAGCGCGGTCGAACCGGTCGGGATGACCTCGATGGGCTCCTTCGACCGCTCGCCCATGCGCATCACGGCGCCCTTGCCGAATTGCCGTTCAATCTGCGCGAGCGCGGCGTCGAGCGCCTTCTCGCGGTCGGTTCCTGCCATGGGTTCCACCCGGTTTGCTTGAGTCGATCGCTTCACGTCAAAGACGCTAACCCCTGCCACTGACAATGGGCCCCGACGCCTTCCAGCCTGTGGACAACCGCGGCCGGAATCCATAAGAATAGATGTTCGATTTTGGTGTCAAGCGCGCCACACGCACCCGCGCCGGGCGCTTCTGCAGAGCCCGCTCGGCAGTTCCGGTCTCCCGCTCCACGGCTCCGGTCACCCGCTCCACGGCTCCGGTCAGCGGCGCAGCGCCCTGCGTGCCCGTGCGAGCGCCCTGCGGCCGGGGGCCCGTCTGCGGCGCCCCTGCACCCGGGGGTCGTCCGTCACGTCGTACCGCTTCACATACGCCCCCAGGAACGCCTGGAGCGTGGCCACCGCCGGGATCGCGATCAGCGCGCCCACCGCACCCAGCAGCGCCGTGCCCGCGACGACCGAGCCGAAGGCGACCGCCGGGTGGATGTCCACCGTCTTGGCGGTGAGCTTGGGCTGCAGCACATAGTTCTCGAACTGCTGGTAGACCACGACGAAGCCGAGCACCCACAGCGAGTACCAGGGGTTGACCGGGAAGGCGATCAGCATCGGCAGCGCGCCCGCCAGATAGGTGCCGATGGTCGGGATGAACTGCGAGACCAGCCCGACCCAGACCGCGAGCGCCGGCGCGTACGGCACTTCGAGGATCTCCAGCAGGATGTAGTGCGCGCCTCCGGAGATCAGGGCCATCAGCCCGCGGGAGTAGAGATAGCCGCCCGTCTTGTCGACGGCGATCTCCCAGGCGCGCAGCACCTCGGCCTGCCTGGTCGGCGGCAGCACGGAGCACAGCGCACGCCGCAGCCGGGGCCCGTCGGCCGCGAAGTAGAACGAGAACAGGAAGATCGTCAGCAGTTTGAACAGCCCGCCGAGCACGGTGGTCGAGACGTCGAGCACTCCGCTGGCGCTGTCCTCGACGTACTTGCGCAGCCAGTCGGAGCGCAACAGGCTGTCCTGCACCTCCACCCGGGAGAGCTCGGTGTGGAAGGTCTGGTTGATCCAGTTGATCACGTCGTCGAGATAGCGGGGGAAGCGCTCCACCATCTCGACGATCTGCCCGGCCAGCATCGAGCCGAGCAGCACCACGAAGCCGATCCCTGCGACGAGCACGCCCAGGAACACCAGGAAGGTGGCGAGTCCGCGCCGCATGCCCCGCTCCGCCATCCGCCCGACCGCCGGCTCTACGGCCAGCGCCAGGAAGAAGGCGATGAGGATGTTGATGAGCAGCCCGATGAGCTGGTGGAAGGCCCAGCTGCCGAGCTGGAAGCAGGCGTAGAGGGCGAGTGCGAGGATCATCGCGCGCGGCAGCCAGCGGGGCATCCGGACCGGGCCGGCCGCCCCGGTGGCGGTCCCGGGCGGCGGCGGAGGCGGCGGCGTCGGCGCATGCCCCTGGGCAGGCACCGAGGCGCGCACTCCCGCGGACGCGGCGCCGCCCGGCGCGCGGGG
>NZ_JARWBG010000035.1:0-77443 GCF_029846775.1 Streptomyces chengmaiensis
GCGGCGGGGCCGCTGTCGGCCCGGCGGCGGGACCGCTGTCGGCCCGGCGGCGGGGCCGCTGTCGGCGCGGGGCCGGGACGGCGGCCCTGCGTCCCCCGCAGGGGCGGCGGGCTACGACGCGCCGTGGCCGGGGGCGATCTGTTCGACGCGTTCGGCCAGGGCGAAGTCCTTCGCGGTGACCGCGCCGCCCGCGTCATGGGTGTGGACGGACAGGCCCAGGGTGTCGTAGCCGAGGGTGAGGTCCGAGTGGTGGTTCAGCTCGTCCTGGATCCGGGCGATGTGCACGGCCATCGCGGCCGCCGCGAAGTGGCTTCCGAGTCGGTACGAGCGCGTGATCCGGTCGCCTTCCAGGGACCAGCCGGGGAGCTCCCGCAGCCGGTCCTCGATCTCCTTCTGCGACAAGGGCTCGGTGGGCATGGGCGGCATCCCTTCCTGGAACGGGGCGGACTGCGGCGGTGGCAGCCACCATAGGGCGGGCGCAGCCTTGCCGTCTTCAGGCGCTCCCGCGTGCGGCGAGGACCTGTTCGACGGTGTCGGCGTCGGCCGCCGGCTTGTCGGGGCGGTGGCGCAGCACGCGGGCGAAGCGCAGGGTGACGCCCGCCGGGTAGCGCGGGGAGCGCTGGACGCCGTCGTAGGCGATCTCCACGACGAGCTCCGGGCGTACGGTCACGGTGAATCCGTCGTCGTCGAGGGCGAGTTCCCGCAGCCGTTCGGTCTGCCAGCTCAGCATCTCGTCCGTGAGCCCCTTGAACGTCTTGCCGAGCATGACGAAGCCGCCGTCGGCGGCGCGGGCGCCGAGGTGGAGGTTGGACAGCAGCCCGGTGCGTCTGCCGTGCCCCCATTCGGCGGCGAGGATCACCAGATCGAGGGTGTGCACGGGTTTGACCTTCAGCCAGGAGCGGCCGCGGCGGCCGGCGCTGTAGGGGGCGGCCAGCGACTTCACCAGGACGCCTTCATGGCCGCGGCGCAGCGTCTCGGCGAAGAACTCCTCGGCGGCGGCGATCTGCTCCCCGGACACGGGGTCGTCGACGACGGCGCGGCGCACCCGCATCGGCTCGGGGACGAGCCGAGCCAGCACGGTGTGGCGCTCGCCGCCCGGGAGGTCGAGCACGGGCTCGCCCTCCGCGGCGAGCACGTCGAAGAACACCGGCGAGAGCGGCAGCGCGGCATGGGCCGCGACCACGTCGGCGCGGGAGCCCACCCGGGAGGCGACGTCCTGGAATGCCACGGGCCGCCCGGCGGCGTCGAGGGCGATCACCTCGCCGTCCAGGATGAACCGGTCCCCCGCCAGCCCGGCAGCGGCGGCGCGGACGTCCGGCAGCCGTTCGGTGATGTCGTCGAGCGAGCGGGTGTAGATCCGCACCTCGCGGCCGGAGACGTGGACCTGGACGCGGATGCCGTCGAGCTTCTCCTCGACGGCGCAGGCGGCGTCGAGGGTGCGCACGGCGTCGTCGACGGAGGCGGCGGTGTGGGCCAGCATCGGCTGCACCGGGGTGCCCACCCGCAGCCGGAACCGGCCGAGCGCCCCCGGCCCCTCGGCGAGGACGGCCCGGGCGACGCGGGGCAGCGAGCCCTCCAGCATCACGGCTCGCCGCACCTCGTCCGGCGGGGCCCCGGCGGCCCGGGCGACGGCCTCCAGGGCGATGGCGTCCAGGGCGCCCTGGCGCACCTCCCCGGTGAGCAGCCGGTGCAGAAAGCGCTGTTCCTCCTCGGTCGCCGCGCCCATGAGCCGGTCGATCAGCCTTCTGCGCTCGCGCTGCGCGCCGGGTCCGGAGACCCGGGAGAGGGCGTCGAGGGAGGCGTCCACCTCGGTGACGGTCAGCGAGGGAGCGGCGGCGGGCGGGACGGGCTCGCTGAGGGTGCTCCAGCCGACGCCGATGCGGCCCTGCGGCACGCGCCCGGCGAGATACGAGATGACCAGGGGCGCTTCCTCCGGCCCGGCCGCGGCGAACAGCCGGGCCAGCGCGGCGGTCTTCCGCGATCTGGCCGGGGCGGCGGCGACCTCGCGTGAGACCTCGGCGAGGCGGGCGAACAGCATGGGCCCATCCTCGCCCGCGCCGCACCTCCCCGCACGCCGGAGGGCGCCGCCTCGCCGCGCCGTACCGCGTCGACCGCATCGGCGCCCGCGCCGTGTCGACCGTGCCCGCGGACGGCTGGACCCCGTCTCCCCTTGTTCACTCAACTCCCCTACGATGCAGCCGACTTGAGGGAGTCATGACCACCTCAAGGCACCCGCATCCCATCGACGTACAGACAGGGGACCCATGGGGAAGCTCTCGCGCGCCGCCGCGACCGCAGCCGCCGCGACCGGACTGCTCGCGGCCGCGCTCACACCCGCCCAGGCGACCGCCGCGCCCCGCACCGCGCACGCCGGCGAAGCGAGTTACGCCGCATCGACCTGGGTGGGCGTCCACAACGCGTATGAGAAGGACAAGTTCGGATACTTCGCCGACGCCCTCGACTCGGGCGCCGGCATGCTCGAACTCGACGTGTGGACCAATGGGCTGGGCCGTTCATGGCGCGTCTCGCACAGCAACCCCTTCGGCAACGACAACAACTGTGAGAACGCCGCCCACGCGGACCAGTTGCGCACCCGGGCGAGGAACCAGGACCTCGGCGGCTGCCTCGCCGACATGCGGGCCTGGCACGACGCCAACCCCGGCCACCGTCCGATTCTCATCAAGATCGAGATGAAGGACGGCTTCCAGGGGAAGCGCGGGCGCGGCCCCGCCGCGCTCGACGCGCTGCTCACCGCCCGCCTGGGCGACGCCCTCTTCCGGCCGGCCGATCTGGCCGGCGGGCATCCCGACCTGGACACAGCGGTCCGGGCGGACGGCTGGCCGAGCCGCTCGGCGATGGCGGGCAGGTTCGTCGTCGAACTGATCCCCGGAACACTCGAGGAGCGGAACCCCTTCGACTCACTGTGGACCGACCGCGAGTACGCCATGCATCTGCGTTCCCTGAAGGCGGCGGGCCGGCTCGGCGAGGCGGCCGCGTTCCCGGCGGTGCACGGAGCCGCCTCGGGCGATCCGCGCACGCGGTACGCGGACGCCGGGCTGCGGCCCTGGTTCGTCGTCTTCGACGGCGACGCGAACGCATACGCGGGAGGCTCGATCGACACCGCCTGGTACGACCGGAACCGCTATCTGGTCGTCATGACCTCCGCCCACAACGTAGCGCCCGCCATCGACGCCGTCCGCCCGACGGAGGCCGAGGCCCGGGACCGGGTCTCCCTGCTGGCCGGCCGGCACGCCAGCGTCGTCTCCGCCGACTGGTACCCACTGCCGTCCGTGCTGGCCGCCGTGGTGCCGAGAGGCGGGCAGCCGTAGCCGCACCCCCGGCGCAGGGCGCCACAACATGATGATTTAAGCTTCATCTACACAGACCGCCCCGGCCGGTGGCCCCCGTGCCGGCCGGGGCTTCTTCACCGAGTGACGCAGATCACATCACTTACTCATGGGTCGCCTGTAATCGCTCCGCCCTTGGCGGCGTCGTAAGGAGAACAGGGTCCGTTCGCACCCTGTGGACCTGTCTCATGGACGCCCGCAGCCAAAGGAGCGAGTCGATGTCCTCCACCGTCGCGCAGTCGGTCCCGGCCCGGCTCATCAACGATGCCGCCCCGCACACCGGCCCCGCCATTCCGGTGCGGCTGCGGTACACCGCCGAGGACCCTTACGCGATGCGCATGGACTTCCCGGCCGAGGCGTCCCTCGCCGACACCGGCGTGACCTGGGTCTTCGCCCGCAGTCTGCTGGAGTCCGGGCTGAGCAGCCCGTCGGGCGCCGGCGATGTGCACATCTGGCCGTGGGGACCCGCCCAGACCATGGTGGAGCTGCGCTCCCCCGAAGGGGTGGCGCTGCTCCGGTTCGGCACGGCCGCCCTGCGGAGCTTCCTGGTCCGGTCCTACGGCGTCGTGCCGGCCGGCGGCGAGGCGGACGGCATGGACGTGGAGGAGGCACTCGCCCTGCTGCTCGGGGAGACCCACGGCTGATCTGCCCGCCCGCGTCACGCCCCGCCGACGCGGCGTCGTACCGCGGTCGGGACATCGCCATCGCCGAAACCGCTCCCTCCGGCCGGGACACGCCCCCCTGAGCGGGGCCGCTGCTACGCGGGCGCCGTGAGCGACGACTGCCGAGCCGGCGCGAACCCGCCCTGCTCGCCCACTCGTCGGCGTACCCCTGACGCCCCGCGGCGTCAGGGGCCCACTCCCGCGCGGGGCCCGCGCCTCAAGCCCGTCGACGCTTGAGGCGCGGAAGCAGCACCACCAAGCCCCGCCGGCGATTGAGGCGCGGGGGTCCGGGGCGGAGCCCCGCGCGGGGGCCGGGGGCTCCGCCCCCCGGGGAAGGGGATCAGGCCCCGGTCGGGGCCTGCGGCGGGCGGCCGCGGCCGCGGGTCAGGCGGTGGCCCCAGACGCCCGCCAGCGCCGCGACCAGTCCGCCCGCGGCCGTCCAGATCCACCGGTCCGTCCACCATCCGGAGGACCAGCCGCCCTCCGGCGCCGCGGCGTCGTCCCCTTCCGTCCCGGCGCCGGGCACAAGGGGCGCGCCGAGGACGCCGTCCACCGCGTAGGCGCCGCCGCGTTCGGCAGAGGTCGCCTCGATGCGGGCGGTCACCGGCTGCCCGAGGTCCTCCTCGGGCAGCCGGGCGACGGTGAGACGGATGTAGTACGTGCCGGGGAGCGGCTCGTTCGACCAGGTGTCCGCCCAGGAGCGCACGGTGCGCAGGGTGCAGGTCAGCTTGACGGAGGAGGCGTCCTGCGCGGCCGTACGGCTGGGCATGCCGTATTTGCAGGGCTGGTGGCGGCGCAGCCCGTCGTAGACGTCGAGCCGCCAGGTCGCCGCGCCGTGGCGGCTCGCGGCCTCGGGCAGCGTGACCTCGGCCTCGATCACGGGGCGCTGTCCGGCGTCCGCGGGGAAGGACCAGTAGAGGTAGTCGCCCGTGGACCCCTGCGCGGTGGCGGGCCGACCCTGCTCGACCGCCGTCGCGGTACGGAAGGAGGTGCCCGCCTCCGTCGGACCGGCCGCGGGCTCGGCGTCGTCGGCCAAGGCGGGTGTGGCCGTGGTCAGCAGCGCGGCCGCCGCGAGGGACAGTGCCGCCATGCGGGTGAACACGCGCATCAGTGGGTCCTCCAGACGGCGACGCGCCAGCGTGAGATCCAGCCCCAGAGCAGTCCGGTGAGCAGACCGGCCAGGGCGAGGACGGCGAGCGGCCACCAGCCGCGGCCGAGGCCGAAGGCGGCGACGTCGGACGCCTCGTCGGGGCCTTCCACCAGGTCGATCGCCAGCTCGACCGGCAGGCCCGGGGTCTTCTTGACCGCGTCGGGGGCCGAGAAGGAGCTGCTGACTTCCAGGCAGACGGTTTCCGCCGCCGGTTCGCCCGTGCCGTTCGCGTCGTCCTCGTCGTCGAGCGGCGGCTTCGGGTAGCGCAGCCCGGTGGAGATGACGTCGGTGCGGCCGTTGCCCGCCTCCGCGCCGCGTACGATCTCCCGGCCGTGCACGGTCACGGCCCGCAGCAGCACTCCGTAGTCGTCGTCGACGGCGCGGTCCGCCGCGATGCTCACCGAGGCGCGCAGCTCCCGTCCGGGCGGTACGTCCACCCGGTACCAGCGGTGCTCGCCGAACTCCTCGCGGTCGGTGTAGAGGCCGGGGCGGAGCTGCGGCGCGTCCGTGCACTGGGCGGCGCCCTCGGTGGCCACGGGGGTGACCACGGGGTCGGCGGCGCGGTCGACGAGCTGGCTGACCCTGCCGGACAGTTCGTCGGTGTGCCGGACGGAGGTGTAGGTGCCGCCGGTGGCCTCTGCGATGCAGGTGAGCTGGCGGCGGGTCTTGGCGTCGGGGACGAGCCCGAGCGTGTCGATGACGAGATGTATGCCCTTGGCGGCGATGTCCCGGGCGACTTCGCACGGGTCGAGCGGCGCGCAGGTGTCCTCGCCGTCCGTGATGAGCACGATCCGCCGGGTGCCGTCGCCTCCCTCGAGGTCCTCGGCCGCGCCGAGGAGCGCGGGTCCGATCGGCGTCCAGCCGGTGGGGGCGAGCGTGCCGACGGCGGTCTTCGCCTCGGTGCGGTCCAGCGGTCCGACCGGGTAGAGCTGCCGGGTGTCCTTGCAGCCGAGCTTGCGGTCCTCGCCCGGGTAGTTCGCGCCGAGCGTGCGGATGCCGAGCCGCACCTCTTCGGGTACGGCGTCGAGCACCTCGTTGAAGGCCTGCTTCGCGGCGGCCATCCGGCTCTGTCCGTCGATGTCGCGGGTGCGCATGGAGCCGCTGACGTCGAGGACGAGGTCGACCTTCGGAGCTGGTCCGGAGGAGGGTTCGGCATCGGCGGCGTCGGCGGCCGCGCCGGAGGGGAAGAGCCCGACGGCGAGGGTGGCGAGCAGCCCGCACACCCCGGCCGCAAGCCGTTTTCTTGTGATCATCCGCGGATCGTATTGACGATCGCGCGTCGGTCCAAAACCCGGTGTCACATCCCTCGCGGAACCGGGTCAGTTGACCGCTGTCGTCTCCAGTACGCGGTCCGCCGCGGCGGAGGCCGGCTCCGCGGGGGCCGGCTCCGCGGGCAGCGGCTTCGCGGGCAGCGGCCTGAACTCCCGTACGGCGTCGAGCGGAACGAGCGAGGACCGCGGCACCCGCTGAGCGGCCTTCACGCGTCTGCTGAACCAGATCACCTTGCCGGTCGCGGTGGCGCATGTCCCCCAGCTGTCGCTGAGGGCGGCGACCGTGGCCAGCCCGCCCCTCGCCGGGTGCGGACTGGTCAGCTTGGGCATCCGGCGATCGGTGTCCGCGACGGAGGCGATCACATGGCGGCCGGTCCAGCGGAGTTCCACGACGCAGCTCTTGTCGCCGGTCACATGCCGCACGACGTTGCCGACGAGTTCGTCGACGGCGCGGCAGACCGGCGCGATGTGCGCGTCGAGACTCCAGTATCGGAGATGCGCCGCGAGAATGCGCCGGATCTGGGGGATCCGCTCGATGGATGCCTGCACGTCCAAGGTGTAGCGGCAGGCGGACTGGTGGTCCATGACCAGCTCCTCACCGCGACCTGCCACCCGTTCGGCTCTGAGCCCCGAGTGCGAAGAGTGAGCGTGTGTCGCTTATGGGTCATTAACAGGGTGACGTCACACCGTCGCCCGCGCAACACAGAGCGTTCGCGCGGGAGCGGACGCGGCGGCGGAGCGGCGCGCTCGCCGCGACGGGCTTATGGTGACGTCGGCGCGGGAGCCGAGGGCTCGGCGGCGCCGGCGTCGTCCGTGCCCGCGGCGGGTATCCGCGGTCCACGCCCCGGCCCGCGGCCCTCCGCCAGCCAGCGGCGCAGCACCCGGTGCAGCTGCTCCGCGCCGACCAGCTCCGCGCCGTCCGCCACCGGCGCGGACAGCTCCGCCGGGGACAGCAGGAACGCATGGGACTGCTCCCCGCCCAGACCGCCGTGCGAGCCGATCTGCGGCTCGAAGGCGTGCACCGTGCCGGCAACCGGGTCGTACATCGAGTTGACCATGATGTCGGCGACATGCGGGAAGCCGTCGGTGCGGCGTACGGCGGCGGCCGATCCGCGCCCGAAACCCGTCAGGGGCGGTACATCGTCGGCGAGTTCGGCCAGCGGTGTGGCCGTGCCGTCCCGCCCCAGCGCCACCGAGCCGTGCTTCTCGCTGCGCACCAGCAGGAACCCGATGCCCGGATGGTTGGCCAGGGTCCGCAGCAGCGCGGGGTGGCGGCGGTCGATCTGCTCGCGGCTGAGCCGCTCATCGGTGTCGGGGAAGGAGATCAGCGCCAGATTCCCGGAGGCGAGCACGATGGGCTCCGAGCCGGTGGGGGGCTCCTGCTCCGCACCCTCGTCGACCGTGCGGTGCAGAGCGCTGCGCAGGGCGTCCCGGGCAGCGTCACGCGCCTCCGCGCCGCTCTTGGAGCGTTCGGCGCGCCGGGACACCGGCAGTCCGCAGCCGGCCCGTACGAGATCCTTCAGCGTCAGCCCGTACGCGGCTTCGAAGGTCTCGCCGGGACTCTGGCCGTGGTCGGACAGCACCACGATCCGGTAGCGGCGGGGCGCGTGTTCGGCGACCTTGGCGATCAGCGCGAGCGACCGGTCGAGGCGCTCAAGCACCGTCGAGGCGTCCTTGCTGTGCGGCCCGGAGTGGTGGGCCACCTCGTCATAGGCGACGAGGTCGGCGTAGACGGCGCTGCGCCCGGCGAGCATGTCGCCCATCACCGCGGCGACCACCACGTCGCGTTCGACGACGGTGGCGAAGGCCCGGATGAAGGGGTAGAGCCCGCCGCGGCCGACCCTGGGCCGGTCGCCGCGCATCCGGGACCGGGTCGACTGGCCGATCTCGCGGAGCACTTCGGCGACAAAGGACACCGCGGTGCGGACCGCGTTGGCGGGGTCGGAGAAGTAGGCGAAGTAGCCTGCGCGGGAGCGGTTCGCCCGGCCGCGGCGCGCCGCCACGGAGAGCACCAGGGCGAGCTGGTCGGCGCCGCCGCTGAACAGGTTGCCGCGGCTGGCCCCGTCGGAGGCGAGCAGCCCGGCGTCGCCTGTGCGTTCGACGGCGCGGCGCTGGAGTTCGCCCGCGCTGGCGGGCCGGTTGCTCACCATCAGCCGGCCGCGGTCCTTCTCGTACCAGCGGAAGGCGGGCACATCGTAGGTGGTGCCGTGCAGTATGCCGAGCTGGCTGGCGCCGGTCTGGGAGGACCAGTCCGTGTGCCAGGGGGTGAGCCGGTGCGTGGTGTCCAGCCACTCGGCGACGGTCGGCATCACGCCGTCGGCCGCGGCGCGCCGCAGCACCTCGCAGCCGACGCCGTCGAGCTGGACGAAGACCGTGCCGGGCGGCTGCTCCTCGCCGTCGCCTTCCGCGCCGCTCGGGCCGCGCCGCCGGTCGCGGCGGTGGGCGAGCCGGTAGAGCCTGCGGCGGTAGGCGTCGTCGTCGCGCACGGCCAGGGCGGTGGAGGTGGCGGAGGCCACGGCGGACATCACGGCCGCGACGACGACCGCCGTCTCCGGGTCGGCGGCCCCGCGCCCGTCCGGGATCAGCCAGAGGGCGATCAGCAGCAGGGATCCGTTGAGGAAGAAGACGAGCATGCCCAGGACCAGGGCGGGCACCAGCAGCAGCGCGCGTACGACGACCGGCCACACCAGCGCGGTGAGCAGACCGAAAGCGCCCGCGCCCCAGGCGGCGGTGACGGCGGTCCGGGTGATGCTGTCGCCGTCGGGTGATTGGAGTTCGAAGTCGGGGAGCAGCCCGGCGAGCGCCAGCATGGTGACCGTGGACGCCGCCCACACCAGGGTCACGCGCAGCAGGGCCCTGCCCGCCGTCCGCCATCGCCCCGTGCCGCCCACGCCGCCGTCACCCCGCCTCTCGCCGCGCGCTCCTGGCTCCGTACTCCGCCAGCCGCTCTCCAGCCTGGCACAGCGGAGGCCGTGATCCGGTGGAGCGGTGTGAGGGGCGGCCGACATCGCGTTCGCATGGTCGGGCCTACCGCGGACGTCCGCCGCCGGCGGACGTAGGGAGAGGCCGCCGCGCGCCGACGCCGTGGGTCGGCAGCCGTCGTAGCCGGCCATCGGCCCCTCTGGTCCCGGGGCGGCGGGTGGTCCCGGGGCGGCGGGCGGATGCGTCCCGTCCGCCTCGGCGCCGGCCGGGGCCGTAGCCGGACGGACGGGCGCTCGGCAGTCCGCGGGAAGCACGGGACGGCGCGACAGGGCAAGGCCCGTCGGCCGCGCCGCTAGTCTCGTAGGAAAGGGCGCCGGGACGGGGTCCGGAGACGGCGTCCGCCGCGGACGGCGCTCGGCACAACGGCGAGGAGGCGTGCTCGTGCCGGTGGAGATCACCTGGTGGGGCCATGCCACCTGCACCATCGAGGACTCCGGGGTCCGGCTGCTGACGGACCCGCTGTTCGTGTGGCGGCTGGCGCATCTGCGCAGACGGCGCGGGGCGCTGCCTCCGCCGCGGGCGGCCGCGGCGGAGGCGGTGCTGGTGTCCCATCTGCACGCCGACCATCTGCATCTGCCGTCGCTCGCCCGGCTCGCCCCGGGCACCGCGCTGATCGTTCCGCGCGGGGCCTGCCGTGCCGTGCCCGGTCTGCGGCGGCTCGTGGAAGGCGCCGGGTTGCGGATCACGGAGGTGGCTCCGGGGGATGAGGTGACGGTGGACGGGGGTGTACGGGTGCGTGCCGTGCCCGCGCTGCACGACGGGCGGCGGCTGCCGGTGGGGCCGCGCCGCTCGCCGGCGCTCGGCTATGTCGTCGACGGGGAGGCGCGGACCTACTTCGCGGGCGACACCGGGCTCTTCGACACGATGGCCAAGGAGGTGGGCCCGGTGGACGTGGCGCTGCTGCCGGTGGGCGGCTGGGGGCCTTACCTGGGCCACGGCCATCTGGACGCGGCCCGCGCGGCGCAGGCGCTGGCGGCGCTGGGGCCGAGCGCCGCGGTGCCGGTGCACTACGGCACGTACTGGCCGATCGGGATGGACGGCGTCCGGCCGCACGAGTTCCACGCTCCGGGTGTGGAGTTCGTACGCAAGGCGGCGCTGCTGGCGCCGGATGTGACCGTCCACCGGCTCGGGCATGGCGAGGGGTTCCGGCCGGGGGCCGTCCGGTGAGCCCGTCGCGCTTCTCCGATCTGGCCCGGGGCGTGTCCCGGAGCGTGTCCGAGGGGTTCGGTCAGCTGTCGGAGTCGGTGACGCGGCTGCCTCCGGAGTCGACTCAGCAGGCGGTCGGCTATCCCTCTCTGTTTCTGCTGGTGGCGCTGGGTTCGCTGGTGCCGGTGGTGCCGACGGGGGCGGTGGTGAGTTCGGCGGCGGTGGTGGCGTTCCATCAGACGTCCCCGCTGGCGCTGCTGTTCGTGTTCCTGGTGGCGGCTTTCGCGGCGTTCCTCGGCGATGTGGCGCTCTACTGGCTCGGCGGGCGGGGCGTCCGCTCGAGGAACGGCTCGCGTTGGCTGGCCGCGCTGCGGGGTCGGGCCGCCCCCGACCGCCTGGAGCAGGCGCAGTGGAAGCTGCGGGAGCACGGGGTGACGGTGCTGGTGCTCTCCCGGCTGGTGCCCGCGGGGCGGATTCCGGTGATGCTGGCGTGTCTGCTCGCCCGAATGCCGCTGCGGACGTTCGTGCGGGGCGACGTGCCGGCTTGTCTGGCGTGGGCTGCGACGTATCAGCTCATCGGGATTCTGGGCGGCTCCCTCTTCGACGAGGCGTGGCAGGGCGTGCTGGCGGCGGTCACGCTTGCGCTGCTGGTCAGCGTGGCGCCGACGCTGTGGCGGCGGCTGCGTGGAGCGGGCGGCGACGGAGGCGACGGCCCGGACGGCGGCCCTGAGGACCCCCGCCCGCGCAGCCTCCAGCCGGACGGCCCGCAACCCGGCGACTGACGCCGGGCCGCGCCCCTGCAGGTCCGGGGCGAGATCCGGCCCCCCGTACGCCTTCGGCCGTGCCCTGCCCTGCCCTGCCGGACCGTGCCGGGCCGCGCCCCCGCAGATCCGGGGCGAGGTCCCGGCCCCCCGTACGCCTTCGGCCGTGCCCTGCCGTGCCGGGCCGTGCCACTACGGCAGCGTGCGCGAGCCTCCCACCGGCAGGTCCCACAGCTCGTCGCGCGGGCGGCCCGTACGGGACCAGGCGGCGCGGACGCGGGTGAGGGGTTCGAGCACCGGCTCGGCGGAGAGCACGAAGGTCGCCCAGTGCATGGGCGCCATGTGTCGCGCCCCGAGGACCTCGAAGGCGCGCACCGCCTCCTCCGGGTCGGTGTGCACATCGCCGAGCCACCAGCGCGGCTCATACGCGCCGATCGGCAGCAGCGCCACATCGAGTCCGGGGTGGCGGCGTCCGATCTCCTTGAACCAGTGGCCGTAGCCGGTGTCGCCCGCGAAGTACACGGAGCGGCCCGAGGAGGCTGTGAGCACCCAGCCGCCCCACAGGGAGCGGCAGGTGTCGGTGAGGGTCCGCTTGGACCAGTGGTGGGCCGGCACGAAGTCGAAGCGCACGCCGCGCCCGCCGGGCGCGGGCAGCTCGGCCCCCTCCCACCAGTCGAGTTCCGTCACCCGGGTGTAGCGGCGGCGCCGGAACCAGCGGCCCAGACCTGCGGGGACGAACACCGGCGTGCCGTGCGGGAGCCGCCGCAGCGTGGGCGCGTCCAGGTGGTCGAAGTGGTTGTGGCTGATGACGACGGCGTCGACGCGCGGCAGATCCTCCCAGGGCACCCCGACGGGCGTGAGCCGGGCCGGGGTGCCGAGGATGCGGCGCGACCAGACGGGGTCGGTCAGAACGGTCAGCCCGCCGATCGACAGCACCCAGCTGGCGTGCCCCGCCCAGGTGACGGCGAGACCGGAGGGGTCCGCAGCCGGCAGCGGACCGGGGGCGAAGGGCAGCAGCGGGGTGTCGCGCAGCCCCTCCGCTCCGGGACGCACGGCGCCCTCCCTGGCCAGGCGCGCAAGCGCCCGCACACCGGGCAGCGGCGCGGTCAGCCGGTCGGCGAAGGAACGGGGCCAGCGGCGCAGCTCGTACAGCGGGCGGGTGCGGGAGCGGGGCGGCGGCGCATCGCCCGGTCCCCCGGGCCGCTCCGGCCGCGGCCGATGCGGGGGTTCCGTACGCTCCGCGTGGTCCGTCATCGCGGCTCCGTTCAACGCCGTTCACGCGGCGCCGGTCATCCGGCGCGGTGTCGTCGGGTCAGCTCGTCGCTCAGCTCGTCGAAGACCGATGCGAGAATCCTCAACGCGTCTGCGACGTGCGGCAATTCCAGTGGCGCCGGAGTGGTGAGGGATTCACACCGCTGGTCGTGACTGACTCCCAGCAGCGGCCCCGTGGCCAGCCGCACGCGCAGGGCGCCCAGTTCGTCCCCGAACCGGTGCCCGCCCGGCGCCGGCGTGCCGAGCCGCCGCGTCAGATACTCCTCGAGCTCCATGGAGTCGGTGACGCCCCGCTCCGCCAGCGGGGCGCGCAGCGGGCCAAGGTCGGCGTAGAGATGGCGGCCGGCCTGCGGCGGGCGGGCGAGCGCGCCGGAGCCGAGCACGGCGCGGTGCACGGCGGCGGCGATCCGGGCGTGCAGCGCGGCGGCGCGTACGGCCCTCTCGGCGACCGGCGGCGGTTCCCCGAGGGCGTACGCGGCAGCGGCCGCGACCGGGCCCGCCGCCTCCGCCCCCAGCGCGGTGAGGATGTCGAGGGTTCTGGCGCGGCGCGCGGCCGCCCGCCCGGTGTGCGGGAACCGGGCGACGGCGACCGGCCAGGCCGCCGGGGCGAGCGCCCCGGCGAGGTCGCTGATGACGGTGACCTCCTCCGGCCACATCTCGGCGGGGCTGAACAGCACGGTGTCGTGCGGACGGTGGAGGGTGTCCCGCCAGGTCTCGTCGCTGATGATGTGCAGGCCCTCGCCGACGGCCGCTTCACATGCCTCCCGGACGGTCTCCGGCGGAGCGACGGTGGCGGTCGGGTCGTCGGCGACGGAGAGCAGCAGCAGGCGCGGCGAGCCTCCCTCGGCGCGCACCCGCCGCACGGTCTCCAGCAGGGCGTACGGGTCGGGGACGCCGCCGCACTCTGCCGGGGTGGGCACATGGTAGGCGGGTCTGCCAAGGAGCCGCGCCTGCGGGGTCCACCAGGCGGGGCAGGGCCGGGGCATCAGCACATCGCCGCCGTAGGCGGCGATCAGCGCGAACAGCAGCGGCTGGGCGCCGGGAGCCGCTGCCACCTCCTCGGGCCGGGTGCGCAGTCCTCGCCGCTGCCAGTAGGCGCAGGCGGCCTCCCGCAGCCGCGGGCCGCCGCCGGGCGGCTCGGCCGGCTGCCCGGCCGAGGCGGCGAGCACGGCGGCGAGTTCGGGGAGGACGGGCAGCCCGGTCTCGGGCGCGGAGGGTCCGTAGCGGACGGGCCCCCGGCCTTCCGGAGCCGTGTGCCGCATGCCGTCACCTCCGCCGCGCCTGGGCCGCCGCGGCTGGCCGTCGTGCCCCGGCTGTCACACCCGTCTCGCCGTACCTGCGCCGCCGTACGTCTGCCCCGTCCATGAGCCCTTTATACGAAGGTTCGCACCATCCCGCCGGGCGGGCCGGGCCGCAGGGCCGTGTGGGCGTACCGGCGGTTCTCCCCCGTGGCCCGCCCCGTCCGCCGGGGTACACGCGCGGTATGTCCGACCGCCCTGCCGCTCCCCGCACGCCGAGGCTCGCGCCCTCCGGGCCTCAGCCCGGAGCCACACCGAGGCCGCCCGGAACACCCAGGCGGCTCGGATTCCTCGGGCTCCTCAGGCCGCCCGGGCTCCTTGTGCGGCTCAGGCAGCTCAGGCACCCCGGCGACCACAGGCGGCTCGGGCCACTCAGGCAGCTCGGGTGCCGCGGGCAGCCTAAGCGGCTCCAGCCGCTCAGGCGGCTCAGGCAGCTCAGGCGGCTCAGGCAGCTCAGGCGGCTCAGGCAGCTCGGGCCGCTCAGGCACCCCGGCGGCCACAGGCGGCTCGGGCCACTCACGCCACTCAGGCAGCTCGGGTGCCGCGGGCGGCGCAAACGGCTCGGGCCACTCAAGCAGCTCGTGCCGCTCAGGCCCTCGCGGCCGTGGGCACCAGTCACCCGGATCCCCGCGGTGCTCGGCGGCTGGGACCGGCGGCTCCTGCACGCGGTGGCCGACCGCGAATGGCCGGGCGCCGAGCGGGCGCTTCCCCTCCTGAGCCGCAGCGCGAACCACGGGCTGCTGTGGTTCGGCACGGCCGCCGCCATGGCACTGCTGGATCGCAGGCCACGCACCCGCAGGGCCGCCGCGCGGGGCGTGGTGTCCCTGGCCCTGGCCTCCGCCGCCATCAACACGGTGGGCAAGCGGTCGGTGGGCCGGGCGCGGCCCGTGCTGGACGCGATCCCCGTGATACGGCGGCTGAAGCGGCAGCCCTTCACCACCTCGTTCCCCTCGGGCCACTCGGCTTCGGCCGCCGCCTTCGCGACCGGGGTGGCTCTGGAGTCCCGGGGCTGGGGCGCTGCGGTGGCTCCGGTGGCGGTCGCGGTGGCGGCGTCGCGGGTCTACACGGGCGCGCACTATCCGGGCGATGTGCTGGCAGGCGCGGCACTGGGGGTGGGCGCGGCCTGGGCGGTCCGGGGCGTGACCGGACCCGGGCCGCATCCGTCCGCCGCCGCCCCGCCGGCGGCGGACGCGCCGGCACTGCCCGGCGGTGCGGGCCTGGTGGTCGTGGTGAACGAGGGGGCCGGTTCGGCCGGTTCCGCGGCGGCGGTGCGCGAGGCGCTGCCGCACGCCGAGTATGTCCGGTGCGCGCCCCGCGCCCTGCGGCGCGAGTTGGAAGGTGCCGCGGCCCGGTGCCGGGCCCTGGGGATCCTGGGCGGTGACGGCACGGTCGGCGTGGCTGCGGCCGCGGCCGTGGCGTACGGCGTGCCGCTGGCCGTCTTCCCCGGCGGCACGCTCAACCACTTCGCGCAGGACCTGGGCGTCGAGTCGCCGCTCGACGTGTGCCGGGCCGTGGAGCGCGGCACGGCGGTCCGGGTGGATCTGGGCCGGTTCACTCCGGGGCCGGGCGGCGCCGCGGAGCCCGGCTGGTTCGTCAACACCCTCAGCCTCGGCGTCTACCCGGAGCTGGTCCGACTCCGTGAGCGGTGGTCGCACCGGATCGGCGGCTGGCCGGCCGGGGTGCTGGCGGCGGCCGCGGTGCTGAGGGGCGAACACCCGCTCCGGGCGCGGGTGCAGGGCCGGGACCGTGCCATGTGGCTGCTGTTCGCGGGCAACTGCGCATACGGGCAGTCGGGCCCTTCACCGGGCCGCAGGAGCGACCTGGCGGACGGCCTGCTGGATGTGCGGGTGGTGCACGGCGGCTGGCTGCCGGGGCTGCGGCTGCTGGCCGCGGCGCTCGCCGGACCGCTCGGCCGCTCGCCGGTGCACGCGGCCCGGCGGCTGAGCACCCTGCGGATCTCCGGGATCGGACCGGGGACGCCGTTGGCCTACGACGGTGAACTGGCAAAGGCCCCGCAGGAGCTGACGGTGGACAAGGTCGTGCGGGCACTGACCGTCTACCGGCCGCTCCCCACCGCCGGAGTATCCACATAACGAGACACGCATCTCGCATTCTGGCCAATGGGCGTACGGTGGCCTCATATCGGCCCCCAGGCCGCCAGGGCCGGGGTGCAGGAGAGGAGTCCGGCCGTGCCGAAGGAGACCGCCGTCTACACACACGGGCACCACGCGTCCGTGCTGCGCTCGCACCAGTGGCGGACCGCCGCCAACTCCGCCGCGTACCTGGTCGGCGAACTCAGGCCGGGCATGGAGGTGCTGGACGTCGGATGCGGTCCCGGAACCATCACGGCCGACCTCGCGGAACTGGTCGCGCCGGGCCGGGTGACCGGCGTCGACGCCGCCGAGGACGTACTGAGCCGGGCACGCGCGACCGCGGAGGCGCGCGGTCTGGACACGGTCCGCTTCGCGGTCGCCGACGTCCACGCCCTGGACTTCCCCGATGACTCGTTCGACGTGGTCCACGCCCACCAGGTGCTCCAGCACGTGGGCGACCCGGTCGGGGCGCTGCGCGAGATGCGGCGTGTGTGCCGGCCCGGCGGGATCGTCGCCGCGCGCGACAGCGACTACCAGGCGTTCACCTGGTTCCCCGAAGTCCCCGGTCTCGACGCATGGCAGCGGGTGTACCGGCAGGTGGCCCGCGCGAGCGGCGGAGAGCCCGACGCCGGCCGTCGGCTGCTGTCCTGGGCCCGGCAGGCGGGGTTCGCGGACGTCACGGCGTCGGCCGACGCCTGGTGCTTCGCCGACGAGGAGTCACGAGCCTGGTGGAGCGGCCTGTGGGCGGAGCGGACGACCGAATCCGACTACGCCCGGCTCGCGGTCGAGGGCGGTCACGCCTCCGCCGAGGACCTGGCCTCCTTCGCCGAGGCCTGGCGAGCCTGGGGCCGGGCGGAGGACGCCTGGTTCATGGTCCCGCACGGTGAGATCCTCTGCCGTGTGTGAACCGGCCGCTGCGGTCGAGCCGGTCCGGCGGCGGGGCGAGGGTGCACCCGGCCGGTGATCCGGCGCGCCTCGGCCGACGCGGCTGGACGATCCCGTGTCAGGAGGAGCGTGGCACTGCCTCGGTGCGGCCTTCGGCCGTGTCCTCAATCTCCCCCGGCTGCCTCCCCCGGACTCCGTCCGGGGTCCCCCCCGAAGGTGCCCCCAGGGGTACCCCGCGGGGGCCCCGGCCGGGCTCCGCAGAAGCCCGGCCGCCCGATTGAGGACACGGGGTCCGGGGGCGGAGCCCCCGCAGGGGGCTGCGGCGGAGCCCCAGTTCGGGGAGGGGCGGGGAGGGGAAACATCCCCCGGAGAGGCCCTACGCTCGCAGGTATGGAGATCCTCGGTACCACGCTCCGCATCTGCGTCGACGACCTGGAGGCGGCCGCCTCCTTCTACGAACAGCTCACCGGCGCCTCGGCGCAGCGATTCGAGCGCGGAGGGGTCTCGGCGGCCGCCGTCGGCTGCTTTCTGCTGATGAGCGGCCCGGAGTCGGAACTGGAAGTGCTGCGCAAGGTGTCGGCGACGATCGCGGTCCGCGATGTGGAGCAGGCCTGCGTCACGCTGGAGGCGGTGGGTGCGCGGGTCGTCGCGGGCCCGCTGCCGACCCCGGCGGGGCGCAATCTGATCGCCGTGCACCCGGACGGCTCCGTCTTCGAGTACGTGGACCGCGGCCCGGCCGCATGACGTCACCGTACGGGCGCACCGGCGGTCATCTCCTGGGTGATCGCCCAGCGTTCGTGGTCGCGCCACGCCCCGTCGATGAACAGATAGTCCGGTGAGAAGCCCTCGAGGCGGAAGCCCGCCCTCCGTACGAGCGCGACCGACGGCGCGTTGCCGGGCTGGATGTTGGCCTCCAGCCGGTGCAGGCCCATCGGCCCGAAGGCATGGCGCAACACCAGGCGCAGCCCCTCGGACATCAGCCCGCGGCCGGCGGCGTGCGCGAACGCGCCGTAGCCGAGGAAGCCGCAGCGGAACGCACCGCCGATGATGCTGTTGACGTTGACGAAGCCGGCGATCGCCCCGGTGTCGCGCATGCAGACCAGCAATCCGGCATGCGCCGGGTCCTCGATGAGCCGGCCCGCGTAGGCCGCGTACTTCTCGGCGGTCTCGGGCGGAAACAGCCAGGGCCGGCAGTGCTCTGCGCTCTCGCGGGCTCGGGCGGTGAACTCCTCGCCGTCGCCGTATGAGATGAGGCGCAGTCCCACCCGGGGACCGACGGCGAGGAACTCGGACGGGGCTGCGGAGCGGGGTGCTGACGGTTCGTGCATCGCGGCAGCGTAGCCCGGGCGGTCCTGACGGCCGCTCACCGCACGCGTCTGCGGAAGAGGTAGCCGCCGCACAGCACGCCGACGGCGAACATCGCGAGCAGCGCCAGATAGAGCGGCATGGTCACTTCGGGGATCAGCAGCCTGATCTTGACCTGGCGGGTGTTCTCGAAGATGAAGATGATCGCGAGGAGCGCGATCACGAGGACAGTGGCCCTGGCCGGGGTGAGCCAGTCACGGATGCCGCCGCCGCGTCGCCTGCTGCCGCCGCTGCTCGATGCTTCCCTGGGGCTCATGGGACCAGGATGGACGGATCCTGGCCCCATGAGCGTCTGGAGCGGGCCGTACGGGTGACGGGGTCCGGCGGCCACGGTCCCGGCAGGCCCGGCTGAGGGTCGGGTCAGTGGTGCGCGAGCACGAGCTGCGGCTCGTCCTCGTCGCCGGCGGACCGCGGCGTGCCGCCGTCCTCGGGCCGCTGGATCAGCAGGGAGGACACCACGCCGAGCGCCAGCAGCGCCAGCGCCGCGTACATCGCGTGCTGGTAGCCCGCCTCGGTCGGCCCCTGCGCGTCGCTGCCCGCCGTGATCATCGCGGAGGCGAGGGCGATGCCCAGCGACGCCCCGATGCCGAAGCAGGCTCCGTTGAGGCCGGAGAGGGACCCCGGCTTGTCCTTGGGGGCGGTGGTGACGGCCAGGCCGTTGAGGCCGGTCAGCATAAAACCGCCGTAGGTGACGCCGAGCGCCGCCAGCGAGGCGATGAGGATCCACTCGTGGTGCAGGAAGAGCGTGGCGAAGAGGAAGATCGCGAAGTTGGCGACGGCTCCGGCGACCACCACGGTGCGCCAGCCGATCCGGGGTCCGAGCCGCCCGGTCAGCGGTGCGGAGATGACGCCGATCAGCTGGATGGGGGTCAGGAACAGCACGGCGGCGGCGACGGCGGAGAGGCCGAGCCCCACGCGCGTGTCCTGGGAGAACAGCGGGATGGTCAGGGCGATCGCGCCGAACGCGCCGCCGAGCGTGCACACGGTGGTGATCAGCAGCGGCCAGGCGCGGCGCGAGGACAGCACCTCGATGTCGATGACGGGGTTGGGCGCGCTCTTCTGCGAGACGACGAAGACGACGAGCGCGGCGAGCCCGCCGAGCAGGAAGGCGGCGGTGAGCGGCGAGGTCCAGCCCCAGCTCGCACCCTGCGCCAGACCGACGAGCACTCCGGTGAGGCCGAGGGCGAGCGCGGTGATGCCGCGCGAGTCGAAACGGCCGTCGGCGGCGGTCGGCGGGACGTCGGGGACGTACCTGCGGACGCCGAACAGCCCGGCGACTGCGATCAGCGTCGAGCAGACGAAGATGCCGCGGAAGCCGATGGTGTCGGCGATCTGGCCGCCGGCGATGGCGTCGATTCCGGCGAGACCGCCGTTGACCGCGGTGATGATGCCGGCCGCCTTGCCGAAGCCCGCCGGGCTGAGCAGCTGGTTCAGGGTGAGGAAGGTGAGCGTGAACATCGCGGCGGAGACACCCTGGAGGATGCGGCCCGCGATGAAGATCTCGATGTTCGGCGCGAAGACGCAGAGCAGATTGCCGATGATCAGGACGAAGGCGCAGAGGATCATCATCGGCTTGCGGCCGCGCTGGTCGCTGAGGCGGGCGAGGGTGACCTGGCCGATGGCCGCCATCAGGAAGAACAGCGTCTGGGAGAGGCCGGCGGCCGCGGTCGAGGTGCCGAGGCGCTCGATGACGTCGGGCAGCGCGGGGCTGAGCATCGTGGCATTGATCTGATAGCCGAGAACGGCCAGCACCATGGCCAGCAGCATGCTGCCCCGGCCTGTGAGATCGGATGCGGCCCCGGACGGTGTCCGGCCGAGCCTGGTCGACATGTCGGCCCCTTTGCCTCGGATGTCTTGCGGTCTTGCGGTCTTGCCGTTCCGGATACTTGTCAGACAAGTAGCCTCACACAGAGTGGAATCTACGTGCGTAGAACGTCAAGACCTTCCCGCCGTGAATTGCGCAGCAGCCTCGTTTTCGGCTGAAATCGCAGCTCGGACCGGTGGTCGTCGACACATGGGCGATTGCCCGGCCATCGGAATCGGCATAGCGTGATGACGAGAGCCAGCTGACAAGTGGGCCGAGGAGGGGCAGTGGCAGTCAGCGGAGCCCAGCGCAGACCGGTCGTCGCGCTGTACGAGCGGATCGCGGACGCCATCCACGACGGCACCTATCCGCCGGGGTCCACCCTGCCGTCCGAGCCCCGGCTCGCCGGGGCGCTGGGAGTAAGCCGACCGGCCCTGCGCGAGGCGCTGCTGCTGCTCCAGGAGGACGGCCTGCTGACCGTGCGCCGAGGCGTGGGCAGAACGGTCAACGACCGTGCGCCCCGGCGGGGCTACGAGCGCATCCAGCCGCTCGAGGAGCTGCTGTCGGCGGGGGCCGCCCTGCGGGTGCGCCCGCTGTTGCGCGCGGTGGAGGAGCCCACCGACTTCACCGCCCAGCATCTGCTGGCCGCGGCCCGCGCCGAGCTGCGGTTCTGGGAGTCCCTGCTGACCGGGGAGGGCACGGCGGCGGCGCTCAGCCAGGAGTGGGCGGCGGAGGAGGAAGTGCTGGAACGCGCCCATCCGGCGTTCGCGCGGGCCCTGCGTGCCGAGCCCGCCCCGGCGGCGTCCATGCTCTCGGTGCTCGCGGCGGCGTCCCGGGGCGTCCAGCTCACCGGTCACAGCGCGGTGACGGCGACCGTGCTCGGTCAGCGCCGCGGCGAACAGCTGGACCGCTCGGCGGACACACCCGCGGTCCTGGTCACCCAGGTGATCCGGGTGGCCGAGACACCGGTCCTCGCGGCCAAGCACATGCTGCCCACGGGCGCGCCGGCGCTGCCGGTGCTGCACACGACGTAACCGGGGGCGGGGCTCCAGGCCCCCGCGCCTCGATCTCCTCCGACTTCCTGCGCCGGGCTGGGCTTGCCCGCCCGGCGCTTGAGGGCCGGGGCTCCGGGGGCGGAGCCCCCGGGGAGGGGTCGGCGGCGTGCCGTACACTCAGCGGGTATGCACTTGTCTGACATCCTGCGCGCACCCAAGGCCGTCCTCCACGACCACCTCGACGGCGGTCTGCGCCCCGCCACCATCATCGAACTGGCCCGTGAGTGCGGATACCGCGGGCTGCCGACCGAGGACCCCGAGGCGCTCGGCGTCTGGTTCCGGGACGCCGCGGACTCCGGATCGCTGGAGCGCTATCTGGAGACCTTCGCCCACACCTGCGCGGTGATGCAGACCCGTGAGTCGCTCGAGCGGGTCGCCGCGGAGTGCGCCGAGGATCTGGCCGCCGACGGCGTGGTGTACGCCGAGGTGCGGTACGCCCCCGAGCAGCACCAGGAACGCGGCCTGACCCTCGACGAGGTAGTGGACGCGGTCAACGCCGGCTTCCGGGAGGGCGAGCGCCGCACCGGCGGGCGGATCACCGTGCGGGCGCTGCTCACGGGCATGCGGCACACGGACCGCTCCCTGGAGATAGCCGAGCTGACCGTCGCGCACCGTGAGCGCGGGGTGGCGGGCTTTGACATCGCAGGCGGCGAGATCGGCAACCCGCCCGCGCGTCATCTGCCCGCCTTCCAGCACCTCAGGCGGCACAACTGCCACTTCACGATCCACGCGGGCGAGGCGGTCGGCGCGGAGTCGATCCACGAGGCGGTGCAGATCTGCGGCGCGGAGCGCATCGGCCACGGCGTGCGCATCACGGACGACATCACCGTGCACGACGACGGTTCGGCGGCGCTGGGCCATCTCGCGGCCTACATCCGCGACAACCGCATCGCACTGGAGGTCTGCCCGACCTCCAATCTGCAGACCGGCGCCGCGAAGGACTACGCCACCCACCCCATCGACCTGCTGCGCCGCCTCGGCTTCCGGATCACGCTGAACACCGACAACCGACTGGTCTCCGGCACCACCATGAGCCGGGAGTTCCAGCACATGGCGGAGGCCTTCGGTTATGGCCCGGAGGTGTTCGAGGAGTTCACCGTGGCCGCGGTCGAGTCGGCGTTCCTGCCGCTGCCGGAGCGCCGCAGGCTGATCGACGAGGTGATCCGCCCGGGGTACGCGGCGCTGCGCTAGCGAGCCCCCCGGGCCCCCTCAGTCCCGGGGCCCTCAGTCCCGGGGCCGGACAGGCCCGAGGCCGGAGCGGGCCCCGGATCAGAGCAGGGCGGGCTCGTCCAGCGTCAGCGTGCCGGCGTCGGCGTCCAGTACGGCGCGGACGCCGAGGGGCACGGTGAGCGCCGGGGAGCCATGGCCAAACCCCAGCTCCTCCACGACCGGCACGCCGAGCCCGCCCAGCCGGTCGCGGAGGACCGCCCGCACCCTGTCGTACGGTCCGCACTGCGCCCATGATCCGAGGGCGACGCCCATGACGCCGTCCAGCGTTCCCGCGCGCAGCAGCTGGGTGAGCGCCCGGTCGATCCGGTAGTCCTCCTCCCCGACGTCCTCGATCAGCAGCAGGCCGCCGTGGGCGGCGCGCCGGGCGTGCGGAGTGCCGACGTCGGCCGCGAGGAGGGTGAGGCAGCCGCCGAAGGTGATGCCCGCCGCCCGGCCCGGCACCAGGGTGCGGGCCGTGTCCAGGCCCAGTACGCGCACCGACTCGGGCTCGAAGAGCGTGGCCCGCAACTGCTCCCTGGAGGGCGGGTCGCCGATGAAGCCGGGCGACCCCACCATGGGGCCGTGCAGCGTGGCCAGGCCCATGCGCTGGGCGAACGCCTCGTGCAGCGTGGTGATGTCGCTGTATCCGACGAAGACCTTGGGGCCCGCGGCCCGCACCGCCGTCCAGTCGACCAGCTCGGCCGTACGGGCGGCGCCGTAGCCGCCGCGGGCGCAGAGCACGGCGGTCACGGACTTCTCGCACCATGCCTCGGTCAGCTCGCGCGCCCGCACCGCGTCGGCGTCGGCCAGATAGGGCAGGTCCGGGTGGCGCCTGCGGACATGGGGCGGCGTCACCGGGTCGAGCCCCCAGTCGCGCAGGATGCCGAGTCCGGCCTCGAGCTGTTCCTCGGGGACGGGCCCCGCGGGGGCCACGACGGCGACCCTGTCCCCCGGCCGCAGCCGCCGTGGGCGGGCCAGGGGCGGCGTGGTCACTTCTTCAGCTCCAGCACCGGGGTGTCGGACCGTTCGATGCCGAAGGTCTGGAGGTACAGGGAGAGTTCGGCTTCCAGCGCCCGGATCAGGGTGTCGGCCCTGCGGAAGCCGTGTCCCTCCCCCTCGAAGGCGATGTACGCGTGCGGGATGCCGCGTCCGGCGGTCCGCTCAAGGAACCGCTCGCACTGCACGGGCGGGCAGATCACATCGTCCAGTCCCTGGAGCAGCAGGAACGGCACGCTGATCCGGTCGACGTGGTGGAGCGGCGAGCGCTCCCGGTAGCGGCCGGGAACCTCTTCAAGCGGGCCGACGAGTGACCGCAGATACTGCGATTCAAAGTCATGTGTCTCGCCGTCGGCCCAGCTTTCCAGATCGAGGATGGGGTAGCTGACTGCCCCGCAGGCATAGACGTCCGTGGCGGTCAGGGACGCGGCCGCCGTCCAGCCGCCGGCGCTGCCGCCGCGGATGGCAAGCCGAGCCGGGTCGGCGGTGCCCTCCGCGGCAAGGGTGCGGGCGACCGCCGCGCAGTCCTCGACGTCGACCACGCCCCACTGCTCGCGCAGCCGGTCGCGGTACTCCCGGCCGTATCCGGTGGAGCCGCCGTAGTTGACTTCTGCGACGCCGATGCCACGCGAGGTGAAGTAGGCGATCTCCAGGTCGAGTACCGGCGGGGCATGACCGGTGGGGCCGCCGTGGGCGCGCACGACGAACGGCGGAAGCTCGTCGTCGGGGGCGACCCGGTCCGGGCTGTGCGGCGGATAGACATGGGCGTGGATCTCGCGGCCGCCGGGGCCCGTGAAGGTGCGGAGCTGCGGCTCGGGGTAGTACGCGGGGTCCACCGGGTCGTCATGGGCAGAGCCCACGACCCGGGTGCGCCCGGTGCGGGTGTCCAGTTCCACGATCTCGGCGGCGCTGCGCGGGCTGGCCGCGACGCCGATGACGCGGTCGCCGTGCACGGCGAGGGTGGGCGCCCATGCGGTCCAGGGGCCTGCGGCGTCGACCAGTTCGCCGGTCTCGGGGTCCAGTATGCCGAGGGAGGTGGCGCCCTTGCCGTGGATGACGGCGATCAGCCCGTCGGCCAGCGGGGCGAACCAGCTGAGGCCGATCTTCCACAGCGGTCCGCCGAACTCCTCCTCCCGGCCGGGGCACAGCTCCGTGCGCCGCAGAGGCTCCTGAGGGGTGTCCGCGGCAGCGGCGGCCACCGGCGCGGCGGACCCGGGCGATGACGCGGTCAGCGCGTGCGCCGCGATGCGCTGCGGCTCCCACCAGCCGCCCCGGTCGGAGACGAGCAGCAGCGAGCCGTCGGGGGCCCAGCCGACCTGGGCCACGGATTCGTCGGCGCCGCCGGCCACACAGCGGACCCGGGTGAACTCCGTCCCGCCTGCGCCACTCGAGCCGCCGTCGCCGGCAGCGGCGCCGACCATGTCGCTGACGTCGACGCCGGTGACGTCGACGCCGGTGATGTCGGCGACCAGGACCGAGGTGCCGTCCCACGGCATCTGCGGATGGTCCCAGGCGAGCCAGGCGACGCGCCTGCCGTCCGGCGAGAGCCGTGGCCCGGTGACGAAGCGCCGCCGGTCGTCGGTGAGCTCCCGCAGGGCGGCGCGGTCCGCGGCGGCGGACCCGTCCAGCGGCACGGCGGCGATCACCCGGCGTACGTCGGTGGGCCCCGGGCCGGTGAACTCCTCCAGCACGCACCAGACCTCGCCGTGCTCCGGCCGGATCCGCGGGTCGGCCCAGCGCAGCCCGCCCCCGACGTCCGACACGGGGGTGAGGGGACGCGGCGCGGCTCCGGGAGCGTCGGGCTCATAGGCGTACAGCCGCTGGTCCGGGAGGTGGACGAAGACCACGAGGGGACCGCGGCCGCCGGGCGGCAGGATCCCGGCCCAGGGCTGTCCTCCGTACTCGATGACTCTGCTGCGGACGTTCCACGGAGCGGGCAGCACCGACTCCTCGTCTCCGTCGGCGCGCCGGCGGACCAGGGTCCGCCGGCCGCCTTCCGCCGGGCGCGGCGCGGTCCACCACACCTCGTCGCCGACCATGCCGAGGAACTCCGGCCGGCCGTCGTGCGAGGCGGCGAGCGCCGCGTCGATCGGCGACGGCCACGTCCCGTAGGCCCCCGTGGGTACCATGCCCAACTCCCCCTATGCGGACTTCAGATAGTGGTCCAGAACGTCGACTCCGAAATGCAGCGCCTCGGCGGGGACGCGCTCGTCGACGCCGTGGAACATCGCCGGATAGTCGAAGCCGACGGGCAGCTTCAAGGGTGAGAAGCCGTATCCCTCGATGCCCAGCCGAGCGAAGTGCTTGGCGTCCGTGCCGCCCGACATGCAGAACGGCACGATGTGCGCGTCCGGGTCGAACCGCTTCAGAGAGGCCCTGAGCCGGGCGAAGGTGGCGGAGTCCACCGGGGCCTCCAGCGGGATCTCACGGTGGTGGAACTCCCACTCGACGTCGGAGCCGGTCAACCGGTCCATGGTGGCCGTGAACTCCTCCTCGTGGCCCGGCAGCATCCGCCCGTCCACATAGGCGACGGCGCGCCCCGGGATCACATTGATCTTGTATCCGGCGTCCAGCATGGTGGGGTTGGCGCTGTGCCGCACGGTGGGCCGGACGAGCGCCCCGGCCGGGCCGAGCTTCTGCAGAAGGCCGTCCGCGTCGAAGTCGCGCGCTTCGACGTCCGTGTCGATGCCCTGGAGTGCGGCCAGCTCGGTCAGTGCGGCCCGCACCGTCGCCGTGAGGCGCACGGGCCACTCGTGTTCGCCGATCCGGGCGACGGCCCGGGCCAGCTTCGTCACCGCGTTGGCGGGGTTGGGCTTGGAGCCGTGGCCCGCGGTGCCGTGAGCGGTGAGCTTGAGCCAGGCGGTGCCGCGCTCGCCGGCGGCCACCGGGTAGAGCCGCATGCCCCCGCCCGCGTGGAAGGTGAAGGCTCCGGCTTCGCCGATGCCTTCCGTGCACCCTTCGAAGAGGTCCGCGTGGGCGTCGGCGAGGAAGGCCGCGCCGTCGGAGCCGCTGTCCTCCTCATCGGCGGTGTAGGCGATCACGATGTCCCGCCTGGGCGCGACTCCGGCCCGCGCCCAGGCCCGTACGAGCGCGAGCACCATGGCGTCCATGTTCTTCATGTCGACCGCGCCCCGGCCCCACACCACCCCGTTGCGGATCTCCCCGGAGAAGGGGGGCACGGTCCATTCGGCCGCCTCTGCGGGCACCACGTCGAGATGGCCGTGGACGAGGAGGGCGTCGGCGGAGGGGTCGCTGCCGGCGATCCTGGCCACGACGTTGGTGCGGCCGGGCGTGCGTTCCAGCAGGACGGGCTCGAGTCCCGCACCGGCGAGCCGCTCTGCGACGTACTCGGCGGCGGGGCGCTCCCGGCAGTCGCCTCCCCCGCGGTTCGTCGTGTCGATGCGGATGAGGTCGGAGGTGAAGGTCACCGCCTCGTCGTACGCCTGCGCGTCGACGGACGGGGCCGCATCGGCACGGTCGGGGTGGACGTGGGGGGCTGTCACATCAGCCATACTGCTCCTCCATGGCCGCGGAGACGATCGTTGTGACCGCTTTGAATGTGCGAATGGCCTCATACATCGTCTCGCCGGCATAGGCGACGCGCCGCTCGCCCTCGCATACGACCCCGGGCACCACGGTGGCCGCAGCCCCCAGGTGCTCGGCGTCGAACTCCAGAGCCACGGTGAACGGGCCGCCCCGCACAGGCTCATGGCGCACCGCGAGCGCAGTGGCCTCCTTCGCCGCGGCGCGGATCTCTCCTGCCGTACGCGCCGGGGTGCGGCACACGGCGGCATAGCGGGACACGCAGTCCTTGACCGCGACCTTGCGGGCGGCGGGCGCATAGCCCTCCGCATCGGCGCAGGTCAGATCGTCCCCGGTGATCAGCACCACCGGAACTCCGTACTCCGCGGCCACATGCGCGTTCAGCAGGCCCTCACCGGCCCGCACGCCGTTGAGCCACACCCCGGTGACGGCATTGGGGAGGTAGGTGTGGGCGAGCACGCCGTCCATGCCCGCGCCGGTGTGGTAGCCGACGAAGGCGATGCCGTCCACGTCGCCGTGTTGCACGCCCTCCACCATGGACAGGGACTTGTGCTTCCCGGTGAGCATCTGCGCCCGCTCGTCCAGCCGCTCCAGCAGCAGATTGCGCATGGACCAGTGCGCTTCGTTGATCAGCACGTGGTCGGCGCCGCCGTCGAAGAAGCCCAGCACCGCCGCATTCACATCGGAGGTGAACATGGGCCGGCAGCGCTCCCACTGAGGGGTGCCGGGCAGCACATCGGCCGGCCAGGTGACGCCGGTGGCGCCTTCCATGTCGGCGCTGATGAGGATCTTCATGCCCTGTCACGTTACGCGCCGCGGAAGCGGCGGGCCAAGAGGCCGCGTCACGCCTTGCAGCGATGTGCACACCCGGGAGATGCGACTTCCGGCTCGGCGGCGGCTACGCGCCCGCCACGGGCTGGACGCCGGTGGCCGAGTCACGGACCAAGAGCTCGCCGGTCAAGGCGTCCCTGACGGCCTCAGGCCAGGCCAAGGCCGTGCTGGGCGCGCAGGCGTCCGGGTCCTCACCCGGCGCGCCAAGCGGCGTCCCAGCGGGCGCTTCGGCACGTCGGATCAGCCGTCGTCCCGGCCGCTGCCGCGCCCCACGACCAGCCACCTGGAGGGCAGTTCCAGCCGCGAGCCGTCGGACGCGTACTCGGTGGTGGCCAGCGGCAGCTCCCCCTCGGCGATCACATCGAGTCCCGCGGCGGCGAAGAGCCGAGATGCCTCCGCATCCGTGACGGCACCCGGCACGATGCCGTGCCGCAGCACCGGCAGCAGCTTGGCCGGCGGCCCCGCCTCACCCTGCGCCAGGGCCATGAGCCGCGCCCCCGCGGCTTCGCCGAGCTCCACGACGAACGCCCTGCCCCGCTCCCCCACGAGCGTCGCAATGGTGTCGGCGAGCGCCTGCCGGTCCTTCTCCACGCACTGATGCAGCACCCCGCGCATATAGACATTGGCATCGCCCAGTTCGGCGTGCAGCTGTGCGACCGCGTCGCCGTCGACGGCATCGAGCTCTCTGAAGCGCTGCTCCCCCGAAGGGTCCTGTCGTCTGGCGTGCTCTACCGCGGCCGCCGAGAGGTCCACGCCCAGCACCTGGTGGAAGCGGCCGGCCAGAAAGCGGGTCTGGGTGCCGTTGCCGCAGCCCAGGTCGACCAGGGTCAGGGCGGGATCGGCCACATGAGGTTCGAACAGCGTCAGGTGCGCTCCCGCGGTGACGGCGGGCTCGGCGTCCCAGAGGACCTCCCCGGGAACGTCGGGGGCCTCGCTCCAGAACCCCTCCCACGCGTCCTTGTACTGACTCGTCACGCTCATGACCGCTCCCCAGGGTCGGCACCTTGTCAAGATCGGTCTACCCGTCCCGGGGGCAGACGACAAGCACTCTGACCGCTGAGGGCCGTTCCTTCACGAGGAGTTCGACCGACGGGGAGCATCCCGCCCGGGGCAGGGCAACTCGAACCAGACCGTCTTGCCCTCCGGTGTGTGGCTGGTGCCCCACTCCCGGGCCAGGGCGCTCACCACATGCAGCCCGCGCCCCAGCTCGTCGTCCGGGCCCGCGTCGAGCAGGGCGGGCAGCGCCGGGTCCTCGTCGGCGAGTTCGCACACCAGGGCGTCCGCCCGCACCACACGCAGTGTGGCGCGGGTGCCCTTCGCATGGCGTACGGCATTGGCCGTCACCTCACCGACCAGCAGTTCGGCGGTGTCGGCCACGGCGTGCAGCCCCCATGCGGCCAGCTGGTCCCGGACGAGCAGACGCGCCCGGCGCGCCTCGCGCGGATCGAGCGTCAGCTCCCAGGAGGCGACCGAGCCGGTGTCTATCCCGTTGAGCCGGGCCATGAGGAGGGCCACGTCGTCCTTGCGTCCGCCGCGGGTGTTGAGGGCACGGATGATCGTGTCGCAGGCGGTGTCCATGGAGGCGGCCGGGTGCGCGGCCGACTCGCAGAGCGTCGCCAGACCGACGCCGATGTCCTCGCCCCGCACCTCCACCAGCCCGTCGGTGCACATGATGAGCCGGTCCCCGGGCGACACCGGGATGCGGACGCATCGGAACGGCACCCCTCCGACGCCGATGGGCGCGCCCGTGGGCAGATGCAGCAGTTCGCTGCGTCCGTCGGCGGCGCGCACCAGTACCGGAGGGACATGACCGGCGTTGGCCATGCGCAGCTCGTGGCGGATGGGGTCGTAGACGGCGTAGAGGCAGGTCGCCAGATAGTGCTCGCCGAGCCGCTGGGCGAGGTCGTCGAGATTGCGCAGCAGTTGCTCGGGCGGCAGGTCCAGGGCGGCCATGGTCTGCACGGCGGTGCGCAGCTGCCCCATCATGGCTGCCGAGTTGAGGCCGTGGCCCATGACGTCGCCGACCACCAGGGCGGTCCGGGAGCCGGGCAGTTTGACGGTGTCGAACCAGTCGCCGCCGACCCGGCCGAGCATGGTGCCCGGAAGATAGCGGGTGGCTGTGTCGCAGCCCGGCATGCGCGGGGTGACATGCGGCAGCATCGAGTCCTGGAGGGTCTCGGCGACGGCCTCCTGGTACGTGTACATCCGCGCGTTGTCGAGGACGAGCCCGGCACGTGCGGCCAGTTCGGCGCCGGTGACCCGGTCCATGTCGTTGAAGAGGCTGCGCTCCGGGTGGCGGAGGAGGATCATGAAGCCGAGCACCACGTTCCGTGCCTTGAGCGGCACGACGAGCATGGAGCGGCCGTTGATCAGCGGCCGGATGTCGCGCTTTTCGAACTGTGAGGCGATGGCGGTACCCATCTCCTCACTGATCCGCGGCACCAGCACCGGTTCGCCGGTGGTCATGCACTGGAAGAAGGGCGTGTGCGCGGGGAACGGCATGGACTCGCCGACCGGCACCACATCGTCCCAGCGGCCCGGCTCGTCCACATGCTCGACGGCGACGCGGTGCCACATGGTGGTGGCGTCGGGCGGCCCGTCCGGGAAGCCCTCGCCGGCGATGACCTGCTCGCGCAGATAGGTTCCGGCGACATCGGTGAAGCGCGGCACGACGGCCGCGCTGACCTCCTGGATCGTTCGGGCGAGGTCGAGCGAGGAGCCGATGCGTCCGCTGACCTCGTTGAGGAACTCGAGCCTTTCGCGTACCGCGGCGTATTCGAGGTCCTGCGCCAGGTCGGCGGCGTCCACATGCTCTCCGGCCGCGGCCGCCCGCTGGGCCGCGCGGCGGCGCGCGGCGGCGCGCGGTGCGCTCGACGCGCCTGGGCACGCCCCAGTCGGGGGTGACGGGCACCCGGTCGTGGTGGCTGAACTCCAGTACCGGATAGCCCAGCTCCAGCACCTGGGAGACGATGCGGGAGGACTCCTGCACGCTCATGCTGGGCAGGATCTCGGGCAGTCGCAGCGCGAGTTCGTCGAAGCCGGGGAACTCGGTGTGCAGGGCGAAGCCGGGTGCGATGCGCTCGACGCTCGCGTCGTCGGTCGTGAGCCGGGCGGCGTCGGCGGCGAGCACGAGAAGGCGCTCGGCGCCGGGGCCGACGAGCGGATAGGCCCACCAGAGCACGTCGACGCGGTCGCGTCGCCCGTCCCGCGCGGGCGTCTGCTGGGAGATCCGGGCCCGGCCGGCGGCCGGGTAGGCGGTCAGCCCGTGCAGGGAGGCGTCGAGCCCGGGGCCGGGTGATTCCGTGTCGTACGGGGACGGTTCATGGCCGTATGCGCCCGGGGCGTCGTCCGCGGAGAGCGCACCGGAGACCGGGAGCAGATCGACGACCGGCGCTCCGACCGCCTCCCGCCTGTCCGGTCCGAACAGCCGCCGCGCCCCGGTGGACCAGTGGGACACCAGTCCGTTCCCGTCCACGACGACCACGGCAAGCGGAATCCGCCCGGCTGCGGCGCGCGACGGCGGCTCCGGCGGAACACCACTGTCCATGGGTGTCAGGCTCCTTCCCCGCGGCCCTGGCCGCGGCCTCGCCACCACCGTACGGGTCTTGGTCCGCCGTGTGCGGGGCAACGCGGGAATAGGTCGTGCGCCCGCGCGAATCGATGAAGGAGCTGAAGAGAAGTCAGTCCTCGGGCGCCTCCCGGAGAGCTTTGCGGCCCGTGGCGCGGACGCGCACCACGGACCGCGGCCAAACCACTCGAACCGGTGAGCCCGGTGGCTACTTCTCCACCTCGGCGGCGAGCTTGGCGAGCACCATGTCGTAGATCCGGGCGAGGCCCTTGGGCGCGAAGGTGCGCTCGAAGAAGCCGCCGATGCCGCCGGCGCCGTTCCAGACCGTGGTGACGACGGCCTTCGACCTGCCCTCGCCTGCGGGGGTGACGGTCCAGGTGGTGACCATCGAGGAGTTGCGGTCTTTCTCGACGAGCTGCCCGTCGGTCGGCTCGGTCACCTCGAGCAGGCAGTCGCGGACCCGCTTGCTGGTGGCCTGGAGCTTCCAGTGGACGACGGTGCCCTCGCCGTCGCCGCCCTCCTTGACCTCGTACTCGCTGAAGTGCTCGGGCAGGAGCTTTGCGCGGGTGTTCTCGTAGTCGGCCAGCGCATCGAACACCGTCTCCGCGTCCGCCGAGATGATCCGTTCTGTGGTGGCCTCGACCTGCGCCATTCCTGTTCCTCCAGCATTCGGTTGTTGCTCGGGCAGCGCTAGCCAACCACCTCGGCTGCGGCCGCCCAAATCAGAGGCGCAACGATCAAGGGAACACATGTTCTATTCTGTGGCCAGAGCGACCGAGGAGGCGTCCATGCGCTGGAACCATCTGGCCGAGAACCCCACGGCAGCCGCGGACCCCGCGCTGTTCAGCGCCTCGGCGGTGACCACGAGGACCTTCGACGCCCCCGAGTTCCGGGGGATCACGTTCCACGAGATCCGGGCGCGTTCGATTCTGAACCGGGTGCCGGGGGCGTCACAGATGCCGTTCGAGTGGACCGTCAACCCGTACCGCGGATGTACACACGCATGTGTGTACTGCTTCGCCCGCAAGACTCATGGATATCTGGACCTGGACACAGGACTCGGGTTCGACACCCAGATCGTGGTGAAGATCAACGCGCCGGAGCTGCTGCGGCGGCAGCTCGCCGCGCACGGCTGGCAGGGAGCGCATGTCGCCATGGGCACCAATGTGGACTGCTACCAGCGGGCAGAGGGGCGCTACCGGCTGATGCCGGGGATCATCGAGGCGCTGCGCGACCGCGCGAACCCCTTCTCCATCCTCACCAAGGGCACGCTGATCCTGCGGGACCTCCCACTGCTGCGGCAGGCGGCGGAGGTGACGGACGTGGGGATCTCGGTCTCCGTCGGCTTCACCGACTGCGAGCTGTGGCGCACCGTGGAGCCGGGCACGCCCTCGCCCGAGCGCCGCCTCGATGTCGTGCGCGCGTTCGCCGACAGCGGCATCGGGTGCGGAGTGCTGATGGCCCCGGTGATCCCGTTCCTCGGAGACCGCCCGGACCAGCTCCGCGCGACCGTGCGGGCGATCGCCTCGGCGGGCGCGTCGTCGGTGACGCCTCTGGTGCTGCATCTGCGGCCGGGTGCGCGGGAATGGTTCATGGCATGGCTGGCGCGCACGCACCCGCATCTCGTGGGGCGGTACGAGCGGCTGTACGGGGACGGGGCGTACGCGCCCCGGTGGTACCAGCGGCGGATCACGCGGCAGGTTCACGAGCTGGCCGCGGAGTTCGGCGTGGGGCCCGCGGCGGATCGCGGCGGGCGCCGCGGCGCCCGCCCGCAGCCGACTCCGGTGCCGACACCGGCACCGGAGTCGGAGCGCGGCACACAGCTCACGCTTCTGTGAGCCGGTCCGCCTGCGGGCGTGCGCTTGCCCCTGCCCCGCCCTTCCCGGAACTGGGGCAAGCCCCCAGACCCCCGGTACGGCCTGAAGGCCGAGTCCTCAAGCGGGTGCCACACCCCAGCCCCGCCGGCGATTGAGGCGGGGGGCCGGGGGCGGAGCCCCCGTTCAACTCAGCCGCGCCAGCGCCGCCTCCGCCGCCGCGCACAACCGCGGATGCGTCCGCGCCGTGTCCAGCAGCGGCGCCGCCCGCTTGTCGCCCAGCGCGCCAAGCCCCTCCACGCACGCCAGCCCGACCTTCCAGTACGGGTCTCCGGGCGCCAGCCGGCGGCGCAGAACGGTCATCAGGGCGGGGGCGGACTCCGGGGCCCGCAGCCTGGTGAGCAGGCGCACCGGCAGCAGCGCATAGGCGACGCGCAGCTCGTTCGTGGCCAGCGCGGCCGCCGCCTTCGGGGTGCGGGGGTCGTTCAGGCGGGCCAGCGCCTGGGCCGCGGAGACGTTGCGGGCCGGGTCGCGGTGGTTGAGCAGCAGCACCAGCGCCTCGAAGGACCGGCTGTCACCGGCGCAGCCGAGCCTGAAGGCTGCCATCTCCCTCGCCCACAAGGGGCGTTCCTGTGCCGTGAGCACATCCGCGAGCTCCTCCCCGTCCTCCGTGACCAGCAGCCGCTCGTACTCCTCAGAGCCCCCCGACTCCTTCCGCAGCCGCTCCGCCAGTGACCGTAACTCCGCGTCCATGGCCGTCAGCCTATCGGCGTCCGGCCGGTCGCGACCCAGATCACACTCGCCCAGCTCTGGCGCGCTCGTTACCCGCGAGTTAATCTCAAGTGAGCGGGTTACCCCCGTTCGGCTCCCGGTGGCCTGGTGACGCAGCCGCCGAGAGTCAGGTCGGTTTCGGCATGCAGTACGGCGCGACTCCGGGACAGAGTCCGCCGGCCCTTCACCACGCACTGCCCTGCGCTGCGCGGTCAGCGATTCCCGTGCGCCGCGCGCGCCTCACGGCGTTTCCCCTCATACGCCGTTCATCAGTCGTCACTCATCCCTGGAGTCCTGTGATGGACACGCCTACGGACACCCCTCTGCGCACCGTCGCCGTCGTCGGCCTCGGCACCATGGGCACCGGCATCGCCGAGGTGCTCGCCCGCGCCGGCCGCGAGGTCATCGGCATCGACGTCAGCGAGATAGCCGCCCGCAAGGCGGTCGACGCCCTCGAGGCGGCCACCGCGCGCGCCGTGGAGCGCGGACGCATCACGGAGGAGGAGCGCCGCAACACCCTCGCCCGCTTCCGTACCTTCTCCGATCTCCAGGCCGCCGCGGACGCGGATCTGGTGATCGAGGTGGTCCCGGAGTCGTACGAGGCCAAGCAGCAGGTCTTCCGTGCGCTGGACGCGGTCGTCCGCCCCGACACGATCATCGCCACCGGCACCAACGCCCTCTCCGTCACCCGACTGGCCGCGGACTCCGAGCACCCCGAGCGGGTTCTCGGACTGCACTTCTTCAACCCGGCGCCGGCGATGAAGCTGGTCGAGGTGGTCTCCTCGGTGCTGACCGCCCCGCATGCCGTGGAGGCGGTCACCGCCCTCGCTCGCGAGCTGGGCAAGGAGCCCGTCGCGGTGGGCGACCGGCCCGGTTTTGTCGCCGACGGGCTGCTGTTCGGCTATCTGAACCAGGCCGCCGCGATGTACGAGGCCAGGTACGCCTCCCGCGAGGACATCGACGCCGCGATGAAGCTCGGCTGCGGTCTGCCCATGGGTCCGCTGGCGCTGCTCGACCTGATCGGCATCGACACGGCGCGCACCGTGCTGGAGGCGATGTACGCGGCCTCCGGCGACCGGCTGCACGCGCCCGCGCCGGTCCTCAGACAGCTGAGCGAGGCGGGGCTGACCGGCCGCAAGGCGGGCCGCGGCTTCTACACGTATGCCGCGCCCGGCACCGATGTTCTCGTGGCGGACGAGCTGGCCCCCAAGCAGTCCGCCGCTCAGGCCGTGCCGGCCCGCGAGGTGCGTTCGGTCGGCGTGGCCGGCTCGGGGACGATGGCGAGCGGCATCGCCGAGGTGTTCGCCAAGGCCGGCTACGACGTGGTGCTCGCGGCCCGCAGCCAGGAGAAGGCGGAGACGGCCAAGTCCCGTATCGCCAAGTCGCTCGCCCGCTCCGTCGACAAGGGCAGGATGACGGCGGAGGCGCGCGACGGCGCGCTGGCGCGCATCACCCCGGCCGGCTCGCTGGACTCCTTCGCGGACGTCGATCTGGCGGTCGAGGCGGTCGCCGAGGACCTGGAGATCAAGCAGCAGCTGTTCGCCACGCTGGACAAGGTGTGCAAGGACGGCGCGGTGCTCGCCACCACCACCTCCTCGCTTCCGGTCGTGGCCTGCGCCCGAGCCACCTCGCGCCCGCAGGACGTCATCGGGATGCACTTCTTCAACCCGGCGCCGGCGATGAAGCTGGTCGAGGTGGTCCGCACCGTGCTGACCTCGCCCGAGGTCCACGCCACGGTGCGGGAGGTGACCGCGAAGATCAAGAAGCACCCGGTGGACTGCGGCGACCGGGCCGGGTTCATCGTGAACGCGCTGCTCTTCCCGTACCTCAACAACGCGATCAAGATGGTCGAGGACCACTACGCCTCGCTGGACGACATCGACGCGGCGATGAAGCTCGGCGGCGGCTATCCGATGGGTCCCTTCGAGCTGCTTGACGTGGTCGGTCTGGATGTCTCGCTGGCCATCGAGAAGGTGCTGCACCAGGAGTTCCGCGACCCGGGCCTGGCGCCCGCGCCGCTGCTGGAGCACCTGGTGGCCGCGGGCTGCCTGGGCCGCAAGACGGGGCGCGGCTTCCGCGAATATGCCCGGCGCTGAGCCGTACGGGGGCTGGGGCGGGCTGCTCGATCCGGCGGCCGAGCCGTCGGCGGGCGGCCCCGCCCCCGGCGGCACTCCCGGTCCGCAGGGGCCGCGCCCGGCCCCTCAGGCGCGCTCTCCTGCACGGATGCAGTACGTTCAGGGCATGTCCCAGCCGCCCAAGTCCGCCCAGACGACCGCCGCCGCACCCGACGCCGCCGAGAACACGGCGGGCGGCCGGGCAGCCGCTCAGCGCCTCAGGATGCGCCGTGAGCTGGCGGCCGCGGCCATGGAGCTGTTCGCCACGAAGGGGTACGAGGCGACGACGGTCGACGAGATCGCGGCCGCGGCCGGGGTCGCCCGCCGCACCTTCTTCCGGCACTTCCGGTCCAAGGAGGAGGCGATCTTCCCGGACCACGACGACACGCTGGTGCGGGCGGAGGCGGTGCTGAACGCTGCCCCGGCCCATGAGCATCCGCTGGACACCGTCTGCCGGGGCATCAAGGAGGTCATGCGGATGTACGCGGCCTCCCCCGCGGTCTCCGTCGAGCGCTACCGCCTCACACGTGAGGTGCCGACGCTGCGGGAACGGGAGATCGCGTCGGTGGCCCGCTACGAGCGGCTTTTCACCCGCTATCTGCTGGGCCACTTCGACGAACGCGACCACCACGACGGCAATGACGACCCGCTGCTGGCGGAAGTGGCCGCATCGGCGGTCGTCACCGCGCACAACCATGTGCTGCGGCGCTGGCTGCGGGCGGGCGGCAAGGGCGACGTCGAGGCCCAGCTCGACCACGCCTTCGCGATCGTCCGGGAGACCTTCGGCACGGGCATCGGCGTGGGGCGGGGCATGGCGACCAGAAGCCCCAGGGCCGCCGAGCCCTCGGAGGTGGCGGCGGAGTCCCGCGACGTGGTGGTCACCGTCACCCGAACGGACGCACCTCTGGAAGAGGTCATGAGCGCCATCCGGAAGGCCCTGGCCAAGGGCTGACCGCTCCCGCTGCGACCGCCCCCGCACCCGCAGAACCGCACCTGCCCGGACAACGGCCGCCCCGACGGGGCGGCCGTTGTTGCTCATGCGTGCCCGCGGGATGACAATTGAGAGAAATTGTTGGCACGCAGTGTCTTGCCACCTGGCACGCCGTGCCATACGTTGATGTCGTCCGGGCGGCCGGCGTGCAGAGACACCTCGTACGCCGGCTGTCCCCGCAACCATCTGCGCGCCCGGACGCCTGCGTCACAGGCACCTTTACCGCGCCCACAGCGCGCTGCCACAGCACCACCCGCCGAACCGACGGCACACCACCTCCACAGCAGCAGCAAGCAAAGCTCCGACGTACCCCTCTGCGTTCCCTCAACGCACCGTTTGCCGGAGGCAACACCGTGAAGGAAATCCTGGACGCGATTTCGTCGACGGACAGCACGTCCGCCGACTTCGCCGCACTGACGCTCCCCGAGTCGTACCGCGCGGTGACCGTGCACAAGGACGAGGTCGAGATGTTCGCCGGCCTCGACACCCGGGAGAAGGACCCCCGCAAGTCACTCCACGTCGAGGACGTCCCGCTGCCCGAGCTCGGGCCCGGCGAGGCGCTCGTCGCGGTCATGGCCAGCTCGGTGAACTACAACTCCGTCTGGACCTCGATCTTCGAGCCGCTGCCCACCTTCGGCTTCCTGGAGCGCTACGGGCGGCTCAGCGAGCTGACCCGCCGCCATGACCTGCCGTACCACATCATCGGCTCCGACCTCGCGGGCGTGGTCCTGCGCACAGGACCGGGCGTCAACGCCTGGCGGCCCGGTGACGAGGTCGTCGCCCACTGCCTCTCCGTCGAGCTGGAGTCCTCCGACGGCCACAACGACACCATGCTCGACCCCGAGCAGCGCATCTGGGGCTTCGAGACCAACTTCGGCGGACTCGCCGAGGTCGCACTGGTCAAGTCCAACCAGCTGATGCCCAAGCCCGACCATCTGAGCTGGGAGGAGGCGGCCGCTCCGGGCCTGGTGAACTCCACCGCGTACCGCCAGCTGGTCTCCCGCAACGGCGCGCAGATGAAGCAGGGCGACAATGTGCTGATCTGGGGCGCGAGCGGCGGTCTCGGCTCCTACGCCACCCAGTTCGCCCTCGCCGGCGGCGCCACGCCGATCTGCGTCGTGTCGAGCGACCAGAAGGCGGAGATATGCCGCTCCATGGGCGCGGAGGCGATCATCGACCGCAACGCCGAGGGCTACAAGTTCTGGAAGGACGAGCAGACCCAGGACCCCAGGGAGTGGAAGCGCTTCGGCAAGCGCATCCGCGAGCTGACCGGCGGCGAGGACGTCGACATCGTCTTCGAGCACCCCGGCCGGGAGACCTTCGGCGCGTCCGTGTACGTCACCCGCAAGGGCGGCACCATCGTCACCTGCGCCTCGACCTCCGGCTACCAGCACGAGTACGACAACCGCTATCTGTGGATGTCGCTCAAGCGCATCATCGGCTCGCACTTCGCCAACTACCGCGAGGCGTGGGAGGCCAACCGCCTGATCGCCAAGGGCAAGATCCACCCCACGCTGTCAAAGGTCTACTCCCTCGACGACACCGGCCAGGCCGCGTACGACGTCCACCGCAACCGCCACCAGGGCAAGGTCGGCGTCCTCTGCCTCGCCCCCGAAGAGGGCCTGGGCGTGCGCGACGAGGAGATGCGCGCCAAGCACCTCGACGCCATCAACCTGTTCCGTGACGCGCCGGCGGAGCGGACTGCCGAACACAGCCGGAACGTCTGAGGTTCCTGACATGACAGAGCGCAAGAGGGACCGGCCGTGGCTGATGCGGACATACGCCGGCCATTCCACGGCCGAGGCGTCCAACGAGCTCTACCGGCGCAATCTCGCCAAGGGCCAGACCGGTCTGTCGGTGGCGTTCGACCTGCCGACGCAGACCGGCTACGACCCCGATCACATCCTCGCCCGCGGCGAGGTGGGCCGGGTCGGGGTCCCGGTCTCCCATCTCGGGGACATGCGCCGGCTGTTCCAGGACATCCCGCTGGAGCAGATGAACACCTCGATGACCATCAACGCCACCGCCATGTGGCTGCTGGCCCTCTACCAGGTGGTCGCCGAGGAGCAGGGCGCCGATGCCGCCAGGCTGTCGGGCACGACGCAGAACGACATCGTCAAGGAGTATCTGTCCCGCGGGACGCATGTCTTCCCGCCCGGTCCCTCGCTGCGCCTGACCACCGACATGATCACCTACACGGTGGCGCACATCCCCAAGTGGAACCCCATCAACATCTGCAGCTACCACCTCCAGGAGGCCGGGGCCACACCCGTCCAGGAGATCGCCTATGCGATGTCCACCGCGATCGCCGTCCTGGACGCCGTTCGCGACTCCGGTCAGGTGCCGCAGGAGAAGTTCGGCGACGTCGTCGCCCGTATCTCCTTCTTCGTGAACGCGGGCGTCCGGTTCATCGAGGAGATGTGCAAGATGCGCGCCTTCGGCCGCATCTGGGACCAGGTCACCCGTGAGCGGTACGGGGTCGAGAACCCCAAGCAGCGCCGCTTCCGCTACGGCGTCCAGGTCAACTCGCTCGGTCTGACCGAGGCGCAGCCCGAGAACAACGTCCAGCGCATCGTGCTGGAGATGCTGGCGGTGACCCTGTCCAAGGACGCCCGCGCCCGGGCGGTGCAGCTCCCGGCGTGGAACGAGGCGCTGGGCCTGCCCCGGCCCTGGGACCAGCAGTGGTCGCTGCGCATCCAGCAGGTCCTCGCCCACGAGAGCGACCTGCTGGAGTACGAGGACATCTTCGCCGGCTCGCATGTCATCGAGGCCAAGGTGGACGCCCTGGTCGAGGAGTCGCTCGCGGAGATCGGACGCATCCAGGAGATGGGCGGCGCCATGGCGGCCGTCGAGTCCGGCTATCTCAAGTCGCAGCTCGTCTCCTCGCACGCCGAGCGCCGGGCGCGGATCGAGGCCGGCGAGGAGAAGATCGTCGGTGTGAACTGCTTCGAGTCGACCGAGCCCAATCCGCTCACCGCCGATCTGGACACCGCGATCATGACGGTGGACCCGGAGAACGAGGCGCGGGTCGTCGCCTCGCTGCACGAGTGGCGGGCGCGCCGTGACGAGACGCGGGCCGCCGAGGCGCTGTCCGCGCTGAAGAAGGCCGCGGCCGGCACCGAGAACCTGATGGCCGCCACCGTGGAGTGCGCCCGCGCGGGCGTCACCACCGGCGAGTGGGCCTGGGCGCTGCGGGACGTCTTCGGTGAGTTCCGTGCGCCGACCGGGGTCTCCAGCGCCCCCGTGGCAGTGGCCGCCGAGGCGGGCTCGCCGCTCGCGGTCGTACGGGAGAAGGTCGCCCGCACGGCCGAGGAGCTGGGGTCCGGCCGGCTGCGGCTGCTGGTCGGCAAGCCCGGACTGGACGGCCACTCCAACGGCGCGGAGCAGATCGCCGTACGGGCCCGTGACGCGGGCTTCGAAGTGGTCTACCAGGGCATCAGACTGACCCCGGAGCAGATCGTCAACGCCGCGCTCGCGGAGGACGTGCACTGCGTCGGCCTGTCGATCCTGTCCGGCTCGCACGCCGAACTGGTGCCCGATGTGCTGCACCGGCTCCGCGAGGCCGGGGCGTCCCCCGGGGCAAGCGACGCGGGAGACACCCCCATTCCGGTCATCGTCGGCGGGATCATCCCCAACGGCGACGCCGCCGAACTGAAGGCGGCGGGCGTCGCCGCCGTTTTCACCCCGAAGGACTTCGGCATCACGGAGATCATCGGCCGTATCGTCGACGAGATCCGCAAAGCGAACAAGCTCAGCCCTCTCGAAAACACGGAGGTCCCCGTATGACCCGCCCGTCGCCCGCCACCGCCCAGCCTGACGGCCGCTCCGCGACCGGCCCCTCCGGCGCCGTGAACCGGCTGCGCCCACGCCGCTCCTGCCTCGCGGTGCCCGGGTCCAACCCCCGCTTCCTGGAGAAGGCCCAGGGGCTGCCGGCCGACCAGGTCTTCCTGGACCTCGAGGACGCCTGCGCACCGCTGGCCAAGCCCGAGGCGCGGCACACCATCGTCAAGTTCCTCAACGAGGGCGACTGGACGGGCAAGACGCGTGTCGTCCGGGTGAACGACTGGACGACCCACTGGACGTACCGGGACGTCGTGACGGTCGTCGAGGGCGCGGGCCCGAACCTCGACTGCATCATGCTGCCGAAGGTCCAGAGCGCCGAGCAGATCACCGCGCTGGATCTGCTGCTGACGCAGATCGAGAAGACGATGGGCTTTGAAGTCGGCAGGATCGGCATCGAGGCGCAGATCGAGAACGCGCAGGGGCTGAACAACGTCAACGCGATCGCGCAGGCGTCGCCGCGCATCGAGACCATCATCTTCGGCCCCGCCGACTTCATGGCGTCCATCAACATGAAGTCCCTGGTCGTCGGCGAGCAGCCGCCCGGCTACCCGGCGGACGCGTACCACTACATCCTGATGAAGATCCTGATGGCCGCCCGCGCCAACGACCTCCAGGCGATCGACGGCCCCTACCTCCAGATCAAGAACGTCGACGGCTTCCGCGAGGTCGCCGGCCGCGCCGCCGCCCTGGGCTTCGACGGCAAGTGGGTGCTGCACCCGGGCCAGGTCGACGCGGCCAACGAGGTCTTCTCGCCCTCGCAGGAGGACTACGACCACGCGGAGCTGATCCTCGACGCCTACGACTACTTCACGTCGGAGGAGGGCGGCAAGAAGGGCTCCGCGATGCTCGGCGACGAGATGATCGACGAGGCCAGCCGCAAGATGGCCCTGGTCATCGCCGGCAAGGGCCGCGCCGCCGGCATGGCCCGCACGTCGACGTTCGAGAAGCCGGAGGCCTGACGCCGGCCCATGCGGTTCGGCGCGACCGAGATCCCCCGCCCCGGGCCCCGCAGGGGCCCGGGGCCAGCACCCGGAGAGGCAGCACCCATGCAGTTCGGCCGCACCTACGAGGAGTTCACGGTAGGCGACGTCTATCGGCACTGGCCGGGAAAGACCGTCACCGAGTACGACGACCACCTGTTCTGTCTGCTCACCATGAACCACCACCCGCTTCACATGGATGTGAACTACGCGGAGAAGACGACGGACTTCGGCAGGAACGTCGTCGTGGGCAACTACATCTACTCGCTGCTGCTCGGCATGTCCGTGCCGGACGTCTCCGGCAAGGCGATCGCCAACCTGGAGATCGAGTCGCTGCGGCACGTCGCCCCGACCTTCCACGGGGACACGATCTACGGCGAGACGAGAGTGCTGGACAAGACGCCCTCGAAGTCCAAGTCGGACCGCGGGATCGTGTACGTGGAGACCAAGGGCTACAAGCAGGACGGCACGCTGGTCTGCGTCTTCCGCCGCAAGGTGATGGTGCCGACCGAGACGTACATCAAGGACCGCGGCGGCGAGCAGCCGGGCAGGCCCGAGCTGAACGAGCCCCCGAAGAAGGCGGAGAAGTAAGCCATGACCCGACTCGCCCAGACGCACGGGCTGACCGACGTCCAGCAGGAGATCCTGGCCACGGTCCGGGACTTCGTCGACAAGGAGATCATCCCGGTCGCCACCGAGCTGGAGCACCGTGACGAGTATCCGACGCAGATCGTCGAAGGGCTCAAGGAGCTCGGCCTGTTCGGGCTGATGATTCCCGAGGAGTACGGCGGGCTGGGCGAGTCGCTGCTCACCTACGCCCTGTGCGTGGAGGAGATCGCCCGCGGCTGGATGTCCGTCTCGGGCATCATCAACACGCACTTCATCGTGGCGTACATGCTCAAGCAGCACGGCACCCAGGAGCAGAAGGACACCTTCCTGCCCCGGATGGCGCTCGGCGAGGTGCGCGGCGCGTTCTCCATGTCCGAGCCGGGGCTCGGCTCGGATGTGTCGGCCATCACGTCGAAGGCGGTGAAGGACGGCGAGGAGTACGTCCTGAACGGCCAGAAGATGTGGCTGACGAACGGCGGCTCCTCGACGCTGGTGGCCGTGCTGGTGCGGAGTGACGAAGGACACCCCGAGGGAACCGCGCCGCACAAGTCGATGACGACCTTCCTGGTGGAGAAGGAGCCCGGCTTTGGAGAGGTCCGTCCCGGACTCACCATCCCCGGGAAGATCGACAAGATGGGTTACAAGGGCGTCGACACGACCGAGCTCATCATGGACGGACTGCGCATTCCGGCCAATCGGGTACTCGGGGGCGCCACCGGCCGAGGGTTTTACCAAATGATGGACGGCGTCGAGGTCGGGCGCGTGAATGTCGCGGCACGTGGCTGCGGCGTCGCTCAGCGTGCGTTCGAACTGGGTGTCTCCTATGCCCAGCAGCGCCACACCTTCGGCAAGCCGATCGCCCAGCACCAGGCGATCCAGTTCAAACTCGCGGAGATGGCCACCAAGGTCGAGGCCGCTCATGCGATGATGGTCAACGCAGCTCGCAAAAAGGACTCCGGGGAGCGAAACGACCTGGAGGCAGGGATGGCGAAGTACCTCGCCTCCGAGTACTGCAAGGAAGTCGTCGAGGACGCCTTCCGCATCCACGGCGGCTACGGCTTCTCCAAGGAGTACGAGATCGAGCGCCTCTACCGCGAGGCCCCGATGCTGCTGATCGGTGAAGGTACCGCCGAGATCCAGAAAATGATCATTGGGCGTCGGCTGCTCGAGGAGTACCGGTTCCAGGGTTGATTGCCGCGTTTGAGCCGGTTTGGCCGCGAAGAAGATCACACCCTGTTATCCGCTTCCGGCCGCCGACTCGTCTTCTGGCTTTCCCAGTTGCGGCCCGCACCCGATAACATCGCGGGAAAGCCGCCGTCCCCCCGTTGCCAGCGCGGCATCATCCGCTACGAAGGTCATCCATGCCCCACAGCCAAACCTCTGCACCTCGCGACAGCCTCCTCGGCGTACGCCTCGCGCGCGGAGCATCGCCGTGGCTTCTGCCGACCGTCGCCACCGCGGCACTCAGCCTGGCGCGCTCGCGCCGCTCCAGGCGCGCCGCGGCCATCGCCGTGCCCACCACCGCCCTCGCGGCGGGCATGCTGTGGTTCTTCCGCGACCCCGAGCGCGAGATCGCCCAGGGCCGGGTCATCTCGCCCGCCGACGGTGTGGTGCAGAGCATCATGCCGTGGAAGGACGGACGCACCCGCGTCGCGATCTTCATGAGCCCGCTGAACGTCCATGTCAACCGTGCGCCGCTCGCGGGCACCGTGACCTCGGTCGAGCACGTCCCCGGCGGATTCGTTCCCGCTTTCAACAAGGAGAGCGAGAACAACGAGCGCGTCGTATGGCACTTCGACACCGAGCTCGGCGACATCGAGATGGTGCAGATCGCCGGCGCCGTGGCCCGGCGGATCGTGCCGTACCTCCCCCAGGGCGCCAAGGTCGAGCAGGGCGAGCGCATCGGGCTCATCCGGTTCGGCTCGCGCGTTGACATCTACCTCCCGGAAGGTGTCGAGGTCGCCGTCGAGGTCGGGCAGGCCACGACCGCGGGGGTGACTCGCATTGACCGTGATTGACCCCAACACACAGGCGGCCGGCTGGGCGGCGGAGACCGAGGAAGAGGACGACACGGAGGACATGCCGCTGTCGCTGCGGCTGTCGATAGCGGACACCCTCACCCTGGGCAACGCGACCTGCGGCTTCATGGCGGTGTACTTCACCACCACCGGCATTCTGATCCCACATCTCACCGGCAGCGACGAGACCGGCATGGCGCGGCACTCCGCCGCGACCGCCGTGATCCTGATGCTCTGCGCGGCGATCTTCGACCTGTTCGACGGTCTGGTCGCGCGCAAGCTGCGCAGCTCGCCGATGGGTGCGGAGCTGGACAATCTCTCCGACCTGATCAGCTTCGGGCTGGCCCCGGCGTACTTCGTGCTGGTCTACGGCATGGTCGCCGACGACGCGCACCAGCGGGTCTCGGCGGTGGCGGCGATCGTGGTGCTGCTGGCGGTGGTGCTGCGGCTTGCCAGATTCTCCTGCGTGACGATGAAGGACGGCATGTTCCAGGGCATGCCGAGCCCCTTCGGGGCGCTCACGGTCGTCTCGATCGTGCTCCTCGAGCTGCCCTTCATCCCCACCCTGCTGGCGATCATCGGCACCGCTTGGCTGATGGTGAGCCGGGTCGAGTACCCCAAGCCGCGGGGCGTCCTCGCGGTGGCGATGCTCGGCTGGATCATCTCCGCAATGGGCCTGCTGGCGGCGTGGGCGTTCGACGCACCGGGCGGCCAGCTGCTGCTGCAGACGGGCTGTGCGCTTCAGGTGGTGCTGGGGGCGGTGATCCCGCTCTTCGCGACGGCACGTCGTGTGAACACGTTCCGCGACAACCGGCGCGAGGCGAGGGCGGCCTCGCAGCTGCCCTGACGGACGGCGAACGAGTAGGAGGGCCCCGGCGCGCAGTGCGCCGGGGCCCTCCCCCTTTCCCCCTTTTCCGCCTCCACCCCGGCGGGCAGCACGCCCCCTGTGCCCCCGCCGATCCAGCGGGGGCACAGGTCCGAAGCCGCCGCTCCGAGCGAGCGCCCCGCCACGCCCCCGGCTTCCGGTCTGCCGGCTTCCGGCTCCCGGTCTGCCGGCTCCCGGTCTGCCGGTCTCCAGGCCCGTGGGCTCACCTTGGGTGGGGGCCGGGGGCTGAGCCTCCGGTTGCGGGAAGGGGCGGGGAGGGGGAACGGCCCACCCTCAGCCCAGGAACTCCCACGCGATGTTCTCCGCCACCCTCTCCAGCAGCCGTCCCGCCTCCGCCATACAGCGGGCCGGGTCGGGCTCCAGGTCGAGGAGAGGGTACGCACGGCGGATGCCCGCGCGGCCGAGGGCTTCGGGCGACAGGGCCAGGCGGCCGCAGACCGCGACGACCTCGACGCCCCGGGCGCGGGCCGCCGCCGCCACTCCCGCCGGGGCCTTGCCATGGAGGGTCTGCTCGTCGAGGGAGCCCTCGCCGGTGATGACGAGGGTCGCCCGCTCCAGCGCCGGGGCAAACCCGAGCACGTCGAGCATGACCTCGATGCCGGGGCGGAAGCCGGCGCCGAGCCCGACCAGCGCCCCGTAGCCGATGCCGCCCGCCGCGCCCGCCCCGGGCGCCAGCGCGCACTCCGCGGCCCGGGGGCCGACCGCCGTCTCCAGCACGGACGCGTAGTGGGCGAGCGCCGCGTCCAGCGTGGCGACGTCCTCCGCGCTCGCCCCCTTCTGGGGGCCGTAGACGGCCGGCGCGCCCTTGGGCCCGGTCAGCGGATTGTCGACGTCGCTGGCGAGTACCAGCTCCACGTCCTTGAAACGTGCGTCGAGGCCGGAGAGATCGGCCGCGGCGAGCTCCCGCAGCCCGCCGCCACCCGGCGGCACGGGCTCACCCTGCGCGTCGAGGAAGCGCGCCCCGAGCGCCGCGAGCATCCCCGCCCCGCCGTCCGTCGTCGCACTGCCGCCGACGCCGAAGACGATGGTGTTCGCGCCCGCGTCCAGCGCGGCCCGCAGCAGTTCCCCCGAGCCGTACGTCGTCGAGGTGAGGGGGGCGAACACTCCCTCGGGCAGATGCTGCAGGCCGGAGGCCTCGGCCATCTCCACCACCGCGGTGCCGTCCCGGAGCGCGAACGCCGCCGTCAGCGGCTCCCCGAGCGGCCCGGTCACTCGCACTTCGCGCCGCTCGAAACCGGCCGCGACCGCCGCCGCGACGGTGCCGTCTCCGCCGTCCGCCACGGGCAGCGTCTCGACCGCGAGCCCCGGCACCGCCCGCCGCAGGCCGGTCATGACCCGTTCCGCGACTTCCACGGCCGTGAGCGAGCCCTTGAACTTGTCAGCCGCGACGAGCACGCGCGCAGGCTGAATCACTGCTCCGTCCGTCACCTTGCATCCTTTGCTGTCGAACAGGCAGTCGCGCCGCACCGACCCTATCCGCACCCGCAGACGGCGTGCCACCCCGTCATGCACGGATATCGCACACCATAGTGTGACGCCATGAGCACGGAACCGATCGATCATCTGAGGCCTGAGGAGGCCAGACCCGATCACACCATCGTCAGCATCGGCATCCTGGCGGTCGCGGGGGTGGTGGCCTGGGCGGCCCTCGGCAAGGAGTCGTTCGACGAGGTTTCGTCCACCGCCCTGGGGTGGGTCCTCGACAACTTCGCCTGGCTGTTCGTGGTGGCGGCCGATGTCTTCCTGGTGCTGAGCATTCTGATCGCCTTCAGCCGGTTCGGCCGGGTGCGCCTCGGCAGTGACGACTCGGAGCCGGAGTTCACCAATCTCGCGTGGATCGCGATGATGTTCAGCGCCGGCATGGGCATCGGACTGATGTTCTTCGGCGTCGGCGAGCCGCTCCAGCACTATCTGAGCCCGCCGCCCGCGAGCGGCGCCGAGCCGCAGACCAACGCCGCCGCTGCCGCCGCGATGGAGTTCTCCTTCTTCCACTGGACGCTCACCCCCTGGGCGATCTACGGCATCGCCGGACTCGCCCTGGCGTACGCGGGCTTCCGCAAGGGCCGAGGCAACCGGCTGAGCGCCGCGTTCGTGCCGCTGATCGGCGCGCGCCGCGCGGTGTCCTGGCAGGGCAAGGTGATCGACCTGCTCGCGGTGTTCGCGACGGTCTTCGGCACCGCGACCAGCCTGGGCCTCGGCGCGCTCCAGGTGGCGAAGGGCCTGAACCTGACGGCCGATGTCACCGACGACATCTCCACCCAGCTGACGATCATCGTCGTGCTGGGATCGGCGTTTGTGGTCTCGGCCTTCTCCGGGCTGCACCGGGGCGTGAAGTGGCTGAGCACGATCAACATCGTGCTGGCCGCCGTGCTGATGACCTTCGTCTTCCTCCTCGGGCCGACGGTCTACATCCTGGACACGATCCCGGAGTCGGTCGGCGGCTATCTGAACGACCTGCTGTCGATGGCCACCGCCACCGGGGCGTTCACCGACGCCGAGTGGATGGGCGCGTGGACCATCTTCTACTGGGCCTGGTGGCTGTCCTGGGCCCCGTTCGTGGGCACCTTCATCGCCCGTATCTCCCATGGGCGCACCGTCCGGGAGTTCCTGATCGGCGTGCTGCTGGTGCCCAGCGGCGCGACCGTCCTCTGGTTCTGCGTGATGGGCGGCACCGCGATCCGGCTGGACTCGACCGGCGAGGAAGACCTGAGCGCGACGGTCGCCCAAGGGGTGGAGGCCTCGCTCTTCGGCATGCTGGACGGGCTGCCGCTGTCCACGGTCACCTCCTATGTCGCCATGGTGCTGGTGATGACGTACTTCGTCACCAGCGCCGACTCCGCCTCACTGGTGATGGGCTCGCTCACCAGCCGCGGGGCGCTGCACCCGCCGACCTGGCTGGTCGTCATCTGGGGCGTGCTGATGGCGTCGGTCGCCGCGGTCCTGCTGGTCGTCGGCGGACTGACCTCGCTGCAGACCGCCACGATTCTGGTGGCGCTGCCCTTCGTGGTCGTGATGCTGGGGCTGTGCTGGGCACTGCTGACGGAGCTGCTGACCGATCCGGGCGCGGGTCCGCCCCGGCATCACGCCCTGCACGGGCTGCGCGACGCGGTCAGGGCGATGGTCGGCGAGGCGATCACCGAGCAGACGCCGGGCCGGCACCACCGGCTGCGCCGTGCGGCGAAGTCCCGCTCCGAGACCGACGAGCGCGACGGCGGGACGGGCTGAACCAAACCGGATGGCGTCAAGACGCCGCGCCCCAGGACACCGTCCGCACCGGTCGCCGCCCATGTCCTACGCTGCCACGTGTGACCAGCACTTCCGGCCCTTCCAGCGTTTCCGGCCCTTCCGGCCCTTCCGGCCCTTCCGACCGTGAGCCCGGCGCCGACTACTCCTCGTACATCGCCTCCCTGCCCCGCATCCTGGCCGGGGCGGCCGCGCTGTTCCGGGACGAGGAGGGCCGCGTCCTGATCGTGGAGCCCAACTACCGTCCGGGCTGGGCGCTTCCCGGCGGGACCGTCGAGTCGGACCACGGGGAGAGCCCGCGCGAGGCGGCCCGCCGGGAGACCCTGGAGGAGATCGGCCTCGATGTGGAGTTGGGCGCGCTGCTCGCTGTCGACTGGGTGCCGGGCCCCGGGCGGCCTCCGATCGTGGCGTACGTGTACGACGGCGGGGTGCTGAGCAAGGCGCGACTCAAGGCGATCCGGCTGCAGGAGGACGAACTGCTCTCCTGGCGCACGGTCTCCCGCGCCGACATCCCGGCCCATCTGCCGGGGGCGCTCGGCCGCCGCGTGCTGGCCTCGCTGGACGCGCTGGAGGCGCGGACGGGCCCGGTGGAGTTGGAGAGCGGACGGCCGCCGGCCACCGGTCCCGGCTGACCGTGCGGCGGCGGTCCGCTCCGGCCGCGGGATGCCGACGGCCGGAAGGACCCCGGCCGCTGAACGGCCGGCGGGCTCCGGTCCGTCGCCGTCGCCGTACATGGTCCGCGGTCTCGGCCGTCGCTGTGCGTGGTCGACGGCGCCCCGGATAACGGCTCGCCGTCGCCGCAAGTCCCTGCGTACGCTCGCGGCATGACTCTCGTCGCCATCCTCAGCGGCGCCGGCATCTCCACGGACTCCGGCATCCCCGACTACCGCGGTCCCCAGGGCCTGTGGCGGCGTGATCCGGAGGCCGAGAAGCTCGTCACCTACGACTTCTACATGGCCGATCCCGAGATCCGCCGCCGCTCGTGGCTGATGCGCCAGGAGAGCGCCACCTGGCGCGCCGAGCCGAACGCCGCGCACCGGGCCGTCGCGGAGCTGGAGCGGCAACCCGGCGTCTCACTGCGGGTGATCACGCAGAACGTCGACGGACTCCACCAGCTGGGCGGCATGCCCGAACGCAAGGTGCTCGAACTGCACGGCACCGCGCGGACGGTGGAGTGCACCGGCTGCCATGCCCGTACCCCGATGGCCGAGGCGCTTCGGCGGGTGGCGGCGGGCGAGGGCGACCCGCCGTGCCTGGACTGCGGCGGCATCCTCAAGTCGGCGACGGTGATGTTCGGACAGCGGCTCGACCCCGTCGTGCTGAGCCAGGCGATGTCCGTCGCCAAGGCCTGCGAGGTGTTCGTCGCGGTCGGCTCCTCGCTCCAGGTGCAGCCCGCCGCGTCCCTCGCGGGCATCGCGGCGGAGCACGGGGCGCGGCTGATCGTGGTGAACGCCGAGCCGACTCCGTACGACGAACTGGCCGAGGAGGTCATCCGCGAGCCGATCGGCACGGCGCTTCCGGCGCTGCTGAAGCGGATCGCCGCGGTTTAGCGCTCGGGGCTCCGCCCGCGGACCCCGCTCCGAAGTCCCCCGGGACACACCGTGTCGGCGTCGTGCCCTGAGGGCGAACACCCGCCGCGCCTGTGACTCGGCTCGTCCCTAAGCGACCGTGAGCACGATCTTGCCCTGGATGTGTCCTCGGGCGGCTCGTTCGTGCGCCGCTCGGGCATCCGCGAGCGGAAACGTGCTGTCTATCGCCACCCGGACCGCGCCCGAGTCGAGCAGGCGTCCCAGTTCAGCGAGCTGAGCGCCGTTCGAGCGGACCTGGGTGCCCGAGACCGTGACGCCCAGCTTCGCGGTCTCTGTGTCGTCGTATTCGGCGAAGAACACGGGGAACAGGGCGCCGCCGCGCTTGAGCGTGCGCAGGAAGCGACTGCTGTCGCGGCCGCCGACGGTGTCGAGGACGAGGTCGACGCCGGGGACGAGTTCCTCGGGACGACTCCTGGTGTAGTCGATGAACCGGTCGACGCCGAGCTCGCGCAGGAACGAATCATGAGCGCCCGATGCCACCGCGATGACGTGTGCGCCCTTCCACTTCGCCAGCTGCAGCGCGAAGTGCCCCACGCCGCCCGCAGCGCCGTTGACGAGCACCGTCGTGTCGGGGCCGAGGGCCACCGGACAGTGCCGCGCCGCCTGGAAGGGCGACGGGTGATCGTGTCCGAGCTCGATCAGGAACTGCCACGCCGTCAGCCCGGCCATGGGAGCCCCGGCGGCGTGCACATGGTCGATGCCGGCCGGCTTGCGTGCGAGGTCCGAGGCGGGCGCGGCCACGTACTCGGCATACGCCCTGCCGTCGAAGCTGGGAAACCGAAGGAGACCGAAGACTTCGTCGCCTATGGACAGACCGTCCACGTCCGCGGCTACGGCCTCGACGACGCCCGACACGTCCGTCCCCGGAATCACGGGCAGGTCGAACTTCGGCCTCGTCTCCGGAGGCAGGTTGGTCAGCCCGTCGCGCAGGTACCAGTCGGGAGGGTTGACGCCGACCGCGTGTACGCGAACGAGCACCTCCCCCGGCCTCGGCTCGGGAATCGGCACCTCGTCGTAGCGCAGAACCTCAGGGCCGCCGTGCTTATGCAGCCGGATCGCTCTCATCGTGTGTGTCGGCATCGTTTTCTCCCGCCCTCGCCAGGGGATACGCTTATCCGGATCAGCGATCCACATTATCCGGATCACTGATCCGAATATATGGATCAGTGATCCGGATAGTCAAGAGGGACAGATGCGGGCCGACGCCAGGAAGAATCGTGACCACCTGCTCGCCATTGCGGGCGCCGTCATCACCGAGCAGGGCGTCGACGCATCACTGCGCGACATCGCGCGCAGGGCCGGCGTCGGGCTCGCCACGCTGCTCCGTCACTTCCCGACACGCGAGGCGCTGCTCGATGCCCTGCTCCGCACGAGCTTCGACGAGCTGACGGCAAGGGCGGGCGAACTTGAAACCTCGAGCTCCCCCGAGGATGCCCTCGTTTCGTGGCTGCGCGACTGCGTCGCCTGCGCGCATGAGTATCGGGGCGTTGTGGCGCTGATGACGGCCGCCATCGAGGACACCGAGTCCGCACTCCATGCCTCGTGCGTCACCATGCGCGCGGCCGGCACGCGTCTCCTCGCCCGCGCTCAGGCCGCGGGCACCGCGCGGACCGACATCGACGGCGCCGATCTGTTTGCGCTGGTAGCGGCGCTCGCGTGGCTCGGCGATCAGCCCTCGCTCACGCCACGCGCCGATCACCTCTTCGATGTCGTCGCGGGCGCGATCCTGGCAAGCGCAGAGAACGGCGGTGCCGGGGAGAAGCGCCGTCCTCACACCCGTGGCTGAAACCGCCGCGGGCCCGGCGAACCCGGCCGCGCGCTCGGCAAGGGGCGGTTCGACGTCAGGTCGGAACGCCCCGGGCTCAGCCGGACGTGCCGCTCTCGAACGCCAGCAGACGCTGCTTGCGATCCAGACCGCCGCCATAGCCGACCAGGCCGCCCGAAGCGCCGACGACCCGATGGCACGGGACGATGATCCCGACCGGGTTCCTGCCGTTGGCGAGGCCGACGGCGCGGGCGGCGCCCGGTCTGCCCAGGGCCTGGGCCAGGTTGCCGTATGAGCGGGTCTCGCCGTAGGGGATCTTCCGGAGCTGCTCCCAGACGCTGCGCTGGAACGGCGTGCCCTCCAGGTGCAGAGGGAGGTCGAACTCCGTGAGTTCGCGGGCGAAGTAGGCGTTCAGCTGCCGGATCGTCTCGTCGAAGGGGCGCGGGTCCGGTTCGCCGAAGGTCTGCTCGGGTGGACGGTGGCGCTGGTTCTCCATATGGAGGCGGGCGAGGACTCCGTCGACGGCGACGAGGACCAAGGGGCCGTAGGGGCTGTCGATGACGGTGTGCTGACGGGAGCTCATGAGAAGGGTCCTTACACCGGAAGGAAGTTGATGGGGTGGCTGTCGGCCGCCCACAGGTACTGGACTGCGTAAGCACGCCAGGGCCGCCAGGCCGCCGCGCGTGCGGTGAGCGCGGCGGGGGTGGACGGCAGGCCGAGCTCCGCGGCCGCGCGGCGAATGCCGAGGTCGGTGGGGAGGAAGGCGTCGGGGTCGCCCAGAGCCCGCATCGCGATCACGTCGACGGTCCACGGGCCGAAGCCGGGGAGCGCGGCGAGCTGGTGGCGGGCGTGGCCCCAGTCGCTGCCGGGGTCGAGGGACAGTGTGCCGTCTGCCAGTGCCGCGACCAGCGTGGTGAGGGTGGTGCGGCGGCTGCGCGGCAGGGCGAGGCTCTCCGGGTCGAGCGCGGCGAGCCGGCGCGGGGGCGGGAAGAGGTGGGTGAGTCCGCCTTCGGGGTCGTCGACGGGCTGCCCGTGGGCGGCGACGAGTCGGCCGGCGTGGGTGCGGGCCGCGGCCGTGGACACCTGCTGGCCGAGGACGGCGCGGACGGCGAACTCCGCGGCGTCGACGGTGCGCGGCACCCGCCGTCCCGGTTCCTTGTCGACGAGCGGGGCGAGCGCCGGATCGGCGCGCAGCCGGTCGTCGACGGCGGCCGGGTCGGCGTCCAGATCGAGCATCCAGCGGCAGCGGCTGATGGCGATGGTGAGGTCGCGGTGGTCGGTGAGGGAGAGCCGGCAGGCGATATGGCCGGGCTGCGGGGCGAGCGCCACGATGCCGTGCCCATACGGGAGGGTGAGTGTGCGCCGGTATGCGCCGTCGCGCCACTCCTCGACTCCGGGGACGGCGGTGGCGGCGAGATGCCCGAAGAGGTTTCCGGGGGTGAGCGGGGTGCGGTACGGCAGCCGCAGGGTGATCACTCCGGGCGTCTGGCCGGGCGCGGCGCCCGGGGAGCGGCGGGCGGCGCGGGTGCGCAGCTCACCGGGGGTGAGGGCGAAGACCTCGCGGACGGTGTCGTTGAAGGTGCGGATGGAGGAGAAGCCCGAGGCGAAGGCGATGTCGGCCATCGGCAGCGGCGTCGTCTCGATGAGCAACCGCGCGGTCTGGGCGCGCTGGGCGCGGGCGAGCGCCAGCGGCCCGGCGCCGAGCTCGGCACGGAGCTGCCGTTCGATCTGGCGGGTCGAGTAGCCGAGGCGGGCGGCGAGGCCCGGGACGCCCTCGCGGTCGACGACCCCGTCCCGGATCAGCCGCATGGCGCGGGCGACGGCGTCGGCGCGGGCGTTCCATTCGGGGGAGCCGGGGCTGGTGTCCGGGCGGCAGCGCTTGCAGGCCCGGTAGCCGGCCTGCTGGCAGGCGGCGGCGCTCGGGTAGAAGGTCATGTTCTCCGGCTTGGGCGGAACCGCGGGGCAGCTGGGGCGGCAGTAGATCCCCGTGGTGCGCACGGCCGTGAAGAACCAGCCGTCGAAGCGGGCGTCCTTCGACTGGACGGCGCGTACACAGCGTTCCGTGTCGGTGTGCATGGCTCAAGCATGGTCCACGGCGCTGAGCCCCGGCTGGCGGAAAAACGACATCACCCTTTGTCTGCCTGTGCCGGCGCGATCCGCGGTGTCGGTGCTCCTTCCGTCAAGGCTGTGCCCGGCGCGCGCGAGTGCGGCCGATCGGGCAAGCCCGGCCGGCCGCGGCGCTTCCGGCGAAGCGCTCAGCCCATCTCGTCCATCGGCGCGGAGGGCTCAAGGCCGGGCAGGAGCCAGCTCTGGAACGGGGCGAGCACGGCGAGGACCAGGAACACCACACCGACGGCGACGCTGAACAGCGGGCCGAGCCGCCACAGCTTCTCCACCAGGATGACGACCGAGATCGCGGCCATGGCCGCGATGTTCATCGTGCCCAGCGGAATGAGGACGATCATCAGGCCCCAGCAGCAGCCGACGCAGTAGAGCCCGTGGTGCAGGCCGACGCGCAGATCCCGGGCCCAGGGCCGGAAGCCCGCGTAGCGCACCAACTGTCCCATGGGGCTGCGGCAGTGGGTGAGGCACATGTCCTTCAGCGGGCCGACCTGCTGGAGTCCGGCGAGCAGGAAGGCCCCGGCGCCGATCCACCGTCCGGCCTGGGGGTGGTCGGCCACGAGGCTGCCGGTGCCGACGAGGATCCCGTAGGTGAGGAGTCCGTAGGCCGTCCAGGCGATCAGATAGCCGCTGGTGAACTGGGCGATCCGTGCCGCGCGGGCGGCTCCGGACGACTGGCGGCCGATGCCCCGGACCCAGGTGACGGCGACCGGGGCCATGGAGGGGAACATCATGGCGATCATCATGACCACCCAGAGCAGCAGAAACAGCGGCAGGCTCATGCCCATCGTCCCCGCGCCGACGCCCATGCCGCCGGCCTGCTCGGCCACCAGAAGCCATGCGAGCAGCGCGATCAGGACCATCAGGGTCCAGGCGGCGGTCATCTGGCGGGCGGTGAGCAGATTTCCCGGACGCATGGGTGCGGACAAGGAGGCGCGCTTGAGGAACAGCACGCTTCCAGGTCAGCACAGAATGCTACGGGTCGCGCGGCGCCGGGCGGTCCTCGTCCGCTTGGCTCGGCAGAGCGGCGGGAGGACACTGGAGACGAGGGCCCGCGTTGCCGGGCGTCTGTTCCCCGCGACCGGTGCAGGGCCGTGAGGAGGCAGTGAGATGCCGGAAGCGACGACGATTCCCAAGTGGCACGTGTCCGGGGACTGGTTCGACACCTGTAAATGCGATGTGCCGTGCCCCTGTTCGTTCGCGCAGCCTCCGACCTACGGGCAGTGCGACGGCGTCCTGGTCTGGCATGTCCGTGAAGGGCACTACGGCGATGTGAAGCTGGACGGCCTCAATGTGCTGATGCTCGGCTCGTTCGTCGGCAATGTGTGGGCGGAGCACAGCGACGCCTATGCGGCTGTCTTCCTGGACGAGAGGGCCGACCAGGCACAGCGGGAGGCTCTGCAAATGATCTTCGGGGGTGAGGCGGGCAGCTGGCCTGCCGAGATGATCAGCATGTTCGGCGCGGAGATGCGCGGCATGGACTTCGCCCCCATCGAGTTCTCGGTCGACGACGACCTGGGCAGCTGGCGGGCAGCCATCCCGGGCCGGGTGGAAGCGAGCGCGATGGCGCTGACCGGGCCCACCACTCCGGAGGGCGCACGCGTCCAGACATACAATCTGCCGGGCTCCGAGACCGGACCCGGCCAGGTGGCGACATGGGGCCGGTCGACGGCCGACCGCGCGGACGCCTTCGGCTTTGAGTGGAGCCGGGAGGGCCAGTCCAGCAAGCACATCACCTTCGACTGGTCCGGCCCTGAGTAGACCCCTCCCGGACAGCTCCGCCCTGGCACGTCACCGGGCAGCCCCGCCCTGCGCGGCGCTGCTCAGCGGGACAGCCGGTCAGCGGGGCAGCGGGGCAGCCGGTCAGCCGATGTACGCGGCGAACGCCCTGTACGCCCCTTCGTCGAAGGCGACGAACCGCACCTCCTGCACCGCCGTTCGCGTCTGTCGCACGGTCTCGACCGCGATGCGGGCCGCGTCCTCCATGGGCCATCGGTAGACACCGGTCGAAATGGCCGGAACGGCGACGGTCCGCGCGCCCAACTCGTCGGCCACCCGCAGCGCTTCGCGGTAGCAGGAGGCCAGCACCTCGGAGCGGTCCTCGGAGGCGGACCACACCGGGCCGACGGTGTGGATCACATGGTCGGCGTCGAGGTTGCCGGCGGCAGTGGCGACGGCCCGGCCTGCGGGCAGCCCCTTGCCGTAGTGGGAGGCGCGCAGGGCGCGGCACTCGGCGAGGATCTCGGGGCCTCCTCGGCGGTGGATGGCCCCGTCCACTCCGCCTCCGCCGAGGAGGGAGGAGTTGGCGGCGTTGACGATGGCGTCGGCGCGCTGGCGGGTGATGTCGCCCTGGACGAGCGTGATGGTGACCATGGCTCCATGGTCCCTCTGCCGTTCTCAGTGCGTGGTGCGAAGCCTCCTCCAGACCGCCTTCGCAGCGTGGTGGCCGGACATTCCGTGCACGCCCGGGCCGGGCGGGGTGGCGGAGGAGCAGATGAAGACGGCGGGATGCCGGGTGGCGTACGGCACGCGGGCGAGCCGCGGCCGGATGACCGTCTGGAGCCCGGCGAACGCGCCGCAGGCGATGTCCCCGCCGACGTAGTTGGCGTTGCGCCGGGACAGTTGCGGCGGACCGGAGACGGCGCGGGCCAGGACGAGGTCGCGGAAGCCGGGGGCGAAGCGCTCCAGCTGCCGTTCGATCGCCTCGGTCGCGTCGCCGTCCCAGCCGGCCGGGACATGCCCGTACGCCCAGAGGATGTGCTTGCCCTCCGGGGCCCTGGACGGGTCGACGACGGTGGGCTGCGAGGTGATCAGGAACGGGGCCTGCGGCGCGCGGCCGGTGACGGCGGCGGTGAGGGCCGCCTCGATCTCCTCGGCCGTGGGGCCGATGTGGACGGTCCCGGCGGTGCGCGCCTCCCGGGCGGTCCACGGCACCGGCCCGGAGAGCGCGTAGTCGATCTTGAAGGCGGCCGCTCCGTAGCGGTAGTGGCGGTAGGCGTCGCCCAGTCCCGCGATGCGGGCGAGTGCGGTCGGGGAGGTGTCGAAGACATACGCCCGTGCCGGGGGCAGTTCGTCGAGCCGCTTCACCTCGACGCCGGTGTGGATCCGGCCGCCGTGGTCGCGCAGACAGGCGGCGAGGGCGTCGGCGATGGCCTGGGAGCCGCCGCGGGGCAGCGGCCAGCCCTTGGCATGGGCGGCGAGCGCGAACATCAGGGCGATGCCGCCGGTGGCGGGCCCGCTGGTGGGGGCGATGGCGTGGGCGGCGAGCCCGGCCAGCAGGCCCCGTGCCCGCGGGCCGCGGAACCGGCGGGCGAGCCAGCTCGCGGGCTGGATCGCGGCGAGGCCGAAGCGTGCGAAGCGGTAAGGGTCGCGGGGCGGTCCGTCCCAGGGCGTGCGCAGGAAGTCCCGCGCCAGGGAGTCCCAGTGCCCCAGGTAGGGCTGGACGAGCCGGCGGTACGCCCCTGCGTCCTCGGCCCCCAGCGACATGGCGCTCTCCCCCAGCGAGCGGTTGAGCACGGCCGCCGTGCCGTCCGGGAAGGGGTGGGCGAGCGCCCGCTCGGCGTGCAGCCAGTCGAGGCCGTACCGCTCCAGGGACAGCTCCGCGAAGACGGGCGAGCCGATGCCCAGGGGATGCACGGCGGAGCACGGGTCGTGGCGGAAGCCGGGCAGGGTCAGCTCCTCGGTCCTGGCGCCTCCGCCGACCGTGTCCAGAGCCTCGAACACCTCCGTCCGCAGGCCGCGGCGGGCCAGTTCGACGGCTGCGGTCAGCCCATTGGGTCCCGCCCCCACCACGACGGCGTCGAGCATCGACGGCACCTTGGGACTCCTTCGTCTGCCGATGGCCAAGAGGTTCCCAGGATAGGCCGCCGTCGAGGAGGGCGGGACAGCGCATCTGTCAGGGCGTCAGCCCTCGGCGTCCGCGGTCCCCATCGGCCTCCGCCCCGAGCCGTGGGGTCTCAGCCCGCCAGCAGCTCGCGCACCCGCCGGGCCGTGGCCGCGTCACGCGCCGCCGTGAACGGCAGGGCGTTGCCCCCGGAGAGGCGGAACGGCTCGCCCGCGAGCGTCAGATTCGCCCCGCCCGCCTCGGCGACCAGCAGCAGGCCCGCCGCATGGTCCCAGGCAAGCTCCCAGGAGAAGGCGACTGCGTCCAACGTGCCCCTTGCGACGTTCAGATACTCCAGCCCGGCCGAGCCGCACACCCTGCTGTGCACACCCGGGGCCCGCAGCCCCAGCAGGGCGCGCTTCTCCTCGTCCGTCGTGAAGTCCGGGTGCGACATGGCGACCTCGAGCACCGCGCCGAGCTCCGGAGAACCGGCCTGCAGCGCCGTGCCGTTCAGCTGCGCGCCGCCGCCGCGGACCGCGACGGCCATCTCGTCAAGCACCGGGGCGTATGTCCAGGAGGCCAGCGTCTCGCCGCCCTGCGCGAGGGCGACGAGCGTGCAGAACTCCGGCTCGCCGTGCACGAACTGACGGGTGCCGTCGACCGGGTCGACGATCCACGCCGGGGCGTCTTCGTGCAGCGCCTCGTACACCGAAGGGTCCGCGTGCACCGCCTCCTCGCCGACCACGACCGAGCCGGGGAGCAGCTTGGTGAGCGAGGTGGTCAGGTGCTCCTCCGCACTGCGGTCGGCGATGGTCACCAGATCGTGCGGCCCGCTCTTCTCGACGATCTCGTGCTCGGCGAGCTGCCGGAAGCGGGGGGTGATCTCGGCGGCGGCCGCCTTGCGGAGCGCCTCCTCGACGTCGGTCAGATGGGCGCTTACGAAGTCATCGATCATACGTCCAGCTAAGCACGGTCCTCTGACAACCGTCGGTGCGGTCAGCGTCCCACCGCGTAACCCTGCATTCCCCTGGGGTTCGCCGCGGCGGACAGGACGCCGGTACGCGGGTCGCGGGCGACCGCGCAGAGCCGTCCCTCCGACCAGGGGTCGCCGATGGTGACGTCATGACCACGCTGCCGCAGGTCGGCCACCGTCCCGGGGTCCATGCGCGACTCGACGGTGACACTGCCGGGGCGCATTCCGCGCGGGTGGAAGGAACCGGGGAAGGCCTCGTTGTGCCAGTTCGGGGCGTCGATCGCCCCCTGGAGGCTCAGACCGCCGTGGGCGAGCGCAAGGAAGAAGTGCAGCTGCCACTGGTCCTGCTGATCGCCGCCGGGCGTGCCGAAGGCCATGACCGGCTCGCCGTCGCGCAGCGCCAGGGACGGCGTGAGCGTGGTGCGGGGGCGGCGGCCGGGGGTGAGGGTGCCCGGCAGCCCGGGGTCCAGCCAGGTCATCTGGAGCCGGGTGCCGAGGGGGAAGCCCAGCTCGGGGACGACGGGGTTGGACTGGAGCCAGCCGCCGCTGGGGGTGGCGGCGACCATGTTGCCCCAGCGGTCGACGACGTCGACATGGCAGGTGTCGCCGCGGGTCGCGCCGGTGGCGGATACGGTCGGCTCGCCCGCGCCCGGGCCGCCTGCCGGACCGGGGAGCGCGGTCGCGTGGGGGCTGAGGCGGGGGGTCCGGCCCCCGGGATGCCCGGGCCGGAGTTCGTACGAGGCCTTCTCGCCGATCAGCGCACGGCGGGCGGCGTTGTACGACGGCGAGAGCAGATCGTCGAGCGGGACGTCGGCGGCGTCGCCGTACCAGGCCTCGCGGTCGGCCATGGCTAGCTTGCAGCCCTCGACCAGGAGGTGGACGTACTCCCCCGAGGCGTACGGGGGCAGTTCGTCCGGGAGCAGGGCGAGTTGCTGGAGGAGCACCGGGCCCTGGCTCCAGCCGCCGGCCTTGCACAGGGTCCAGCCCCGCCAGTCGTAGCCGACCGGGGGCTCGTACGCCGCCGACCAGCCGGCCAGGTCGTCGGCCGTCAGCACACCGGTGTGGCGTGCGCCGCTGGTGTCCTGGGTGGGCCGCGCCGCCTGCCGTATCAGCGCCTCTGCGATGAAGCCCTCGCGCCAGGCGGTGCGCGCCGCCTCGATCTGCGCCTCGCGGCCGGGACCGGCCGACTCGGCTTCGGCGGTCAGCCGCCGCCAGGTGGCGGCGAGCGCGGGGTTGCGCAGCAGCCGCTCGGGGGAAGGGGCGCGCCCGCCGGGCAGATAGATCTCGGCGGACGAGGTCCACTCGGTCTCGAACAGCTCGCGGACGGTCTCGACGGTCTCCCCGATGCGGGGGACCGGGGGATGCCCGTGGTCGGCGTACTCGATCGCGTATCGCAGCACCTCGGCCACGGACTTGGTGCCGTGGTCGCGCAGGAGCAGCATCCAGGCGTCGAACGCGCCCGGCACGGCGGCGGCGAGCGGCCCGGTCCCGGGCACCAGGTCGAGGCCGAGCGCCCGGTACGCCTCGGCGCTCGCCCCGGCGGGTGCGGGCCCCTGCCCGCACAGCACCCGCACCTCGCCGCCCGCCGGTGCGACGATGACCGGCACCTCCCCGGCGGGCCCGCACAGATGCGGCTCCACGACGTGCAGCACGAATCCCGCCGCGACGGCGGCGTCATAGGCGTTGCCGCCGTCTTCGAGCACGGCCATGGCCGACTGGGAGGCGAGCCAGTGCGTCGACGACACCATGCCGAAGACACCGGTGAGGGTGGGGCGGGTGGTGAACACGGGGGCGGGGCTCCTGTGGGTGCGGGCGGCTTGGGGGTTTCTCCCCTGCCCCGCCCCTCCCCGAAACCGGGGCTCCGCCCCCGGACCCCGCTCCTCAAACGCCGGAGGAGCTCAGATGAGCCCGTCTGGGGGGCAGCTCTGTCGGGGTACCCGTGGGGGCGCCTCCGGTACCCGTGGGGGCGCCTCCGTGGGGGTGCCCCCGGACGGAGCCTGGGGGAGGTACCCGGGTGAGGAGTCTGGGGGAGGTAGCCGGGGCAAGACCGGGCGGAAGTCCGGGGGAGCTTGGGGACACCGCCGAAGGCCGTACAGAGGCGGGGCGGGGAAAGGCCCGCCGCAGGCGGTCAGGTCGTCGGGAGCGCGCCCCGCGCCAGGAGCAGCAGTGCGTCGACCAGGTCCTCCGCCGGGGAGCCCGTGGCCAGGCGGCGGAGTTGGAGGCCCATCACCAGGGCGACCGTCGTCGCCGCGAGGCGCTCCGCGTCGGGGACCCCGAGGCCGCCGAGGATCTGGGCGGCCAGGCGGTCGTACGCGGCGAAAGCCTCCGCCGCCGCCTCGCGCAGCCGCGCGTCCCGCCCCGCCTCCACATAGAGCTCGAACGGCGCGATGTGCTCGCTGTCGAAGGCCGTGCCGCCCGCCACCTGCCCCGCCAGCTCCGCCGCGCCTTCGATGTCGATGCCCTCCTGCTGGCAGGCGTCGGCGAGTTCGGTGAAGCGGCGGGTCTCCTCGCGGACGAAGTGCAGCAGGCTCTGCCTGAGCAGTTCGTGCTGGCTGGAGAAGTGGTACGTGACGGAGCCGAGGGAGACCCCGGCCTCCTTGGCGATGCGTCGGTTGGTGACCGCCGCGACGCCGCCCTGCCCGATGATGTGCAGGACGGCGGCGATGATGCGCTGCCGGGTGACAGGGGCGGAGCGAACGGCGTGGGACATGCGGGTCATTGTTCCACCGGTGCGCTCCCGGTGATCGCGGGGGCGGTCGGCCGCTTCTCGTGCCAGCGGAGTTCGGCCTCCAGCTGGGCCGCCAGCGAGATCAGACGTTCCTCGCCGCCCGCCGGTCCGAGCAGCTGTGCGCCGACGGGCAGGCCGTCGCGGGTGAGGCCGGCCGGCACGTTGACGCCCGGCCAGCCGAGGACGTTCCAGGGCCAGGCGTAGGGGCAGCAGGCTGCCATGGTGGAGTCGGTGCGCCACGCGCTGAGGCCGTCGAAGGTCCCGATGCGGGGCGGCGGCGCCGCTGTGGTGGGGGTGAGCACCACGTCGTACGCATCGAAGATCGCACCGATCCTGCGGTGCTGCCGGGCCTCGGCGGCGCGTGCCGCCCGCACCGCACGGCCGGAGAGACGGGGTCCGCCGAGCGCCCTGCCGTGGCGTGCCGCGGTGCGGGTGCGCGGGTCGAGGAGTGCGGGGTCGGGGTGGAGCGCGGCGACCTCCGCCACGCCCGCGGTGGCCCGGGGTACGAACGCCAGGCCGATCAGCCCGTACCGGGGCCGCGCCTCCTCCACATGGTGACCGAGGCGGGCGAGGGCCTCGGCCACCTCGCCGACGGCGCGGCGCACCTCGGGGTGCGGGCCCGTGCCGGTGAGGGTCAGCGGGGGCCGCCAGGCGAGCGCGATGCGCAACCGTCCGGGCTCGCGCCGTGCGGCCCCGGAGGCGTCGACGACGCCCGGCCGGTGCCGGTCCTCGGGCCGGGCGCCCTGGACGACGTCGAGGAGCAGCGCCGCGTCGGCGACCGTGCGGGCGAGCGGCCCGTTGACCGCGAGCCCTTGGAAGGCGTCGGCGTACGGATGCAGGGACACCCGGCCGCGCTGTGGCTTGATGCCGACGAGATGACACCAGGCGGACGGGATGCGGATGGAGCCCGCGCCGTCCGAGCCGAGCGCCGCGGGCACGAGTCCGGCGGCGACTGCCGCGGCGGAGCCGCCCGATGAGCCGCCGGGGGTGTGGGTGAGCGACCAGGGGTTGCGGGTCGCGCCAAAGGCGGGCCCCTCGGTGAAGGCCCACTGGCCCAGCTCACAGGAGTTGGTCTTGCCGACGATCACGGCCCCTGCCGCGCGCAGCCGCCGTACCGCCTCGCCGTCCGCGGCGCTCGGCGGGAGTTCGCCGCGGCAGCCGAAGAGGGTGGGCAGCCCGGCGACGTCGGTGTCGTCCTTGACGGCCACCGGCACTCCGAGGAGCGGCAGCCGCTCCCCCGCCGCGAGCCTGCGGTCCGCGTCCCGGGCCTCTTCGAGGGCTTCCTCCCCCCGTACCCAGCGGAAGGCGTTGACCGTGCTCTGGCTGGCCTCGATGCGCCGGATCGCACGCGCGGTCAGCTCTTCGGAGGTCGTGTGACCTTCCGCCAACTCCTCGGCGCTCTGCGCCAGTCCGGTGAATGCCTCGGTGGACACGACCGCCCCGCCTCCCTATTGTTCGTTCGAACGAACAGAACTGGAGGGTAACCAGATGCGCATCACCGGAGCAACCGTTCTGCTCACCGGGGTCACCGGCGGCATCGGCAGCGCACTCGCCGCCGAACTGCACGCCCGCGGAGCCGAGTTGATCCTCTCGGGCCGTCGCAAGGAGGCGCTGGAGCCGCTGGCCGCGGTCTACCGCGCGCGCACCGTCACGGCCGACCTGGCCGACCCCGACGATGTCGAGCGGCTCGCCACCGAGGCGTCCGGCGCCCAGATCCTGATCGCCAACGCCGCCCTTCCCTCCAGCGGCGATCTGCTCGACTTCACCCCGGACCAGATCGACCGCGCCCTCGCCGTCAACCTCAGGGCGCCCGCCATGCTGGCCCGGCTCCTGGCGCCCACCATGGCCAAAGCGGGCCGGGGCCATCTCGCCTTCGTCGGCTCCATGTCCGGCAAGACGGCCACCAAGTCGGCCGCGCTGTACGGCGCGTCCAAGTTCGGACTGCGCGGTTTCGCGCTTGCGCTGCGCCAGGATCTGCACCACACCGGAGTGGGCGTCTCCATCGTCCAGCCCGGTTTCGTGCGTGACGCGGGGATGTTCGCCGCGACCGGCGCCGCGACTCCGGGCGGGCTGCGCACGGTCTCGCCCCGCGCCGTCGTCGGCGGGGTGGTGCGCGCCATCGAGCAGAACCGGGCCGAGGTCAACGTCGCGCCTTTCGAGATGAGGCTGCTTACGGCGATAGGGGGCCAGTTCCCGTCCCTGTCGGAACGCGTCCAGCGGCGGATGGCGGGAGCGGACCGCACGATGCGTCAGATCGTGCAGGCCCAGCGGCACACCCGCTGACGGGGAGCCGCCGCCCGGAGCCTGCTCGCGGACGTCCGCTCGGCCCGGATGTGCGCGCCGCCGCCAGGGCTCGGGGTCACCAGAGCCAGCGGTGGTCCCGGACCCAGGGCAGACGTTCCCAGACATGCCCCAGACCCCATGTGCGGCCCGCGCCGAGTACGGCGAGCAGGATCAACAGGGCGGCGTACAGGACGTGGTAGTCCACCAGCGGGTTGGTGGACATGCTCGGGGCGCCGTCCGAGAGGTGCCGGGCGAGCGGCCATTCCGCGGCCCACATCAGCGCCATCATCGCCGTGCCCGCCACGGCGGCGATCCGGAGGGCGACACCGCTCGCCAGGGCGACGCCGATGCCCAGCAGGCCCAGCATGAAGGTCCAGTCGGCCCACGCGACGCCGGCCCAGGAGTGGAACATGCCCTCCATGGGACCGCTCGCCACATGGCTCAGGAAGCCCTCGGTCGGTGATCCCCCGTCGATCCACGCCTTGCCGGAGGGGGTGGCGTATCCCCAGCCGAAGGCCTTGTCCCCGAAGGCCCACAGGAAGGTGAAGGCGGTCAGCAGGCGGGCGGCGGCGGCCGTGCGGGGCGCGGCCGCGGCGCGGGCGAGGGTGTCGGCGGATGCGGCAGGCACGCTGCCGCCCTCCGGGGCGAAGTGGTCCTCCGGCTGCCGGAACCGGAGCCAGTGCTGGTGCAGAGCCATGGGTGCGTCCTCTCGTCATGAGCACGTCCGGTACGTGTCCATGGGCAATCTGCACCCGGCGGCCGTCTGTGCACCCGGGGCGAACGGGCCCGCGCACCGCCGCCAACGTCCCTGCGTTCCGGGACTGTTGGCCCATGGGCCGGTCGCCCGGTCACCGCATGCCCGATCACCGTCCGCCCGGTCACCGCATGCCCGATCACCGTCCGCCCGGTCGCCGTCCGTCCGGTCGCCGTCCGTCCGGCCGCCGCGCGCGGCCCGGGGCCATCAGCAGCAGATACAGCGCAAGCGAGGCGGCGAGCCCCACCGCCCAGCCGTAGTCGGCGAGCGGCTTGAGGAAGGGGATCAGCCCGTCCTCGGGGAACGGCCCCCTGCCCGGCGCGGAGTACGAGCCGCCCACCGCGAGCACCGCTCCCACGGCGAACGCGGTGACCGCCCTCGGGTTCCAGCCGGAGGAGTACCAGTAGACGCTCCCCTCCGTGTAGAGCCCGGCCAGTTCCAGACGGGTGCGGCGCAGCAGCCAGTAGTCGGCGATGAGGATGCCGGCGACCGTGCCGAGCAGTCCGCCGACGGTGCCGAGCCAGGTGAAGATGTAGACGTCCGGGTTCTCGATCAGCTTCCAGGGGAAGATGACGACTCCGACGACGCAGGCGATCAGCGCGCCCGTGCGGAAGGTGATGAGTCTTGGCGCGATATTGGACAGATCGTAGGCCGGACTGACGAGATTGGCGGCGATGTTGGTGGACAGTGTCGCCAGCAGGATGACGAGAAGCGCGAAGACGACGCCGGCCGTGCTGTCCATCCGTGCCGCCAGCTGGCTCGGGTCCCAGATCGGCTCCCCGTACACCGCCTGCGAACCGGAGGTGACCAGCACCGACAGCAGGGCGAAAGCGGCCATGGTGGTGGGCAGCCCGAGGCTCTGGCCCCACACCTGGGCGCGCTGCCCCACGCCGAAGCGGGTGAAGTCCGGGATGTTGAGGGAGAGCGTCGACCAGAAGCCGACCATGCCCATCAGCGCCGGGAAGAACACCTTCCAGAAGTCACCGCCCCAGCCGAGCTGCGAGGGCTGGTCGAGGAGCGGGCCAAAGCCGCCGGCCTTGGCGGCGATCCACCACAGCAGCGCCAGCGCGCCCGCCAGCATCAGCGGCGCGGCCCAGTTCTCCAGGCGGCGTACGGCTTCCATGCCGCGCAGGATGATGACGATCTCGATCGCGAAGAACAGCAGGAAGCACAGCCACTGGGTCCAGGGGTACCCGGCGACCGTGCCCGCCTCGGTCCACCAGCCGCCCGCGCCGAAGATCCTTCCGGCCAGGAAGTAGATGGACGCCCCGCCGATCCAGGTCTGGATGCCGAACCAGGCGCAGGCTGCCAGGCCGCGCAGCAGAGCGGGCAGATTGGCCCCGCGCAGCCCGAAGGAGGCGCGGGCCAGCACCGGGAAGGGGATGCCGTACTTGGGTCCGGCATGGCCGGTGAGCAGCATCGGCAGCAGCACGATCACATTGCCGAGCGCGATGGTGAGCACCGCCTGCTTCCAGTCCATGCCGAGGGCGACCAGACCGGAGGCGAGCGTCCAGGAGGGGATGTTGACTGCCATCCCGATCCACAGCGCGGCGAAGTTGTAGGTGGTCCAACGCCGTTCGGCCAGCGGCACGGGGTGCAGATCGGCGTTGGAGAAGGGGCTGTCGGCCGGGTACGCCCCGGGGGCGAGCTCGACCCGGCCGTCGGCGGCGGTCGTCTGGGGGGATATGGCGGTCATGGGCATGCCATTCGCTCGTACGTGGCGGGGACGGGGCCGACGGGGGCGCGGACTCAGCAGAACGCGGGGATGACCTGCTCCCCATACGCGTCGATCACGGCTTCGCGTGCGTCGTGCATGGCGTACAGCGCGAACTGGTCGACGCCCAGCTCCCGCAGCGTCTGAAGCTTCTCGATATGCGCCTCGGCAGGACCGAGCAGACAGAACCGGTCGACGATCTCGTCGGGGACGAAGTCCGTGGACGGGTTCCCGGCGCGGCCGTGGTGGCTGTAGTCGTAGCCGTGCCGCTCCTTGATGTACGCGGTGAGGGCCTCGGGCACCATGTCGGAGTGCTCGCCGTAGCGGGCGACGAGGTCCGCGACATGGTTGCCGACCATGCCGCCGAACCAGCGGCACTGCTCCCGGGCGTGCGCCGGGTCGTCCCCGACGTACGCGGGGGCGGCCACGCAGATCGTGACGTCGGACGGGTCGCGGCCCGCCTCGACGGCGGCGGCCCGCACCGCCTTGACCATCCATTCGGTGAGGAAGGGGTCGGCGAGCTGGAGGATGAAGCCGTCGGCCTTCCGTCCGGCCAGCGCAAGCGCCTTCGGCCCGTACGCCGCCATCCAGACGGGCAGTCTGCCCTCCCGTACCCAGGGGATGCGAAGCCGCTGCCCGTCGACCTGCGCGTCCCGGCCCTCCGCGAGGTCGCGGATGACGTCGATCGCCTCGCCGAGCCGGGCGAGAGTGTTGGGCTTGCGCCCGGCGACGCGCATCGCGGAGTCGCCGCGTCCGATGCCGCAGACGGTGCGGTTTCCGAACATGTCGTTGAGGGTGGCGAAGGTGGAGGCGGTGACCTCCCAGGTGCGGGTACCCGGGTTGGTCACCATCGGCCCGACGGTCATCCGCTGGGTGTGTTCGAGGATCTGGCTGTAGATGACGAAGGGCTCCTGCCACAGGACCGCCGAGTCGAAGGTCCAGCCGTAGCGGAAGCCGTTGCGCTCCGCGCGGCGCATCAGGGAGACGACCGACGAGGCGGGCGGGTCGGTCTGCAGGACGAGTCCGAAGTCCACCGGGACCTCCTGGTTCGAAGTTCTTTGATTCGAGGTTCTTTGATTCGCAGACAGCAGACAGCAGTCAGGGGTCAGGGGTCAGGGGTTCGAATGGGGCGCGGCGGTTCAGCTGAGGTACTGGCAGGTGGAGCGCGGCGTGTAGACGCCGTGTCCGGCGCGCCCGGTGAACTCCCTGCGGTCGATGACGACTTCGCCGCGGGAGAGCACGGTCTCCACCTGGCCGGTGACACGCTTGCCCTCGTAGGCGGAGTAGTCGACGTTCATATGGTGGGTGGCGGCCGAGAGGGTCTGCTCGGCGTGCGGGTCGTAGATCACGACGTCGGCGTCGGCGCCGGGAGCGATGGTGCCTTTCTTGGGGTAGAGCCCGAACATGCGCGCAGGGGTGGCGCAGGCGGTCTCGATCCAGCGGCGGCGGGTGAGATGGCCGTCGAGCACGGCCTGATGGAGCAGGTCCATCCGGTTCTCCACGCCGGGCAGCCCGTTGGGGATCTTGGAGAAGTCACCGCGGCCCAGCTCCTTCTGTCCGCTGAAGCAGAAGGGGCAGTGGTCTGTGGAGACGACCTGGAGGTCGTTGGTGCGCAGTCCGCGCCAGAGCGCCGCCTGGTGCTCGCGCGGACGCAGGGGCGTGGAGCAGACGTACTTCGCACCCTCGAAGTCCGGCTCCGCGAGATCGTCCGTGGACAGGAAGAGATACTGCGGGCAGGTCTCGCCGAAGACGTTGAGCCCCTTGTCGCGGGCGGCGGCGAGTTCGGCGACGGCCTCTTCGGCCGAGACGTGGACGACGTACAGCGGCGCGCCGGCGACCCGGGCGAGCTGGATGGCCCGGTGGGCAGCCTCCGCCTCCAGCAGGACCTTGCGCACCTCGCCGTGGTAGCGGGGGTCGGTCTCACCGCGTGCCAGGGCCTGTTCGACGAGGACGTCGATGGCGATGCCGTTCTCGGCGTGCATCATGATCAACCCGCCGTTGGCGGAGGAGCGCTGCATGGCCCGCAGGATCTGTCCGTCGTCGCTGTAGAAGACGCCGGGGTAGGCCATGAAGAGCTTGAAGGAGGTGATGCCCTCCTCCACCAGGAGATCCATCTCCTTGAGCGTCGACTCATTGACGTCGGAGAGGATCATATGGAAGGCGTAGTCGATGGCGCAGACGCCGTCCGCCTTGGCGTACCAGGCGTCCAGCCCTTCCCGCAGGGCCTTTCCGACGGTCTGGACGGCGAAGTCGACGATGGTGGTGGTGCCGCCCCAGGCTGCGGCCCGGGTGCCGGTCTCGAATGTGTCGGAGGCGAAGGTCCCGCCGAACGGCAGCTCCATGTGCGTATGGGCGTCGACGCCGCCCGGGATGACGTACTTGCCGGTCGCGTCGATGGTGCGGTCCGCGGTCCAGGCGTCCGCGGCCGCCGTGCCGTGTGCGGCGAGCGCCGCGATCCGGCCGTCCTCGATGAGCACGTCGGCGTGGGTCTCGTCGGCCGCGGTGATGACCAGGCCGCCGCGGATCAGGGTGCGGGTGCTGCTCATGCTGTGCGCTCCCTCTGGGTCGATCTAGGCTCGGTTCAGATCTCGTGGAGGGCCTGTTCGAGGATAGCCGCGCCCTCTTCCGCCTCGGCGACGGTGAGGGAGAGCGGCGGTGCGATCCGCAGGATGGTGGTGTTGTGGCCGCCGCCCTTGCCGATGAGCAGCCCGCCCTCGCGGGCGGCCTCGAGAACGGCCGCGGCCGCTTCGGGGTGCGGGGCGTCGGTCTCCGGCCTGGCCAGTTCGACGCCGATCATCAGCCCGCGGCCGCGGACCTCGCGTACGGCGGGGACGGTCGCGCCGATGGCGCGCAGCCGCTCGATCAGCAGTCCGCCGACGCGGCGGGCATTGCCCTGGAGGTCGTGTTCCAGCAGATAGGAGAGGTTGGCCAGGCCTGCCGCCATGGTGACCGGGGAGCCGCCGAAGGTGGAGATGGAGTTGGCGTCCAGACAGTTCATGATCTCGGCGCGGGCGACGACCCCGCCGACGGACATGCCGTTCCCGATGCCCTTGGCGAAGGTCAGCATGTCGGGCGGGCCGCTGTCGGCGTGCGCCTGCCAGCCCCAGAAGTGGTCGCCGGTGCGGCCCCATCCGGTCTGCACCTCGTCCGAGATCCACAGCACTCCGTGGCGCTTCAGGACCTCGCGGAAGGCCGCGTACAGCCCGTCCGGCGGGGAGGTGAAGCCGCCGACGCCCTGGATCGGTTCGGCGATCAGCGCGGCGGGGTCGCGGGTGTGGCCGAGGAGGTCTTCCAGATCGGCGACGCACGCCTCGATGAACCGGTCGTCGGTGAGCTGGGCGTACGGGCCCCGGGTGCGGACGCCCCCGTGCACGTACAGCGTCTGCAGCGGGGAGAGGCTGGTGGTGGACCAGGAGCGGTTTCCGGTGACGGAGACGGCGGAGAAGGAGCGGCCGTGGTAGCTGTTGCGCATCGCCAGGATCTGGTTGGAGCCGCGGTAGGCGGTGGCGAGCAGCAGGGCCGTGTCATTGGCCTCGGTGCCGGAGGTGGTGAAGAACACCCGGGCGTCGGGGATGCCGGAGAGGGCCGCGATGCGCTCCGCGAGCTCCACCATGGGGCGGTTGAGGTAGAGGGTGGAGGAGTGGATGAGTCGCCCGGCCTGTTCGCCGACCGCCTTGGTGACCTCGGGCAGGGCGTGGGCGGTCATGGTGGTGAGGATGCCGCCGAAGAAGTCGAGATAGCGGTTGCCCTCGGCGTCCCAGACATGGCGGCCCTCGCCGTGGGTGAGTTCGATGGGGTGCTCGTAGAAGAGGGCGATCCAGTCGGGGATGACGGCGCGGTGGCGCTGGTAGAGGTCGCTCACGGCTGCACCAGCCCCTCGTACGCGTCGGGCCTGCGGTCCCGGTAGAACGCCCACTGCTGCCGTACTTGGTCGATGAGGTCGAAGTCGAGGTCCCTGACGACCAGCTCCTCCTGCTTGTCGCTGGCGACCTCGCCGACGAACTGGCCGCGCGGGTCGACGAAGTAGCTGGTGCCGTAGAAGTCGTTGTCGCCGTACTCCTCCCGGCCGACGCGGTTGATGGCGGCGATGAAGTACTCGTTGGCGACGGCGGCCGCGGGCTGTTCGAGCTGCCACAGATAGGCGGACAGGCCGCGGGAGGTTGCCGAGGGGTTGTAGACCAGCTGCGCCCCGCCCAGGCCGAGCTGTCGCCAGCCCTCGGGGAAGTGGCGGTCGTAGCAGATGTAGACGCCGACCCTGCCGACGGCGGTGTTGAAGACGGGCCATCCGGCGTTGCCGGGCCGGAAGTAGAACTTCTCCCAGAAACCCTTCACCTGCGGGATGTGGTGCTTGCGGTACTTGCCGAGGTAGGAGCCGTCGGCGTCGACGACGGCCGCGGTGTTGTAGTAGAAGCCGGCGTCCTCGATCTCGAAGACCGGCACGACGATCACCATGCCGGTCTCGCGGGCGAGGTCCTGCATCCGGCGGACGGTGGGGCCGTCGGGGACGGGCTCGGCCCAGCGGTAGTGCTCCGAATCCTGGACCTGACAGAAGTACGGGGCGTTGAAGACCTCTTGGAAACCGATGACCTTGGCGCCCTGCCGGGCCGCCTCCCGGGCGTGTTCCTCATGCTTGGCAATCATGGATTCGGTGTCGCCGGTCCAGGTGGCCTGGACGAGCGCAGCGCGTACGACATGGGCCATGGGTCGCTCCTTCGACGGCGCGTCAGAGAGCCTCTACGCACGTAGACAGTGCGTAGGAGGAGAACGTAAGCCCCGTCACACAGCGGGGCAAGACCATCGTCGTTAACCCGCCGAGTCGATCATGTTTCGACACGGATAGGTCAGAGGTATGCACGGACGGATGGATTCCGTCAGGCCGGGTTGCCTTCAGGCGAGATGGCCCGCCACACGCAGCGCGTGCACCAGATCGCGCTCGCGTGCCGAGGAGACCGCGCGGGCGGCGTCGAGCAGACGCGGCACCAGCCGCCGCGGGGCGCTCTCGGCGATGCTCGCGGTCTCCTCGGGCGTACGGCTCCGAGCGAAGGCGGTGAGCAGCGCATGGGCCTCGCGCCCGCCGCCCTCGTCCTCCAGGGCGAGCGCGGCCGCGGCGATGTCGGCCGGCGGGCGCGCGACGCCCTGGCGCAGCAGCTGGCGGCTGTCGTCGGCCCGCCCGGCCGCGGCCAGGGCAGAGGCTGCCGCCGCGAGCCGCGGCGCGGGCTGCGAAGCGGCCTCCCACAGGAGGGTCGCCCAGTCGGCGGAGAGGCCGGCGCGGCACAGCTCCGCGGCGAACACGGGGAGCCAGTCGGCGGGGCGGGCTGCCGCCTCGCACAGCACGACGTGCGCCTCGCCGCTGCGGCCCTCCGCGCGAAGCCGCCCGAGAGCGGCCACGGTTTCCCGGGCTGCCTGCCGGGCCGCTTCGGGAGCGGGGGGCGCGGCGGGTGCGGGTGCGTCGGCCGGCGAGCCCCCGAAGCGCGCGCCGCGGGGCGTCGCCGGCGTAGCGGCCGGCAGCACGGGCGCGACAGGTGCCGCCGGCGCGGCGTCCGCCGTCTCGTCCACCCCGGCGAACCGGGCCCCGCGTGGCCGCCGCGGCTTGCGCGGACGTGAGGGCTCGGGGCGGGGCGCGGGGTCCGGCTGGGGCTGGGTCCGGTTCTCCGGCGCGGGATGCGCTTCCGGCGCGGGATGCGCCCCTGGTCCGGGCTGGGCTCCTGGGCCGAGCGGGGCCTGTGGCGCGAGCGGGGCCGGGCGGAACCAGTCGGAGGCTTCGGACACGGCGGGCCCGTGCCCAGAGGGCCCGGACACGGCGGGCCCGTGCCCAGAGGGCCCGGGCGCAGAGGGCCCGGGCGCAGACGGCTCGGGCACGGAGAACTCGGGCGCGCCCGCCGCCGGCGCCGGAACGGCCGCGGGGGCCGCCGCGTCCGGGTGAGCGGCAAGCCGACCGCGGAACTCCCCGACTCGGGCGGTGGCCCGTGCGTGGTCGTCGCGCACCCAGGCGAGCTCGGTCGCGAGCCGCTCGCCCTCGGGCCCGCCGTCGGGTTGCGCGCCCATCCGGTGCAGCAGCTCCTCCGCACGGTGCGCGGCGTAGGCCTGCTCTCGGAGCATCAGCTCCAGTCGCTCCACCAGCGCCTCGCGACCGCCCGGGAGCCGGTCGTACGCCGCGGCCGCCGCGGAGTGCAGCTCACGCGCGCGCAGGGACGTGAGCTCCGCGGCCTCCGCGCCCCGGATGCCCGCGAGGTCGTGCAGGAGGGCCTCCACCACATCCCACGGTGGGACCTCGACGCCGTCGAGACAGGCCCGCATGCCGTCGGGGTCACGCTGCCAGAAGACTCCGCACCAGCCCGCGGACTGGTCGAGCAGTGCGCTCAGCTCACTGAGGTACCGCGAGAAAACCTGTGCTTCCAGCGGGAGTTGATGCTGGGTCATCGCCGTCCCTGCCTTCGTCGGAACCGCAGGCATTTGACCGCATCCGTGTTACAGGACGGCTACACGGCGTTTTCGGATGTGCTCCCAGACGCCCACAGGTGCGCAGGAGCCCCGGAGAGACGGCCGGTGTGCGCATCGATCCTGGGGACACGCACCGGTCTCGCCGCATCGGCGACGCTTCCGCTTCTGCCGTCGCGGGGAAGGGAACACGTTGTCGCGGGGCCCCGATCACGCTGCGGACGGAGCGGTCCGGAGGCCGTCCGGCTCCGCCGCCCGTCGCGCTCGGCACGTCGAGGCCCGGCTCGGCGAACTACCGGCCGAGAAGGAGGAGTGCGACAACCGCGAACACACCCACGACCACGGCTACGCATACGGCAGCAGCCAGACACACCGCCACGAGTACGATCTTCCACGCGTTCCGGTTGCGCCACGCGACGGCCTCGGGGTCATAGCCCATGGCTCTGACCGCTGCCAGCACATCCTGCTGGGCGCCGCCAGGGTTGCGCCTGCCATCGTCCGGGAACCGGGTTTCCCCCACCGTGGTACCTCCATCGCGCTTCCTCCGGAGAGCAAACGTCTCCATGAGCACGCCTGCCTCCGGCCCCTTACTCCCGGGCAGGCAGCCCCATCTCCGCCGGAGGCGGACACGCTAGGGTCGCCCGGCGCGGGCAGTCAAGCCTCCGCACGACGGAGCCTGCGGCGCATGACTGGGCCTCCGGCCGGGCGGATACGACGCATCGACCCCGTCCGGGACGACACCTGACCGCGACAGCCCGCGCACCTCACGATCGGAATCGGTCCGCTAGGCGGGCGTGAGGACGCAGCGGGCGACCAGGTCGTCCATGGAGAGGCCCAGCGCGGAGGCGAGTGCCGCGACCGTGAAGAAGGCGGGGGTGGGGGCCCTGCCGGTCTCGATCTTGCGCAGTGTCTCGGCGGAGATGCCGGCGGCCGCGGCGACGTCTGCCATGCTCCGGCCCGCGCTCGCCTCGCGGGCCTCGCGCAGCAGCCGTCCGAGCCGCTCGCCGCGTTCGCGCTCTTCGGGGGTGAGAGGGGTGCGCACCATGCCCCGATTCTAATCACGGTATTATTATCCCGTTATTTAAATAACGGAGTCATCAGTGGAGGCGTGGACATGGTGGAGCTGAAGAGCGATGCGTCGATCGAGGCCATGCGTGAGGCGGGCCGGGTGGTGGCGCGGGCACTGGCCGCGACCCGGGAGGCTGCCGCGCCGGGCGTCAGTCTGCGCGAGCTGGACCGTGTGGCGCGGGCGGTGCTGACCGAGGCCGGAGCGGGGTCGCCGTTCCTCGGGTACCACCCGGCCTGGGCGCCGACGCCCTTCCCGGCCGTGGTGTGCACATCGGTGAACGACGCGATCGTGCACGGCATACCCGACGGATACCGGCTGCGCGACGGCGATCTGGTGAGCGTGGACTGCGGAGCGGCGCTGGACGGCTGGACCGGCGACGCGGCCGTCAGCTTCACGGTGGGACGCGGACGCCCGGAGGACGAACGCCTGATCGACGCCGCCGAGGAGGCGCTGGCCGCGGGCATCGCGGCGGCGGTCGTCGGCAACCGCGTGGGGGACATCGCCCATGCGGTCGGGCAGGTGTGCCGACGAGCCGGCTACGGCATCCCGGACGGACTGGGCGGCCACGGCGTGGGCCGGAGCATGCACGAGGACCCGGCGGTGCCGAACGAGGGGCGCGCGGGGCGGGGCATGCCGTTGCGCCACGGCATGGTGCTGGCGATCGAGCCGATGCTCATCGCGGGCGGGAGCGACGAGTTCCGTACGGCGGGGGACGGCTGGACGATCCGCTCGGCCGACGGCGCCCGCGCAGCCCACGCGGAACACACGATCGCCGTAACCGCCTCGGGCCCACGGATCCTCACGGCCCTCTGACGCGGCGACACGCGGGCCGTTGCACCCCGGAAGCGGCCTCCCGCCCGCACCGGCGACGTGCCCCGGCCGCCTGACGCGGCGTCTCAGCCGCCTGCGGTCGCGCAATCGCGGCTCCTGTGCGGCCGCGATGCGGGGACCTCCGCCGGACCCCCGCCCGGGGTCACTCGTCCGCCAGGAACTCCCGCGCCACCGCCTCCCCCACCCGCGCCGCCTCCGCGTGATCCTCGATCGGCGAGACCCGTGTGTCCTTGAAGACGATGTACGTGACCCCGGACGGGACACCCCCCTTTCGGGGATCCGGGTTGATCCCCAGCGCCTTGGCCGTGGCGTAGGACGCCTCGCCGATGACGGTCGTCGGGCCGGTGTCCCCCACCACCGCGTACCGGACGCGGTCCCCGTAGACCACCGCCGCGACCGACCCGCCGCGGACGCCGTGCGCGCGGTAGTCCCAGATGCGGCTCGGCGCGGGCACCACGATGAACGGCAGCGTCTCGGCGTTCAGCTGGCGGCCGTCGGACTGCCGGAACGCCGTGGTGGGGTGGAACCACGGGTCCGTCCGGCTGTTGCACTCCGCCGTGCGCACCCCGTCGCAGTCGATGTCCATGTCGGCCTTCCAGAACACCACCCGGTCCGTCCCGCACACCGGGACGTCCGCCCGGGCCCCCGGGTCCGTGCGGTACCTCCCCTCGGAGATCTGCCGGCAGCGCTCGACCTTGCCGAGCAGAGCCCTTGCCTCGGCCGGGCCGGCGACGCCCCCTTCCGCGTCCTTTGCCCAGCTGTCATCGGTCAGGTCGGCGGTCCGGTAGGACCACGGCCCCGGCTCCGGCGGGGCCACGGCCGGCACGGCGGCGGCGGGCATAGCCGCGACGGCCGTCAGCACGGCGCCGCCTGCCAGGGCGAGAGCGAATCGTCGAGTGTGCACCAAGGACCCTTTCCATAGGGAAACAGGTCAATACCCGGTTATAAGGGGATCTTCCCGATGCACCTGCCGTACGGAGTAAGCTCACGCGCACCACCGCTACCATGCGCGCCCATGAACGACGACATACGCAATATCGTCCTCGGTGTGGTCGCGGCCGGCGTCAGCGCAAGCCTCGGCTGGCTGGCCCGCACCTATCTCTGGCGGCGCAGGCTCCGCCGCAAGCAGGCGTTCTTCGGTCTCCCGGGGCACTCCGAGTCACTGCTCGTCGTCAACCGCGAGGCCGCCCGGGACGGGGCCGTGGACCGGTTCGACGTCTCCGCGCTGCTGGAGCTGTCCGCGCTGATCAAGGAATGCGGGGCGCACGCCCAGATCGTCTGGCACGACCTGGCCCGCCAGGGGTTCGGCGAACGCACGGAGTTCTGTGTGGGCGGGCCCTACTCCAATCGCCGTACCGCCGCGCATCTGCAGGCGCTGCTGCCCGGGGTGGACATCGACACCGATGCCGAGAAGGGGCCCGACCGGGCCGCGATCCGGGTCGGCTCCGAGGTCTACCGGATGGACCCGGGCATGACGGAGTACGTGCTGCTGGCCCGGCTGACCGGCGGACCGGAGCAGCGGGGCGACGCCCGCCCGGTGTTCCTCTTCTGCGGCCAGCGGGCCATCACCAACCAGGCCGCGGCCCGCTATCTGGCCCGCCATCACGCACGGCTGCGGCGCAAGTACGGCACGGGCTCGTTCTGTCTGCTGCTGAAGGTGATTAACTCCGAGGCCTACGGGCCCGATGTGACGGAGCTGGTCGCCGATGTCACGCGGGATGCGCTCACCCCGCGCCCAGAGCCGGCGGAAGCGGCCTGACGCCGTCGCGCCTCAGCCGTCCGCGCGCAGGAAGTCCTCGACGGTGCGGACGAGTTGCAGCGGAGTCTCGTCCATGGCGTGGTGGCCGGCGCAGTCAAGCTCCGCCAGCTCCGCTTCGGGGTAGCAGCGCATCCAGGTCTGCCGCATGAGGGCCGCGGTGATCGCCGGGTCGAGGGCGCCGGTCACCGCCAGCGCGGGTGTGCGCACTCCCTCGACCTTCGTCCGGAAGTCCTCACAGGCCCAGGAGTCCAGCCAGGCGCGGAACGCCTTGGGGTCGGTGCGGGTCTGCGAGCGGTAGACCATCCGGTCCAGCCAGGCGGCGGGGCGGCGGGAGCCGGTGGTGAGATCGATGATGAGCCGCCGGTTCTCCGGCTTCTCGGCGGCCGAGGCGAACAGCTCCCACTGGTCTGGCGGCATCTTGAGCCCGCAGGCCGGCACGGGAGAGACCCCGACGAGGCGTCGGACGCGCTCCGGCGACACCGCGAGGACCCGCTGGGCCACCGACGCCCCCATGGAGTGGCCGATGAGCGAGAAGGTCTGCCAGCCCAGGCCGTCGGCGAGAGCGACGATGTCGGCCGCCCCTTCCGCGGTGCTGTACTGGCCGGCGGTGGCGCGCGCCTCTCCGTATCCGCGCAGATCGACGAAGACGTAGGTGAAGCTCTCCCGGTCGAGGTCCGGCAGTGTGGCGGCGTAGTCTGCGCGGTCGGCGAGCCAGCCGTGTACGGCGATGATTTTGTGCGGGCCGGAACCGTGGAGTGAGTAGGGCAGGGGAAAAGGGGCCACGGCTTCTCCGATCGCCGGCACGGTCATACGCCTTCACCACGTTGGCCGCAACCTCGCGAGTGGGCAAGTCCGGCCTCGCGCCGGGCTGTTGCCGCTGGCGCATTTCGCGCGCCTCAGGGGGGTGCCACCGGCGCGTTCGGCCGGGTCCCCATGGGCAGTTCGGCTGGTTTCCGGCCACGCGCGGGTGTCTCGAAACACCGCCTTGCGCGCCCTGAAGCGGGACGGAACACGGCTGCCGGCGGGCCGCCCGCTCCCCCGCCGCGGCCGCCGCCCGGCCCGCCCGGCCGGGGCGGGCCGTCCGGGCCG
>NZ_JARWBG010000036.1:0-69961 GCF_029846775.1 Streptomyces chengmaiensis
TGCTTGATGGTGCTCCAGGTGTTCCCGCCGAGAGTGACCGGTACCTGGGTGTTGAGTTGGCCGTTGCCCTTGCCGGTGTAGATGTGGAGGGTGCCGTCACCCCAGATGGCCATCAGGTCGTCGATACCGTCCTTGTTGAAGTCACCGGCGGCAAGGTGCTTGATGGTGCTCCAGGTGTTCCCGCCGAGAGTGACCGGTACCTGGGTGTTGAGTTGGCCGTTGCCCTTGCCGGTGTAGATGTGGAGGGTGCCGTCACCCCAGATGGCCATCAGGTCGGCGACGCCGTCGCCGGTGAAATCGCCCTTGGTTATCTGCTTGACGGTGGACCAGGTGGTGCCGCCGAGCTGCGGGATGTGGGCGTCGAGTTGGCCGTTGCCCTTGCCAGGGTAGGCATGCAAGGTGCCGTCGCCCCAGACTGCGCTGAGGTCGGCGATCTTGTCGCCGGTCAGGTCGCCCTGCGCTGCGAACGCGGTGCTCGTGATCCACGGGTGCACGTCGTCGATCCGGGTCGCCACCGCTCCGGTACGGGTCTCGGAGGCGGGCGTGCCGAGGCAGCCGCCCTGCCAGGACCTGCTGGTGACGGCCACCAGCTGACGCGTGCTGCCCGCCTCGCGCAGGACGGGGCCGCCGGCGTCGCCCTTGCAGATGACCGAGTCGCCGACGGCCGCCAGATCGACGGTGCTGGCGCTGGCGGTACCGGCGGTGAAGGCAGCTGTATGGAGCCGGTCGGGTACCCAGTCGGTCTTCGTGCGTCCGAATCCGGCCGCGCGCAGGTTCTCCCCGCTGGCGGCCGGCGTGCTGGCCAAAGCGATGGGCTGAACGTTGTTGACGCGGGTGGCCAGCTTCACCATGACCAGGTCCCGGTCGGGGTGCGGGACGAGTTCGACCGCGCTCCGGACAGCGCCGGTCGTGCTCTGCTCCAGGTCCGGGCGGCCTAGGGTAACGGTGGTGAGGGACTGAGGTTTGCTGGGGACGTTGCCCGTCGAGTCGGCGAAGCAGCTCGCGGCGGAGAGGACCCACTGCGGGGCCACCAGGCTGCCGGTGCATGCGCGGCTGGAATCCCCGATCACGATCTGCGCGGTGTAGCCGTAGGAAGCGGCGTCCGCATTGGTTCCCTGCAGGGCCTGTGAGGGCGAGCTGAGCAGACCGATGGCTATCGCTGTGGCGGCGGCGCCGCCGATCCAGGTTGCGCGTGTGCGCGTGTGCGACATGACGTTCTCCGGTAGGTGAGTCAGAGTGGTCTCGCTGCGACCTGAAGCGGTCGAGGAGATCGGGCAGTGGAGAGAGGCCCCCACTTGCCTTGTGCCTTCTGGACAAGGCGCAGAGTCGGTTCAGGGGGAACCGCATCGCCGTGTGGCTGATCAGCGCCTCACCGTTCGCCGTTACTGGGAGGTCGTGATCCCGATGAGGTCGTGGTCGCGGCGCTGCGGGTCGGCAGTCTCCCCGACGGCCTTCCACTCGCTCGAGGCAACGCTGATGTTCTGCTCGCTGCCCTCAGCAGTCAGTGTGACATCGGTCTGGTGAGAGGCACCGCCCCTCACTCCATAGACCGTGGGAATCTCGAGGCTTAGGTGACCGCTCTTTCCGGTAACGCGGAAGCAGATCTTGCCCTTGGTCCGTGAGTACACCTCGAGCAGTCCGCTGGCCGAGGAGCAGTCGGCGAGCGTAATGTGTCCGTCACCGCGCTTGAGGACGAGGCCGAGTTCAGCCTGGATTCTGTCGGCATCCGGATAGCTGAAGTCTTCGACGGGGTAGGGCGGGAGTTCGCTGGTGGCAGCTTCACCGGAAGCCGATGCCTCGGTGGCAGACACCATGGTAGAGGCAGTGGCAATGCACGCTGCGGCCGCCGCAGCCGTCGCGATAATGCGATGTACAAGCTTCATACTTACTCCTTCAGAAATCAGAGAGAGAAGTAGAACCCTTCTCTTCCGTTCTTCAAGGTCGCGACCGTCTGGTAGCGGCCCAAGAGGTGAGGGCGCGCACAGGCGCCCTAAGCGGAACCTTAGTTCCGGGCTCGCCGCTTGCGGCGGAGTGGAGTCAACCGATAAGAAAGGCAACCACCGCCAGGACGACCGCAAAAGTAACGAGGAACACGGCCGCCTGTTTGTTGGCATTGTCGTCCGCTGGTTGACCTGCCCGCTGCCGAGCCTTCTGGCGAGCGAACCATCTGGCAAAGATGACCCTCGTGATCACCACTGTTAGCGCGATCAGCGTGAAGATGAAAAGTGCGTCTTTGCTCTCATAGTCGCGGGCCGCTGACTGCCCGGCGGCACTTGCCGCGCCGGCCAAGGGGACGGCGAGTGCCGCCAGTTTTTGCCGTCGAGTAGTGGCCATGGAAACTGCGGCAATCCCCAGGGCGACTCCGGAGAGAGCGGAGAGTACCCACCACCCCGTAATAGACAAATGGGATGTCAGCACAATTCCTCGCTGTTCTCGGTTTATGCACCCGGTGGGGCGATGAGGGAGGAGCGTTCTGACGTCTCCGCCTCACCGTCAGGTGTCTCTGCGTTACCAGGTCAGCAGGCCGATGACCGCGGTCGTCACATCTTCGGCGAGGCCGGAGACCGTGGCACCGACTTCTTCAGCCAAGCCGAACTTATCGAAAAGGCGGCCCTTGCCGAAGAATGCGGCGCCGAGTATGAACACCCCGACGGCAGAGTGGAACTCCGCACTTCTCCAGCCGTACGCCTGTCCGGTGTAGTAGGCACTCCCGCCCTGGAGAGTCAGGGAAGCAGCGCCAAGCACAAGAGCAGCTGTCCCAAGGGCAGGTGAGGCCGGTGACGGTATCAGGGCGAGTCCGCCGACCACCACTGAGGCTGTGCCAGCGATCGTGCTCCAGTGCCCGAGGACAGAAGCCCATTCCTTATCACTGCTGACGTCCTCAGGCCACAGACCCCGATCCACATACCAGGGCTTGTCGCTGTCGGAGGTCTGAGACGGGTCGGTCCCGCTTTCCTGGTTCCTCTTCGCTTCCTCGGCTGCCTTCTTTGCAGCCTCGGCCGCTTCGTCCTTTCGCTTGGTCGTCACGATCTTCAGCGCGTCACTGGCGGCGTCAGCCGCCGCTTTCGCGTCGTGCCCGGCCTGAACGGCGGAGGACTGCGCCGCAGTAGCGGAGGTCTGCGCAGCCGACGCGGACGAAACGGCCTGCGCTGCGGAAGATACGGCCTGTCTCATCGAATAGTTCGCCGAACGGGCCGCACCTCGAGCCACGGACGCCGCCTGGGTCGCCTTGGCCGCCGACTGAGCTGCTGCTGCGGCCGATGCGTCAGCGGCATCAGCGTGTGTCTTTGCCTGGTCAGCGAAGTTCGCGGCGTCCTTCGCGTGGTCCGTCGCCTTTTCCGCCCACTCGGCTGCGTCGGCAGCGGCCTGGCGGGCATCCGCGGCCGCCTTGGAGGCGAGGGCCGCGTCCACGAGTGCCTGAGCCGCGACCTTGGCAGCGTGGGCGATGGCCGCGCGCATAGCGGCGACATGAGTGGTGTGATCTTCGTCCAGCCGGGCGATGTTGAACTTGTCCCGGACGACGAAACTCCTCCGCATGAGGGCTGTGCCCTCCAGAACGATCTGCGCAGCCGACTTCATGTAGGGGCCGCCTGAATCAAGGAGGCTGAACACCTCGACGCGGTCGTCCTCCTTCACTGCCTCCGCCAGCTCTACGGTGAGGAAGCGGTGCAGCGCCATAGCGCTTCCGTCTGCCAGGGCCGCCTGGGCCTTGGCCTTGACGGCCTTCCCTGGATTCTGGTTCAGAATCTCGAACACCGCGACGCGGTTCTGAGTGGCTGCTGCTTCAATGACCCCGACAGTGAGGAAGTTGCGTGCAGCGTTGGGGTCATCGCTGGCCAGAGCAGCGTGTGCCGCTTCGGCCACGGCGGCCGTGCCCGCCTTGGCCGCGGCCAAAACGGTTTCCCGGTCGTCCTGCTGCTCGGCAAGAAGTCGGTCGGCATCGATCCAGTTGATGACGTCGTGGTCGGTGCCGGCGAGAGCGAACTCGGCGGCCTGCCGGGTCCAGGTGCCCTGAGAGACAAGCAGCCCGATGGCTGCCTTGCGGCCCGCCGTGACAGCTGCGGCTGTGTCTCCGTCCCGCAGCGCCGCGTCGGCAGCAGCGATGAGGTTCTTGATGTCGGTGGCGGTCTTGTCCGCCTGCGTGCGCTCCCTGGCAGCCCGGTTAAGTTCCTCGGTCTCGGCCTGGGCTCTGAGGCGGGCTTCCTCGACTCCGAGTTCCGTGTCCTCAGCGATGCGGGCGATCTCCGCCGCACGCGCCGCCTGCTCGACGGCCTGGGCTTCCTTGACCGCGTTGGAGGCGGTAGTCGCGGCCTGTACCGCAGCCTCTGCGTAGGCCTTGGACCGCTCGGCGTACTCGATCGCCTTGCCAGCGTTCGCGGCGGCGTCCTCGGCCGCCACCGCTGCCTTCTCCGCGTGCGCGGCGGCACTGTTGGCGGCGTCACGCGCTACGCGGGCGGCGCTGGCGGTCCTGTCCGCCAGCGTCCTGGCAGTGCCTGCGGCTTTGGTGGCCCGTGCGGCTGCCGCGTCAGCCTCGGCAGCTGCCTGCTTCGCCTTCGCGGCCTGAGATTGGGCGACACCAGCGGAGGCGGCCGCTGAGGCGGCAGCGTTGGCAGCCGCAGCAGCGTTCTGGGCCGCACTCGCGGCCGCAGAACCAGCAGAGGACGCTTGCTGAGAAGCAACAGCCGCCTGATCGGCGGCCGCGGCAGCGGTCCGCGCACGGCTTGCAGCGTCACGCGCACCCTGCGCGGCCTGACGCGCAGCCGAAGCCTTGGAGGCGTCCTTGGAGGCAGCGATCGCCCCGTTGTAAGCGCGCGACGCCGCGTTACCGGCCGCGGCTGCCGCCGCGGCCGCGGCCTGCGAAGCCTGCGCCGCTCGACTCGAGGCAGCCTGCGCGGTGCGGGAAGCCGATATGGCAGTGTTGGCGGCGCTTGCGGCACCCCGCGCGGCGCTCGCGGCGTCGTTGGCAGCCTGTGCCGACTTGCGGACATCACTCTGTGCCGCAGCTGCTTCCTCCGCGGCCTTGAGAGCGGCGGCCTTCGCTTTCTCGGCTGCTTCCTTCGCGCGATTGGACGCAGCAACCGCCTGTTCTGTCTGGAGCTTCGCCCTCCTGCCCTCACGTTCCACGATCTCGACCAGCTGGTCGATCGTCGCGGTCTCCTCGTCACGCGCTCGCGCGATGAACTGCCCGGAAGCAAGGAACTGGTGGATCGCGTTGGGCGAACCGTCGCTCAACGCGCGCTCGGCGTACTTCTTCACCTCAGGTGAAGCGGCGTTGAGGATGGCGAAGACCTCAACCCTCTCGTCCTCCTGCTGAGCGGTGAACCGGGTCTCCTCCAGGAACTTCCTCAAGGCCGACTCGGTGCCCGTGTCCAGAGCCTTCCTGGCCTCCCGCTTCACACCGGGGCCGCTGTTGTTCATCACAGTGAACACCGCCGCCCGCAGGTCCGTCTCGACAGGTTGCACGAAGCCGTCTCGCAGGTAAGCGGCGATCGCCTCGTCTCCGGCGGACAAGGCGGCGCTGGCTGACTCCCTGACCGACTTGTCTGCGTACGGAAGCGCTGCAAGAACGGCGAAGCGGTTGTCGTCCGCCTTCGCAATCGGCAGCTCGTTGGCCAAGAAGTTGGAGACGGCCGGAGGAGAGCCGACAAGGGCTGCGGCAGCAGCCTCGCGAACGGCGCGTCCTCCGGTCTTGTACGCCCATACCGCTTTGCCCCGGTCGGTGTCGGGCAAGCTGCCCGCAGCCGGGGTGTCTGCATCAGTGGCATAGGCAGGCCTGGTGCTCAAGCTGATGATTGACGGAAGAGCCGGGACGGCAGCGGCACCGGCCAGCGCGGTGATTACCCGGCGTCGACTCCAGAACGACGGTGGCGACACGTTCACGTTTCCCCCCCACGGGATGGAACAGTTCGAGAAACGGCACAGTCACACACGCCAGCACTTTCACGCCGACCCTAACTGGGTGCCGCATTAGCTGATTGCCGTACTAGCCGTAACACTATCCGATCTTAGAATGAATGTTCGCATGCGGGGTCCTGGCGGTGTCGCACCGATGGACGCGCAGGTGTCATTCGGCCTGGCCGCACCGAGGTTGATACACGGCCGGGTCACGTCTCGTGGAGGCCGCCGAGGGCACGTGCAGATGCGTCACGTCCTGGAAGCCTTGGAGGCGAAGCTCCCGAAGGCTACCGGGGATCTCGACGCCGCGCAGGCAGACCTGCTGGCGTTCACCGTGTTCCCACACGAGTTCTGGCGGCAGATCTGGCTGAACAACTCGCAGGAGCAGCTGAACAAGTAGGGCTGGCGTCGCACCGACGTGGTCGGCATCTTCCCCGACCGCACCGCCCTGATCCATCTGGTCGGCACCGTTCTGGACGAGCAGAACGACGAGTGCACCGGCACCCGCCGCTACATGGGGCGCTCGGAGACAGAACCGCGTCCGGTGTCCTGAGCGGCGCGGTCCTTCTACAGTCGGCCCCGCAGGGACTTCGAGCTGATCCCAAGCTCCCGGGAAACTTCGGTCACGCAGGGCTGTTGCAAAATCACGTGATCTTGTGGCGGTGCTGTTCAGGGGCCGATGACGTGGGGAGCGTGTCGTACACAACGAAGCTCCGTTGGTGCGAGTGACCTTCCCAAGTCTCTTGCACCCAACGGAGCTTCGATGTGCCGTCAGTCTGTCACGCCGTGCCTGGTCAAGTTGCCCGCCCTGGCGGGCCTAGCCGGGCTTCCGCTGACAGAACGGCTGGTCAGACTGCCCGACCCGCGCCGTCCGCGCGGGGTGCGTCACCCGTTCGTGAGCGTGCTGCTGATCGCTGCCTGCGCGGTCCTGGCCGGTGCCCGGTCCTACGCGGCGATCGGTCAGTGGGCCGCCGAGGCCCCGCAGGACACCCTGACCCGGCTCGGCGCCCGGGTCGCGACGGCACTTGCCGTGCGTATCCCCCCAAGCGGTGCCACGATCCGCCGAGTGTTCTCCGCGGCCTGTCCCGGGGGCCTCGTCGACCTGCTGGGCACCGACCCGGCCGGGACGGACGCGCTGGCCGTGGACGGGAAGACGGCTCGCGGCTCCCGCCGCCGTGCCGCACCGGCCGCTCACCTCCTCGCCGCGATGACCCGCCGCGGCGAGACGGTCGCCCAGCTCCGGGTTCCGGACAAGACCAACGAGATCGCATGCTTCACCCGGCTGCTGTCCCCTTACGACCTGGCAGGCGTCGTGGTCACCGCTGATGCCCTGCACACCCAGCGCGGTCACGTCCATTTCCTTCACGAGAAGGGTGCCCGCTTCCTCCTGGTCGTCAAGGACAACCAGCCGACCCTGTTCAAGACCCTGCGCTCATTGCCCTGGAAGCACGTCACCGCCCGCCACGCGGATCGCGATGTCGGGCACGGACGGCGCGAGCTGCGGGGCGTGAAGGCTCTGACGGTCACCGGCTTCGGCGTGGACTTTCCCGGTGTCGTCCAGGCTGCACGAATCATGCGGTTCCGCACCGACGCCACGACCGGCTGGCTCACACGCAAGACCATCTACGCCGTCACCGACCTGGCCTCGAAGGAAGCATCCCCGCAGCGACTCGGTCAACTGGCCCGCTCCCACTGGGGCATCGAGAACCAACTCCACCACGCCCGTGACCGCACCTTCCACGAGGACGACTCCAAGATCCGCACCCGCAACCTACCCCGCGTCATGGCCGGCCTGCGCAACCACGCGATCAGCACCCTCCGCCGGGCCGGACACCGCAACATCGCCGCCGCCTCCGCCACCTCTCCTACAGGCCCCACACCCGGCCGCTCGACCTCATCGGCCTGCCCTGACCAGCAAACTCACAAGATCACGCGACTTTGCAACAGCCCTGTTCGGTCACGGCAGGCGGAATTCTCCACCGAAGCTGACTGCTCAGCTCCTTGCCGGCCTCCTACGGGGCGATGCTGGTGCTGACATGGGTGTGGTAAATCATTGCTGCCGCTTGCAGCTCTCTGCGGCGTTCCTCGGAACTTTCCTGGCGTGGGCGTGGCTCATGTGGGCTTGATGTCCCTGGCCGTGATAGGGTGCTGCCGCCGGTGTGGAGCCGTGCGGGAGGGGCTGGCACCTGTGGGTGCGGGCTGGTAGGGCCCACCCAGGCCCCAGGCCTGGTGCATGGCGTCGGCGAAGGCCGCGGCCAGTTTGTGTTCGCCCGCAGGGCTGGGGTGGGTGCCGTCGTAGGTGTCGGTGGTGAGGGTGTACGACGGGGGGACGGAGGCCAGGAGGATCGGGGAGGCGGGGGTGGAGAGGTCCGCCGTCGTCTTGGCGAGGAGTTCGTTGAAGCGGGCGCACTCCGCGGCGAACGGGGCGTCCGTCGTGGCGCGGATGTTGGGGATGACCGGGAGCAGCACCAGGCGGATGTGGGGGTTGGCCGCGCGGGCTTCGGCGATGAAGTGGTGGGTGTTGGCGATGGTTTGGGTGCTGTTGGTGTAGAAGCCGAGGTCTATCAGGCCCAGGGAGACCAGCAGGATGTCCGGCCGGGCGGCGGTCGCCGCTTCGCGGATGGCCGGGGCCATATGGAGCCAGCCCTCGCCCCAGCCCGCGAGGTGGCGGCGGGCCGGGGGCGGGAAGGCGGGGTCGGCGTAGGCGTCGGAGGTGGCGGCCGTCGTGGCGTGGTCGTACAGCCCGGTGCGGGGGCCGACGATCTCGTACGGGCCGTCGGACAGCCGGGAGAGGTGCTGCCACATGCGGTAGCGCCAGGTGAAGTCGCCGGCGCGTCCGATGGTCATGCTGTCGCCGACGAACAGAAAACGCATGGGTAACATCCTCGCCGATCGTCGGTCGACTCAGCGATGTGAGGCTCGCCACGCGGGTGGAGAGAGCGCGGACTGGGAGAGCGCCGAGGGGAAGCGCGCCGAGGGGGAGAGTGCCGAGGGGGAGGGCGCGGAGGGGGAGAGTGCGGACGCGGCAGGCGGGGGCGCGGAGGTTGTCGACGGGGAGAGGTAGGCGGTCAGTTCGCCCTTGCCGGGCAGAGCGGGCAGGGGGTGGGCGGTCCAGGTGCGGGCGTAGCGGGGGACCGTCGCGTCCTCGCGGACGATGACCGCCATCGGCATACGGCGGGCCAGATCCTCGAGGCCGGCCACGGTGATCGAGCCGTCGTGGCCGCCGGTCTGGCGGGAGGAGCAGCCCGTGCCGAAGCCGATGCGGACGTATTCCGTGCCGTTGACGACGCACGGGGGGCGTACGCCCAGGCGGTTCAGCTCCGCGGAGATGCGTGTGAAGGCGACCCCGTCCTCACGGTAGCGGGCGGTGATCCGCGTCAGGGTCAGGTACTGGACGGTCAGATGGGCCGCCAGGGCCAGGACGAGGCCCGCGGCGACCAGGCTGCGCGGGCGAACGGTGCGCGCCAGGTGCATCAGGGCGTATGCCGTGGGGAGCGCCAGCAGCGCGTAGGCCGGGAGCAGGAAGCGGGGCGCCGCGTAGCCGATGAGCAGCAGATAGGGGAACGCGGCGAAGAAGCCGGTGAGGGCGGCCATGTTGAGCGCGGTGCGCTGCGGGGTGCGGCGGGCCGCCAGGCACCCGCCGATGACCAGCAGTGGAAGCGCGAAGAACCACAGTGCCGTCAGGGGGTCCCGCCACGGCACGTCGCAGGGGCGGCACAGCGTGCGGCCCGCCAGCGCCCGGACCTGGTCGTCGACGGCGACGTTCCAGCCCAGCTCGCCCTGGATCTCGCTGGCTCGGTGCAGCCGCGGCAGCAGCCCGCCGTAGCTGAGGTACGCCTCCGCCGCCCATGGCGCGCAGCCGATCGCCCCTCCGGCCACCAGTGCCAGCAGCAGCGCGGGGCGGCGTCGCCAGCGCCGTACGCACAGGGTCGCGACGGCGAGGGGGAGTGCCAGCCAGAAGGCGTCGGTGGGGCGCAGGAGGGCGGCGCAGGCGATCGCGGCGGCGAGGCCCGGCAGCGCCCGGCGGGCGGCGGTGTTCCGGCCGCGGGGGCGGAGGTAGTCGGTGAGCTCTCGTGCGGTGGAGGCTGTTGTGCCGTCGGCGGAGGTCCATTGGAGCGACGGGGCCGAGGGGGCCGCCTGGGTGCTGTGGTCCGACGGAACCCCGGCCGCGCGCAGGAAGCAGGCCGTGGCGATGAGGGCCGCGTAGGCGGCCCACAGGTTGGGCATGACCTGAGGCCCGTACAGGAGTGTGATCCACAGGGTGGCGAACAGCACCCCGGCGAGTGCCAGCACACGCACTGGCAGCAGCGGGCGCCACAGCCAGAGGGAGAGCAGCAGCGCGGCCCCGGACAGCAGTGCCAGATAGACGCGCAGGGCGGTGACCGACGAGGTCAGCACCGTCATGGGGGCCACGAGGAAGGTGATGCCGCGGGCGCGCGGGGCGCTGAAGAACGCCGCCGGGGCATCGGGGCTGACCTGGCTCACGTACACGGTCTCGTCCCAGCCGAGCCCGGTCCCGGGCACGCTGAGCACGAGCTGGAGGACGGTGAACGCCCCGGCCACGGAGCCGAGCCAGATGAGGTCGCGCAACCGGGACGGGGCGAGCAGGCGGGCGGCGGTGGATTCGGGCGGGTGGCTGACGGCTGAGGTCTGGGTCATGGGCTGCCTGTATATGTCGGGTATGGGGTGGTTTGGAGAGGATGCATCCGGGGTGTCGAAGCGCGTGGGAGGACGCGCCGACACCGACCGCAGGGGATGGCAGGCTTGGGGAATGCGTTCGCCTTCGTACGTCGCCGCCTCGGCAGCCTTCTCCGCTGCCCTCGCCGCCGCAACCGTGCTGACCGGATGTGGCGCCGCCGCCGCCGACGACTCGTCCTTCACCATCAAGGACCAACGGATCACGGAGTCCAGTGGTCTCGCCGCGAGCAAGCGGCACCCGGGTGTCTACTGGACGCACAACGACCAGGACGAGGGGCCTTACCTCTACGCCGTCGACGCGGAGACCGGTGAGACCGTCGCACGGGTCGCCATGCGCGGGGTCGGCGAGCCGCGCGACATGGAAGCCGTCTCCGTCGGGCCGGACGGAGACGTCTACGTGGGCGACATCGGCGACAACCTGGGCGGCGGCTGGGACCACGTCTGGATCTACCGCTTCCCGGAGCCGGAGAAGCTCAGCCCCGAACTGACCGTGCGGGCGACGCAGTACACCGTCCGGTACGAGGACGGGGCGCGGGACGCCGAGGCGCTGATGGTGCACCCCGCCACCGGGCGCGTCTACATCGCCTCCAAGAACGAGGACGGCGGTGGGCTGTACGAGGGGCCCGCCACGCTCACCGCCTCCGGGACGAACGTCTTCCGCAGGATCGCCGAAGTGCCCTGGGTGACCGACGGCGCGTTCTCCCCCGACGGCGGCGAGCTGCTGCTGCGCTCCTACTTCAGCGCCCGAGCGTACGAGTGGAAGGACGGCCGGCCCGGCGCCGACCGCAGGGTGCGCGCGCCGATCCAGCGGCAGGCCGAATCCGTCGCGTACACCCCTGACGGGAGCGCACTGATGTTCGGCACGGAAGGGGTGCAGAGCACCGTCCAGCGCGTGGAGTTGGAGGGGCGGCAGGACAAGACGGAGAACGGCGAGACGGGCGAGAACGGCGGGAGGAACGAGAACGGCGAGAAGGGCGAGAAGGGGAAGGGCGGGGGTGCGGCCGAAGGAGGTGCGTCCTCCTCGGACGGCGACCGGAATCTGACGTACGGGCTCGTCGCCGCCGCGGGCCTCGGGGCCCTCGTGCTGTGGCTGCGCGGCATGCGCCGCAAGGGCTAGCCCACGGGCTGTGGGCTGCAAGGGCTAGGGCACGGGCTGTGAGCCGCAAGGGCTAGCGCAGGGGCTGTGGGCCGCAAAGGCTGAGCCCTGCGCCGAGCCCCTGAGCCCCAAGGGTTGAGCCGCAAGGCCCACGGGCTGAGCCTCGATCCCCAGGGGCCGAGCCTCGGGGTCGGCGCGCCGAGCCCGCGGAGTGATCAGCTCCTCGAGAGGGGGCGCACCTCGTAGTGCAGCGTCCGGTCCCGCTTCACCTTGTGCGCCAGCGGCACCAGCAGCCCGTGCGTGACGGGGTACTTGCGCGCCAGCAGCTTCGCCGCGTGCGCGTTCTCCTCGCTGCCCTGGTCGAGCAGCCGGGCGCGGGCCCTGATCGGCGGGCCGGTCGGCGTGCCGCGCATCGTCGAAGGCGCGAGTTCGATGTCCGGATCGTTCCGCATCCGCTTCGCCTTCCAGGCCTTCGCGTAAGTGCGGACGTAGGCGTGGTCGCCTTCGACGACGATGTTGACGGGCGTGCCGACGCCTGTGCCGTCGCGTTTATGACTGGTCAGCAGGGCGGCCCACTGCTCGACAAAGGGTGTCAGGGCCGGTGTGCTGCTGCCTCCGCCGCCTCTGCTGCCTCTGCCGCCTCCGCTGCTTCCGCCGCCTCCGCTCGTGTCTCTATGGCGCATGTCTCCATGAAGGCACGGCCCGGCGCGGACGTCATCCGCTCGCGGGCCCGGGGCTGCCGGCGCTCCGCTGCTCCGCCCGTTCGCGTACGAGGGTCTCGAAGCCGGCGACGAGGCGGCGCAGCCCGAAGCCGAAGTGGTCGAATTCGGCGAACGCGTCCTTCGACAGGGAGGCCATCAGCGGATACTCGCCGCTCATCATGGCCCGCTCCAGGAACGGGCGCTGCCCCTCCCAGAACGCCTCGTCGCTCAACCCCGTCTGCTGCGCGGCTTCCGCGGCCTGCAGCTCCATCTGGGCGATGCCGTGGACGAAGCTCTGCACGCTGATGATCGCGGAGATCGTCTCGGGGTCGCTCAGACCCATGCCGCGCAGCCCGGCGAGGGCGAGTTCCAGGCCGCGTACAGCGCTGGGGCCCAGCACCGTACGGGCCTGGTTGACCTTCAGCAGCCAGGGGTGGGCGCGGTACTGGGCCAGATGGCCGCGGGCGAGCTTCTCCATGGCCTCGCGCCAGTCGATCTCGCCGGGGGGCGGGGTCGAGGCGCCCTCGGTTGCCTCGCCCTGGACCCTGTCGAGCATCAGGTCGAGCAGCTCGGCCTTGCCGGGGACGTACCGGTAGAGCGACATCGCGCCGACGCCCAGTTCGGCGGCGAGCCTGCGCATCGAGACGGCGGCCAGGCCCTCGGCGTCGGCCACCGTGATCGCGGCCGTGACGATCCGGTCGAGGCTGAGGCCTGGTTTGGGGCCGCGGGTGGGGCGCTCGCCGGTGCCCCAGAGGAGCTCCAGGCTGCGCGCGACGTCGCCGCTGCCGCTCGTTTCGGTCGTCGTCATGGCTTCACCCTAATGCGCTGGACAGAAACTGAGTACGGTGTACTCTCAATCTCGTACGCCGTACTCAGTTGCGTTTGACGATGCGAGCGAGGGGGTTCAGTGAGCGGATACGCGGTGCTGGCGGAGGCGCTGGAGAAGCAGTACGGGGAGGACACACGCGCGCTCGACGGGTTCGACCTGGCGGTGCGCAAGGGCACCGTGCACGGGCTGCTCGGGCCCAACGGCGCGGGCAAGACGACGGCGGTGCGCGTGCTCACCACGCTGCTGCGGCTGGACGGCGGACGCGCCGAGGTGGCGGGCGTGGACGTGGCGCGCCACCCGCGCCGTGTACGCAGCCGGATCGGCCTGACCGGCCAGTACGCAGCGGTGGACAAGCTCTTGACGGGGCGGCAGAACCTGGAGATGTTCGGCCGGCTGTTCCATCTCGGCGGCAGGCGGGCGCGGCTGCGCGCCGCCGAACTGCTGGAGCGCTTCGACCTGACCGAAGCGGCCGACAAGGGCGCGGGTGAGTACAGCGGCGGCATGCGGCGACGGCTGGACCTGGCCGCGTCGATGATCATGGCGCCGGATGTGCTGTTCCTGGACGAGCCGACGACCGGGCTCGATCCGCGCGGGCGCGGCGAGGTGTGGGACGCGGTGCGGGCGCTGGTGGCGGGCGGCACCACCGTACTGCTCACCACGCAGTATCTGGACGAGGCGGACAGGCTCGCCTCCCGCATCACCGTCCTCGACCAGGGGCGGGCGATCGCGGACGACACTCCCGACGGTCTGAAGCGCCGGGTCGGCGGGGACCGCATCGAGGTGGTGGTCGCCGAGCCGTCGGACCTTCCGGCGGCGGTCAAGGCGGTCGCGCGCGTCGCGGACGCGGGCACGGAGCCAGAGACGGCGATGACGGCGACGGCGACGGCGACGACCACGGACGAGAGGGGCTGCCGGGTGCACGCCGCGGTCAGCGGCGACCGGGTGGCGGCGCTGACGGAGGTCGCCCGGACGCTCCAGGAGGAGCGCGTCGCGGTGGAGGACATCGGGCTGCGCAGGCCGTCGCTGGACGAGGTGTTCCTGCGGCTGACCGGACACCGCACGGAGCGCACACACCGCACGGAGCGCACGGAGCGCACGGAGCGCACGGAGAGCGAGGGGGCAGCCGTATGAGCGTCGATCTGCGGGCGGTGTACGCGGGCGAGGAAGGACCGGGCCGCAGGGCCTACTGGGCCCTGGCCGACTGCTGGAACGTGGTACGCCGCGGCCTGACCCACTATCTGCGCCAGCCCTCGTACATTGTGTGGCAGCTGGGCTTCCCGATCGTGTCGGTGCTGCTGTACGGGTATGTCTTCGGCGGCGCGATGAAGCCGCCGGGCGGCGGGGACTACCGGGACTTCCTGCTGCCCGGCATGTTTGTGATGACCATGGCCTTCGGTCTGATGAACACCGCGATCACGATGGTCACGGACGCGTCGAAGGGGGTCGTGGACCGCTTCCGCTCGATGCCGATGGCGCCGTCCGCGGTGGTCGCGGGCCGGGGCGCGAACGATCTGATCGTGGCCTGCGCCGAGCTGACGATCCTGGCGGCGACCGCCCTGGCGATGGGCTGGCGCGCGGACGGCGGCCTTGCCGCGGCCGCCGGAGCCTTCGCGCTGCTGCTGCTCCTGCGGTTCTGCCTGATCTGGGTCGGCGTCTGGCTCGGCCTGCTCATCCCGAGCCCGGAGGCCGCCGGCGGCCTCTACGCGGTGGTCTTCCCGCTCACCATGGTCTCCAGCGTCTTCGTCCCGCCGTCCTCGATGCCGGACTGGCTGGGCGTGGTCGCCGCCTGGAACCCGATCTCCTCGACGGCCACGGCGACGCGCGAGCTCTTCGGCAACCCGGTGGCGAGCGACGGCAGCTGGATCCAGGAGCACGCCGTGCTGATGGCGGTGGTCTGGCCGGCGGCCGTCACCGCGGTCTGCCTGCCGCTGGCGGTCCGCCGCTTCCAGCGACTGAGCCGGTGAGGCCGGTGAGTCTGGTGAGGCCGGTGGGGTTGGTGACCTTGGTGAGGCTGGCTCAGGACTTCTTGGGCGTGGCTCCCCGGAGGAGCGCCTCGACGTCCAGCTTGACCTCCGCCCCGATCGACTCGGGGAGTGTGATCTGCTCGCCGGGGGCGGCGACGCGGTGAGTGTCGTACGTCCGCTCGGCGGGGTTCGGCTCGGTCAGGACGTGGATACGGCCGTGCTTGCCGTCGATGATCACGTAGACGGGGATCTGCGCCTCGGCGTAGGCGGCCACCTTGTCGCGGAGGTCCTGCTGGTAGTTGCTGGAGGTGACCTCTAGGGCGAGGCGGAAGCAGACCGGGTCATAGCAGTTGCTCTTGACGTGGTGTTCTTCGAAGTCTGCGTCGACGAGCGCGAGGTCCGGGATGGCGAAGTCCTCCGGGCCGCCGGGCAGCCAGAGTCCTACGTTCTGCAGCACTTCGGTTTCGCCGCCGTCGAGGCCGGCCATCATGAAGGGACGCATCAGCTTCGTCAGGCCACGAGCATGGGCACCGTCGGCGGGCGGGGTCGCGGTGAGAATGCCTCCGATGATCTCGACGCGATAGCCGGGAAGCTGCTCAGTCAGCTTGTCCGCTGCCTCAAGCAGGGTCACCGGCTCGTCGTGACAGGGGTGCTCGACTGCTGCGGCAGACATGAGGGCCTCCTGTTGGCTGGTGTCGAGACCATCGTCGTAGGCGGATACGCCCTGCCGTGTCCGTTCTCCGTACGGTCACCTGTACGAGTGAGGGCCCGCCGTGGCGGCGGGCCCTCGTAGTGCAGTGCACTGCGAACGTCAGAGGCGCTCGATCACATAGTCCACGCACGCCGTCAGGGCCTCGACGTCCGCCGGGTCGACCGCCGGGAACATCGCCACGCGCAGCTGGTTGCGGCCCAGCTTGCGGTACGGCTCCGTGTCCACGATGCCGTTGGCCCGCAGGGTCTTGGCGACCGCCGCGGCGTCGATCTCGTCCGCGAAGTCGATCGTGCCGATGACCTGGGAGCGCTTGGCCGGGTCCGTCACGAACGGGGTCGCGTACTTGGAGGCGTCGGCCCAGCTGTAGAGCGTGCGGGAGGAGGCGGCGGTGCGGTTCGTCGACCAGGCCAGGCCGCCCTGGCCGTTCAGCCACTTCAGCTGCTCGTTGAGCAGGAAGAGGGTGGCCAGCGCCGGGGTGTTGTACGTCTGGTTCTTGCGCGAGTTGTCGATCGCGGTCGGCAGGCTGAAGAACTCCGGAACATGGCGGCCCGACGCGTGGATGCGCCCGGCCCGCTCCAGGGCCGCCGGGGAGAACACGCCGATCCACAGGCCGCCGTCCGAGGCGAAGGACTTCTGCGGGGCGAAGTAGTAGACGTCCGTCTGCGCGATGTCGACCGGCAGACCGCCCGCGCCCGACGTCGCGTCCACCAGCACCAGCGCGCCCTCGTCCGCGCCGTCGACGCGCTTGATCGGGGCCGCGACGCCGGTCGAGGTCTCGTTGTGGGTGAAGGCGTAGACGTCGACGCCCGCCTCCGCCTGCGGCTCGGGGTGGGTGCCCGGCTCGGAGGAGATCACGGTGGGCTCGGCCAGCCAGGGCGCGAGCTTGGCCGCCTTGGCGAACTTCGACGAGAACTCACCGAACGACAGATGCTGCGACTTGTTGTCGATCAGACCGTGCGTCGCGATGTCCCAGAAGGCGGTGGAGCCGCCGTTGCCGAGGATCACCTCGTAGCCCTCGGGGAGCGAGAACAGCTCCCGTACGCCCTCGCGCACCTCGCCGACCAGGTTCTTCACCGGAGCCTGGCGGTGGGACGTGCCGAGGAGAGAGGCGCCCGTGGCGGCCAGCGCGTCCAGCGCCTCCGTGCGCACCTTGGAGGGGCCCGCGCCGAAACGGCCGTCGGCGGGCTTGATGTCAGCGGGAATCCGGATCTCAGCCACGGGCGCGAGCGTATCGGTTCTGCCGGGCGCGCGGTGACGCGGTCCGGCGGCTGAGACGCACACGTACACGCACATACACACACGTGCACGCGCTTCCGCACACGTACACAGGCGTACACACGCTTCCGCACGCATCCGCTCACGCATCACGCGTCGCGCGCCCGGGACGCGTCACGTCGGGCGGCGGCCCGACAGCTTCCGCAGATGGTCCACCAGCGCGATCAGCACGAACTTGCTCGACGAGTGGTCGCGCGCGTCGAACTCCACCATCGGCACATCGTCCCCGAGCCCCAGCCCCGCGCGGATGCTCTCCTCGCCCTCGAACGGCCCGCCGAAGTCGTTGGCCGCCACGATGAACGGCATCCCCAGATGCTCCAGACGGTCGATCGCGGGCCAGGCGTCGGCCAGGCACCGGGTGTCCACCAGGACCACCGCGCCGATCGTGCCGCTGAAGATGCGGTCCCAAAGGAACCAGAACCGTTCCTGGCCGGGCACGCCGAACAGGTGCAGGACCGTGTGGCCGCCCCCGACGGCGTCCGAGGCGCCGTCCAGGGTGATACGGCCGAAGTCGAGGGCGACGGTGGTCGCGATCTTCCGCCGGATTCTCGCCGCCCGGCTCATGGGCTCTTCCGTGTGCAGCGGACGGATCTCGCTGACGGAGCGCACCATCGTCGTCTTGCCCACCCCGAAGCCGCCCGCGACGACGATTTTGAGGGCGTGGGGCGCGCGGGGCTGAGGCGTCGCGACGCGGGTCATCGCTGCTCGTCGGTGCCGGTCAACATGTCTGGCCTTCCGGGGTGACGGGGCGTAGACGGGGTGTGTAGCGGGCTGTGGTGTGGAGCCGTGGAGCTGTGGTGCCGCGCCGTGCCGTGGAGCTGTGGGTGCCGTCCCGTGCCGTGGTGCGGGTCGGGCGCGGGCGCGGGTCGCCGTGGTGCCGTGGTGTGGTGCCGTGCGTCGCTGACGAAGTGGGGGTCAATATAGGGGGGTTGAGGGCCGCGGGAGGCGGTTCTCGGCAGGGTCGGCATCGCCTCCAGGTGTGACGCTCCGCACGTGGGCATGCTGGGCACATGACGCAACAGCAGGCACGGGGCCCGGCGCGCGGGCTGGCGGAGGAGCTGACGCGGGCCGTTCGGGGCGAGGTGGACTTCAGCGCCGCCGCCCGCGCCCTGACGACGATGGACGCCTCCAACTACCGGCGCGTCCCGGTCGGGGTCGTCGCGCCGCGGGACGCCGCCGACGTCGCCGCGGCCCTTGAAGTGTGCCGTGCGCACGCCACGCCCGTCGTGCCGCGCGGCGGGGGCACCTCCATCGCCGGGCAGGCCACGGGAGTCGGCGTCGTCCTGGATTTCACCCGGCATATGGACTCGATCGTGGGAATCGATCCGGACTCGCATACGGCGGTGGTGCAGCCGGGCCTCGTCCTTGACGAACTGCGGGACGCGGCACGCCCGTACGGACTGACCTTCGGCCCCGACCCGTCCACGCACAGCCGGTGCACGCTCGGCGGGATGATCGGCAACAACTCCTGCGGCGCGCACTCCGTGGCCTGGGGCACCACCGCGGACAACGTCGCCGAGCTGGACGTGCTGACGTACCGGGGCGCCGCGCACCGCCTTGCGCGCGGCTTCGGCGGCGGGCCCGACGGGGTGCGGGAGCTGGCCTGGGGGAATCTCGCGCTGCTGCGGACCGGATACCCGGAGAATCTGCCGCGCTGTATCTCCGGCTATGCGCTGGACGCGCTGCTGCCGGAGAAGGACGTCGACCTGGCACGGGCCTTCTGCGGCAGCGAGGGCACACTCGGGGTGGTGACCGAGGCCGTTGTGCGCCTGGTGGACGCGCCGCGCGCGCGGGCGCTCGCCGTGCTGGGCTACCCGGACGAGAGCGCGGCGGCCGAGGCCGCGGCGGGGCTGCTGCCGCTAGGGCCGCTGACCGTCGAGGGCATGGCCGAGGACCTGGTGCCGGGGGTCCGGTCGCTGCCGCGGGGCGGGGCCTGGCTGTTCGTCGAGACCGGAGGAGACACGGCGGCCGGGGCGCGGGCGCGGGCGGAGGCCGTCGCGAAGGCGTCGGACGCGCTGGACACGGCGGTGGTGGACGACCCGGCCGGGATGCGGGCGCTCTGGCGCGTACGGGAGGACGCGTCCGGGACCGCCACCAGGACCCCGGACGGCGGAGAGGCCTGGCCGGGCTGGGAGGACTGCGCGGTGCCTCCCGCGCGGCTCGGCGCGTATCTGCGGGACTTCCGGGCGCTGCTGGCGGCGCACGGGCTGCGCGGCACTCCGTACGGGCACTTCGGCGACGGCTGCATCCATGTCCGCATCGACTTCGATCTGCTGAGCGCTGGCGGCGTGGCGCGGTTCCGGGCCTTCTCGGAGGAGATCGCGGAGCTGGTCGTCGCGCACGGCGGATCGCTGTCGGGGGAGCACGGCGACGGGCAGGCACGGGCCGAGCTGCTGCCGAAGATGTACGGGGACGAACTCGTGGGGCTCTTCGGCCGCTTCAAGGACCTGTGGGACCCGGACGGCGGGCTCAACCCCGGCATGCTGGCCCGGCCCGACCGGCTGGACGAGCATCTGCGCTTCGAGGTGCTGCCGCGGGAGCGGGTGGCGGTCGAGTTCGGCTACCCGGAGGACGGCCGGGGCGGCGGGGACTTCTCGGCGGCGGTGCGGCGGTGCGTCGGGGTCGCCAAATGCCGGGCCGCGGCGACCGGCGGCGGTCCGGGGGTGATGTGCCCGTCGTTCCGGGCCACGGGCGAGGAGATGCACTCCACGCGCGGGCGGGCGCGGCTGCTGCACGAGATGCTCGCGGGCGAGGTGGTGACGGACGGCTGGCGGTCGCAGGAGGTGCGGGAGGCGCTCGACCTGTGCCTGTCCTGCAAGGGCTGCCGCAGCGACTGTCCCGTGGGCGTGGACATGGCCACGTACAAGGCGGAGTTCCTGCACCACCACTACGCGGGGCGGCTGCGGCCCGCCGCCCACTACGCGATGGGCCGGCTGCCTCAGTGGCTGCGGGCGGCCGCGCCGCTGGCGGACGCGGTCAACGCGGCGGCGGGCGTGCGACCGCTCGCGGCGGTCGCGAAACGCCTCGGCGGGATCGCGCCCGAGCGGCAGCTGCCACGGCTGGCGGGGGAGACCTTCCGGCGCTGGCTGCGCAGACGCCAGCGGGACCGGGAGACGGTGCTCGCCGAAGGCCGTACGGCGGTGCTGTGGCCCGACACCTTCACCGAGCACCTCTCACCGGAGGTGGGGCGTGCGGCGGTACGGGTGATGGAGGCTGCGGGCGTGGGAGTCGTGCTGCCCCAGGGGCGGGTGTGCTGCGGGCTGACGTATGTCTCCACGGGCCAGCTCCGGCGGGCGCGCACCGTCATGCGGCGCACCCTGGACGCGGTCGAGCCGCTGCTCGATCTGGGCGTGCCGGTGGTGGTGCTGGAACCGAGCTGCGCGGCGGCGCTCACCACCGACCTCCCGGAACTGCTGACCGGCGACCCCCGCGCACGCCGCCTCGCGGCCCTGGTGCGCACCTTCGCCCAGGGCCTCGAGGAGTGCGCCCAGCCGGACTGGTCGCCACCGCGCCTCGACCGCCCCGTCGTCGGCCAGACCCACTGCCACCAGCACGCCGTGCTGGGCGACGCGGCGGAGCGCCGCCTGCGGGAGCGGGCCGGCCTGACAGGCGAGCTGAGCGGCGGCTGCTGCGGGCTCGCGGGCAACTTCGGCTTCGAGAAGGGCCACTTCGAGGTCTCCGCGGCCTGCGCGGAGGAACAGCTGCTGCCGTCGGTGCGGGCCGCGGCCCCCTCCGCGGCGGTCCTGGCGGACGGCTTCTCCTGCCGCACGCAGCTGGACCAGCTGGGCGGCGTGCGGGGGCGGCACCTGGCGGAGCTGCTGGCGGACGCGCTGCCGGAGGAGGGGGCGGTGGAGGTTCCTGACCGGCCTGGCGGGCTTGATGGGCCTGGCTGACGCGGGTGCCGGAACTCGCCGCCCGGCTCGTGCGGGATGTACGCCTCAGGAGATGTACGGCTCCGTCGAACGCAGGCCGTGGTCGATACGCGCCCGAAGCGCAGGGTGCACCGGGTAGCCGTCAAGTTCGGCCGGGGCCACCCAGCTGACCTCCGCCGCTTCGGACGGGTCGGGTGCGATGCGGCCCCCGACGACGCGGGCGCGCAGGCAGATGTTGATGGGCTGGCGCACTTCGTCGATCCTGTCGCCGTGCCAGTAGGCGATGACATGGTCCGGTGTCGAGAACACCCCGACCAGCCCGATGACTTCGACCTCCAGGCCGGTTTCCTCGCGGCACTCCCGTACCCCCGCCTGCCCGACGGTCTCGCCCTTCTTGACCCCGCCCGTGGGAATGGTCCACAGGCCGTTGTCCACTCGCTTGAGCAGCAGCAGCCGCCCTTGGTCGTCACGGACGAACACGGACGCCGACGTCTTGCGGCTGGTCGGCTTGGGGGCGTCCGGGGCCTGCCAGTAGTCGATGCGGCGGGTGCGTTTGCTCATCGGGACTCCGTGACGACGATCTCGGCGGGCCGAACCCTGCCAGTTCCTCATTCCCGGGACCACAGCCCCGCCCCTACTCTGACTGAAACGGCACACGGAGAAGGGGCACCATGGACATCCCCGAGGATCTCAGCACCGGCGAACGCATCCGACTCCTCCGAGAATCCCGGGGCATGTCCCGAGCCGTGCTCGCCGGGATGTGCGGCCGTGGCCCCGACTGGCTCAAGAAGATCGAGTCAGGCGAGCGGGAGCTGCGCGCCAACCACCTCGTACTACGTCTGGCCGCCGCACTCCAGCTCTCCGACGCCTCCGCGCTGACCGGCTCGACTCAAGTCGGCCAGACCGTGCCGATTGGCCGTCTTCAGCATCCGGCCATGCCCGCGATCTGGGACACCGTCATGAACACGCGCCTCTCCCTCACCGCATCTGCAACGCAGCCCGATGTGGCCGGGCTGCAGGGACGCGTCGACCAGACGTGGCGGCTCTGGCACACCTCAAGCCGCAACCGCACCGAGGTCCTCAAACTGCTCCCACCACTGATCCGGGACACCGAGAACGCGACCCGGGCACTCGACGGCGACCAGCGCCGTGCCGCGCTCGTCGCGGTCTCGGACGTCTACCGCCTCACCGGGCAGGCCACCGCCTATATCGCCCCAGCGGAGCTGGCCTGGGTGGTCGCCGACCGGGCGATGACGGCCGCGCGGGATGCGGACCAACCGGCTGCGATCGCGGCCGCCGCCTGGAACATGGGCAACATCCTGCGTGAGACCGCGTATCCGGATGAAGCCCTTGGGGTGGTGACGGAGGCCGCCGAACTGATCCGGTCCCACCTCGACGACGCTCCGGATGACTGGCGCGGCATCTACGGCGCGCTCCAACTGCACGCCGCGGTCACGGCGGCGCGGGACGGCAGGTCGGGAGACGCGTGGCGCTACTGGGGCGCCGGTGATCAGGTGGCGAAGTCGCTGCCCGCCTCGTACGTGCACCCGTCCACCGTGTTCGGCCGGGCGAACGTCGACTTCCACGAGATCAGCGTGGCGGTCGATCTGAAGACCAGTCGCCAGGCGCTTTCCGCGGCGAACGACGTCGACCCGGACGAGATGCCCTCGGTGGAGCGGCGAGCGCGCTTGTGGGTGGAGGTCGCCCGTGGGCATCTGCAACGGGGGGACCACACGGCCGCGCTGCATGTGATGCAGCTCGCGCACCGGATCGGGGCGGAGACGGTCGAGTACACGCCGTCCGCTCGTACGGCGGTGGCCGAGCTGTGGCGGGATGTGCCTCGGGCGCTGCGCCCGGAGGCGGCGAGGTTGGCAGGGCGGATCGGTCTGCGCGAAGCAGGGTAGGGGGACACCGGGGGTAGCGGGGACGTCCTGTCCCCGTTACCGCGTGGTAGCGATCGTACGGTGACGGCCCGTCAAAGCCGATACCTGGAGAGCTGATGGCCACAACCTGGCATGCCTCACCGCGTCCGGGCGCGCCGCCCATGGGCGATGCCGACACCGGAGAGATCCGCGTACCACTGGACTTGTGGTGCGTCGACAGGCCGCAGGGTCAAGCCGATCTCGTCCTGTCCCGCGTCGAGGCCGAGCACGTGTATGCACATCTGTCCCGCCTGCTGAACCAGCCGCGGCTGTCGCACCCGCGCACCGTCCACCCGGCAGCGAGGGGAGCGTCGTGACCGTGTACGGACCGCTCCCAGTCCACCTGCTGCCTCCCGGCGACGTCCCCGACCCCGCGCCCGGATGCGGTGTCTGCGCGGCCCTGGCCCAGCAGCGTGCCGCAGCGCTCGCCGCCGGGGACCGGTCGAAGGCCGTGGACTGCAACGTCGAGCTCCGTAACCACCCCCACACCACCGGGAGCGACGCATGAACCCCGCAGCGAACCCGACGAGCCTCAGTACGGCGGGGATGCGGGTGGACGCCGAGCGGTTGCTGGCCTGTACCGCCGATGTGCCCGCGTACGACGGGCTGCATGAGCTGACCCTGCGGCTGCGCGGACATGTGATGTGGCTCGTTCCCGTCGTGAGCGACCGGATCGCCGCGTACCCGCGCAACGACGACGCCTTGGCCGCCGCGCTGGGCGGCGTCGCCCGGGCTCACCGTTGTCTTGATGAGCAGTTGACCGGCGCCGGCCTCACCCAGGCCGTCGACTACGCCCGGCGTCTCGCCCGCACGGTGCTCGCGCTCACCGGCTGCCTGGCCCGGCTTGAGCAGGGCTGGGGAGGGGATGCCTGAGGCGGGTCACGTATGCCGTTCCGACGTCACCTCGTGTGCCAGGGTGGACAGTTGGGGGAGCGCCGGGTGGGCCGGGCCCTGGCGGTGGGCCAGGAGGACCGGGATGTCGGGGGCGTCCGGGAGCGGGCGGTAGGTGACGCCTGGGTACGGGTGGAGCGCGGCCGTCGATGAGCCCGAGACGCCCGCGCCGCGGCCTGCCGCGATCGCGGTGAGCCAGTCGTCCGTGTTGGCGACGGTCAGCACGGCGGCCGGCCGGGCGGAGGGCGGCCACAGGTCGAGGGTCGTCGTGCCGGAGACCGGGTTGAGGATCACCGGGAGCGCCGCGAGGTCGGTGAGGGTGAGCGACGGGCGGTCCGCCAGCGGATGGTCGGAGGGGAGCGCGGCGACGCGGGGCTCCGTGAAGAGCAGCTCGGTGACCAGGCCGGGGACGTCCGCCGGGCCCCGCAGCACTGCCGCGTCCACCTCGCCGCGGGTCAGGCCCGCCGTGATGTCGTCGATGCGGAGGAGTTCCAGCGGGGTCTCGGGGTGCTCCTGTTGCCAGCGGCGCAGCAGGGGAGTGGTGTACGGGCCGAGCGCCGACCAGGCGTGGCCGAGCCGCAGCGGCCAGCGGCGCAGCCGCCCCGTGTCGAGTGCCTCGTCGAACGCGGCCACCGCGGCCGCCGCCTTGTCGCGGAAGGCCCTGCCCTCGGCCGTGAGTGCCACATGGTGGGTGGAGCGGTCTACGAGCAGTACGCCGAGGGCCCGTTCCAGCGCGGCCAGTGTGCGCGAGACCGCGGGCTGGGTGATGCCGAGCCGGTACGCCGCGCGGGTCACGCTGGACTCCTCCGCCACGGCGAGGAAGCAACGCAGATGACGCACCTCGATGCTCATGCTTCACAAGCATAACCGCAGACCAATAGACATTTCACTGCGGACGCGGCAGTCCCTACCGTGGGGCGGGTGAACAGCGAGACAGCGACGAGGGGTGCGGCCGGGCCCGCGCACCCGGCCCGCCAGGCGGGGCAGCAGGCGGGGCAGGCCGGACGGCCCGCAGGGGTCACGGAGAGCGGGCGCGGCGCGCAGGGTGGCCAGAGTGGGCGGGCCGGGCAGGGCGGGCGGCGCGGAGGGCCGTCCCTCGGGCCCGTCTCGCTCGTCGTAGCGGGCGCCCTGTCCGTGCAGTTCGGCGCAGCCGTCGCCGTGCTGCTGATGCCGCGCGCCGGGGCCCTCGGCGTCGTCACCCTGCGGCTGGGGCTCGCCGCCCTGGTGATGCTCGCCGTCTGCCGCCCCCGGCTGCGCGGGCACTCGCGCGCCGACTGGGGCACGGTCGTCGCGTTCGGCGCCGCCATGGCGGCCATGAACACGCTCTTCTACCAGGCGGCCGACCGCATCCCCCTCGGCGCGGCCGTCACCTTCGAGGTGCTCGGCCCGCTCGCCCTCTCCGTCATCGTCTCCCGGCGCTGGGTCAACCTCGTCTGGGCCGGGCTCGCCCTGGGCGGCGTGGTGCTGCTCAGCGGCGGCGGCTTCGACCGCCTCGACCCCGTCGGCGCGGCCTTCGCGCTCGCCGCGGGCTCGATGTGGGCCGCGTACATCGTCTTCAGCGCCCGCACCGGCCGCCGCTTCCCGCAGGCGGACGGCCTGGCGCTGGCCATCGGCGTCGCCGCGCTGCTCACCCTGCCGCTGGGCGTCGCCGAGGCCGGGACGACGCTGATCACACCCGCCGTTCTCGTCCTCGGCCTCGCGGTCGCACTGCTGTCGTCCGTCCTGCCCTACACCCTCGAACTGCTCGCCCTGCGCCGTCTGCCCGCCTCCACCTTCGCCGTGCTGATGAGCCTGGAGCCGGCGATCGCCGCGGGGGCCGGGTTCCTGGTGCTGCATCAGGCCCTTTCGCTCGTCGACGCGTTGGCGATCGCGCTGGTCATCGCGGCGAGCATGGGAGCGGTGCGGACGCAGGTGGCCGGAAAGGGCTAGTGCCCCTCCCGGCAAGCTTTGCCCTGTCGCGCCGCCCTGCACGCACGCTCGCTGCGTTGGCCAAAAGCCCAAGTAGCTCCGCTACGAGGGCTTCCGGCCGCCTTGCGATCGCACGCACCGGACGACGCTCCTTGACGGGCAAACATTGCCGGTCGCGGCACTAGAAATCAAAGCAAGCATGCTTGCTTGTTTTTGTCGGCGCTGCCATGNAAATCAAAGCAAGCATGCTTGCTTGTTTTTGTCGGCGCTGCCATGCTCCAGGGCACTGACGTCGTGCCCCGAGGGAGCGCCTCGTGTCCGATCCCGTCCCCGCCGCCGTGCCCGTCCCCATCGCCGTCCTCGACGATCTGAGACAGGAGAGCCGTGAGCTCGACCGGCTGGTGAGGGAGCTGAGTCCCGAGCGCTGGCGCACCGCGACGCCCGCCCCCGGCTGGACGGTCGCCCATCAGATCGCCCACCTGGCCTGGACCGACGCCGCCGCGCTGCTGGCCGCCACCGATCCCGACGCCTTCGCCGCCGAGGTCGAAAAGGCCCTCGGCGCGCCCGAGTCGTTCGTCGACGAAGGCGCGCGGGCGGGGGCCGCCGCGCCGCCGGACGCACTGCTCGCCCGCTGGCGGGAGGGGCGCGAACGGCTGCAGCACGCCCTGCGCGCGGCCCCGCCGGGCGCCCGGCTGCCCTGGTACGGCCCGCCCATGGGCGTTGCGTCCATGGCGAGCGCCCGGCTGATGGAGACCTGGGCGCACGGCCAGGACATCGCAGACGCACTCGGAGCCGTACGCAGCCCGACCGCGCGGCTGCGGCATGTGGCCCGCATCGGCGTCCGGACCCGCGACTACGCGTACGGGGCACGGGGGCTGACGCCGCCCGCGGACGCGTTCCGCGTCGAGCTGACCGCCCCGGACGGCACGGAGGTGTGGGTGTACGGCCCCGAGGACGCGCCCCAGCGCGTGACCGGCCCCGCCCTCGACTTCTGCCTGCTCGTCACCCAGCGCGCCCACCGCGCCGACCTCGCGCTGCGCGCCGAAGGCCCGGACGCCGACCGCTGGCTGGACATCGCCCAGGCGTTCGCCGGACCGGCGGGCCTCGGACGCCCGCCGAAGGGGTCGATATGACGGACCCGGTCCTCCGGATCGGCAACGCCTCCGGCTTCTACGGTGACCGATTCGACGCCATGCGCGAGATGCTCGAAGGCGGCGAACTGGACGTCCTCACCGGGGACTACCTCGCCGAGCTCACCATGCTCATCCTCGGCCGGGACCGGCTCAAGGACGCCCGCCTCGGCTACGCCAAGACCTTCCTCCGTCAGCTCGAGGAGTGCCTCGGCCTCGCCCTCGACCGCGGCGTGCGCATCGTCGCCAACGCGGGCGGGCTGAACCCCTCCGGCCTCGCCGACGCCGTGCGCGGCCTCGCCGAGCGCCTCGGCGTCCCCGCCCGCGTCGCCCATGTCGAAGGCGACGACCTGCTGGCACGCGGCCGCTGGGGCGCGGGCGTGCTCACCGCCAACGCCTACCTCGGCGGGGGCGGGATCGCCGCCTGTCTGCGCGCCGGGGCGGATGTCGTGGTCACCGGCCGGGTCACGGACGCGGCCCTGGTCACCGGCCCGGCCGTCGCCCACTTCGGCTGGGACCCCGAGGACCCCGGGTACTACGACGCCCTCGCCGGGGCCGTCCTCGCGGGCCATGTGCTGGAGTGCGGCACCCAGGCCACCGGCGGCAACTACGCCTTCTTCGCCGGACACGACGCCCGCTCCCTGCGCCGCCCCGGCTTCCCCCTCGCCGAGCTCCGCGCCGACGGCTCCTCCGTCATCACCAAACACCCCGGTACCGGCGGCCTCGTGGACGTCGGAACCGTCACCGCGCAGCTGCTGTACGAGACCGGCGGCGCGCGCTACGCGGGCCCGGACGTCACCGCCCGCCTCGACACCGTACGGCTGGAGCCGGACGGGCCGGACCGGGTGCGCATCTCCGGCGTACGCGGTGAGGCCCCGCCCCCCACCCTCAAGGTCGGCCTCAACCGCATCGGCGGCTGGCGCAACGAGGTCGTGTTCGTCCTCACCGGACTCGACATCGAGGCCAAGGCCCAACTGGTCCGGGACCAGCTCGAAGACGCCTTCGCCGCGGACGGCGGCAGACAGCGGCCCGCGCATGTGCACTGGGAGCTCGCCCGCACCGAGCGGGAGGACGGCGACACCCAGGAGCGCGCCAGCGCCTATCTGCGGCTCGTCGTCCGCGACGGCGACCCGGAGAAGGTGGGCCGGGCCGTCAGCGGCGCGGCCGTCGAGCTGGCGCTCGCCAGCTACCCCGGCTTCCATGTCACGGCCCCGCCCGGCAAAGGCGCGCCCTACGGCGTCTTCGAGGCGCGGTACGTCGACCTGGGCGATGCGCCACACACGGCGGTGCTGCCCGATGGGGAGCGGGTGGCCGTCTCCCCTCCCGCCCGTACCGAGCCGGCCGCCCCGGCGCACTCGCCCGCCTCCGTGCGCCCGTCCGCCTCCGTGCACTCGCCCGCCTCCGTGCGCCCGTCCGCCGGGCTGCCCGACCCGCTGCCGCCGGGACCGTGCCGGGCCGCGCCCCTGGGCCTCGTCGCTGGCGCACGCAGCGGCGACAAGGGCGGCGACGCCAACGTCGGGGTGTGGGCGCGCTCCGACGAAGCCTGGCGCTGGCTGGCCCACGAGCTGACCGAGGACCGCTTCCGCGCGCTGCTCCCGGAGACCGCGGGACTCGTCGTCGTACGCCATGTCCTGCCCAATCTGCGCGCCCTCAACTTCGTGGTCGAGGGCATCCTCGGCGAAGGCGTCGCCGCACAGGCCCGCTTCGACCCACAGGCCAAGGCACTGGGCGAGTGGCTGCGTTCGCGGTACGTCGACATTCCGGAGGTGCTGCTGTGACGGCCATCGACATTCCGGAGGTGCTGCTGTGACGGCCATCGATGTCAGGGGCGCCGAGTACGCCGCCAACCGCGAGGCCATGCTCGCCAAGCTGGCCGACCTCGAAGCCGAGCACGCCAAAGCGCTCGCGGGCGGCGGCGAGAAGTACCGCGCCCGCCACCGCGACCGCGGCAAACTGCTCGCCCGCGAACGCGTCGAGCTGCTCCTCGACCCGGACACGCCCTTCCTCGAACTGTCCCCGCTCGCAGCCTGGGGCAGCGACTACCCGGTCGGCGCGTCGATGGTCACCGGCATCGGCGTCGTCGCGGGCGTGGAGTGCGTGATCACCGCCAACGACCCCACCGTGCGCGGCGGAGCGTCCAACCCCTGGACCCTGAAGAAGGCCCTGCGCGCCAACGAGATCGCCTTCGCCAACCGGCTGCCGTGTATCTCGCTCGTCGAGTCGGGCGGCGCGGACCTGCCGTCCCAGAAGGAGATCTTCATCCCCGGCGGGGCGCTGTTCCGGGACCTGACCCGGCTCTCTGCCGCCGGGATACCCACGATCGCCGTCGTCTTCGGCAACTCCACGGCCGGCGGGGCGTACGTCCCCGGCATGTCCGACCACGTCATCATGATCGAGGAGCGGTCGAAGGTCTTCCTCGGCGGGCCGCCGCTGGTGAAGATGGCGACCGGCGAGGAGAGCGACGACGAGTCGCTGGGCGGCGCGCGGATGCACGCCCGCACCTCGGGACTCGCGGACTACTTCGCGGTCGACGAACCCGACGCGCTGCGGCAGGCCCGGCGCGTGGTCGCCCGGCTCAACTGGCGCAAGGCGCATCCGGCGCCGCCGCATCCCGTCGTGCCGCCGCGGCACGACCCCGAGGAACTGCTCGGCATCGTCCCCGGCGATCTGCGCACCCCCTTCGACCCGCGCGAGGTGATCGCGCGAATCGTCGACGGCGTCGACGGCGCTGACGGCGCTGACGCTTCGGATGGATCGGACGGGTCGGGTGGTTCGGGGTTCGACGAGTTCAAGCCCCTGTACGGGCCGAGCCTGGTGACCGCGTGGGCGCGGCTCGCCGGGTATCCCCTCGGGGTGCTGGCCAATGCGCAGGGCGTGCTGTTCAGCGAGGAGTCGCAGAAGGCGGCGCAGTTCATCCAGCTCGCCAACCAGCGCGATGTTCCACTGCTCTTCCTGCACAACACCACCGGCTACATGGTCGGCAAGGAGTACGAGCAGGGCGGGATCGTCAAACACGGCTCGATGATGATCAACGCGGTGTCGAACTCGCGCGTGCCGCATCTGAGCGTGCTGCTGGGCGCGTCGTACGGGGCCGGGCACTACGGCATGTGCGGACGCGCCTACGACCCCCGCTTCCTCTTCGCCTGGCCGAGCGCCAAGTCGGCGGTGATGGGGCCGCAGCAGCTCGCGGGCGTGCTGTCGATCGTCGCGCGGCAGTCGGCGGCGGCGAATGGGCAGCCGTATGACGACGAGGCCGACGCCGCACTCCGCAGCATGGTGGAGCAGCAGATCGAGTCCGAGTCGCTGCCGATGTTCCTGTCCGGTCGGCTGTACGACGACGGGGTGATCGACCCGCGCGATACGCGGACCGTGCTGGGGCTGTGTCTGTCGGCGATCCACACCGCGCCGGTGGAAGGCGCACGCGGCGGCTTCGGCGTCTTCCGGATGTGAGGGCTTGGAATGGTGCTTCGTTCTGTGCTGGGTTCTGTTCTGGTCGCGAACCGCGGGGAGATCGCCTGCCGGGTCTTCCGCACCTGCCGGGAGCTGGGCATCGCTGCCGTCGCGGTGTTCTCGGACGCGGATGAGGGCGCGCTGCACGTGCGGGAGGCGGATACGGCGGTACGGCTGCCGGGGGCGGCGCCCTCGGAGACGTATCTGCGCGGCGATCTGATCGTCAAGGCGGCGCTGGCGGCGGGCGCGGACGCGGTGCACCCGGGATACGGGTTCCTGTCGGAGAACGCGGACTTCGCGCGGGCGGTCGAGGACGCCGGGCTGGTGTGGATCGGGCCGCCGCCGGCCGCGATCGAGGCGATGGCGTCCAAGACGCGGGCGAAGGAGCTGATGGGGCTCGCTCAGCTGGACCCCGCTTCGCTGACCGAGGGCGATCTGCCGGTGCTGGTGAAGGCCGCGGCGGGCGGCGGCGGCCGCGGCATGCGGATCGTCCGCGAACTGCCCCTGCTGGAGGGGGAACTGGCGGCGGCCCGGGCGGAGGCGGAGTCGGCCTTCGGCGACGGCGAGGTGTTCGTCGAGCCGTACGTCGAACGGGGCCGGCACGTCGAAGTCCAGATCGCCGCGGACGCCTTCGGCACGGTGTGGGCGCTGGGCACGCGGGACTGCTCGCTCCAGCGCCGCCACCAGAAGGTGATCGAGGAGTGCCCGGCGCCGGGCCTGCCGGACGGGGTGTTCGGCGAGGTGCGCGGGTCGGCGGAGCGCGTGGCGCGGACGGTGGGGTACCGGGGAGTGGGCACGGTCGAGTTTCTCGTCTCGCCCGACGGCCGGGCGCACTTCCTGGAGATGAACACGCGGCTGCAGGTGGAGCACCCGGTGACGGAGGCGGTGTACGGGATCGACCTGGTCGCCCTCCAACTCCGCCTTGCGGAAGGGGCGGCGCTGCCCGACGCCCCGCCGGCGCCGCACGGGCACGCGGTGGAGGCGAGGCTGTACGCGGAGGATCCGGGGCGGGGCTGGACGCCGACGTCGGGCGCGCTGCACGCGCTGAGCTTCCCCACCCGCCCGCCCTCGTCGGTCGGGGGCTCCGCCCCCGACACCCCTGGCGGCTCCGCCGCCAACGCCTTCGGCGGCTCCGCCGCCTGGCCGGGCCCGGCCGCCGCGCGTGGCGCGGGCGGCGCGTCGGCCGCGGGCGGTGGTGTTGCGGGTCTGTCGGCTGAACCGGCGTCGCGTGCGCCGGGTGCGGCGGTGAACGTCGGGGGCGGCTTCGGCACGCCCGGCAGCCCGGCTGAACCTGCGGGTTCGGCTGGGGGTGGTGGTGTTGCGGGTCTGTCGGCTGAACCGGCGTCGCGTGCGCCGGGTGCGGCGGTGAGCGCCGGGGGCGGCTTCGGCACGCCCGGCGGTCCGGCGGGCCCGGAGAACGCCGCGGTGGGCGGAGACGACGCCTCTGCTGCGGTGGACGCGCATGCCCTCGCGGGCCGCCCCGCCGCCCCGGCGGCGCGCGCTCCGGTTGCGGCGGGCGTTGTCGGGGGCGAAGGCCCGGCCGCCCTCCCCTGGGTGCGGGTGGACGCCGGATACGCCGCGGGGGACGCCGTCGGGGTGCACTACGACGCCATGGTGGCAAAGGTGATCGCGTGGGGGGCCACCCGGGAGGAGGCCGTGCGGAGGCTCGCGGACGCGCTGCGGCGGGGGCGGGTGCACGGGCCGGTGACCAATCGGGAGGTGCTCGTACGGTCGCTGGAGCATCCGGAGTTCCGCGAGGGACGGATGGACACCGGGTTCTACGAGCGGCATCTGGCGGAGCTCACCGCGCCCGCCGGCGGCGAGCGGCACGCCGCGGTGGCCGCCGCGCTCGCGGACGCGGCGCGGCGGGGCGGGACGGGCCCCGGCGCATGGCGGAATCTGCCGTCGCAGCCGCAGACGAAGACATACGGCGAGCACACCGTCCGGTACCGCCGCACCCGCGACGGCGGGTACGCGCTCGTGGACGAACCGGGCGTGCGCGTCGCGGGTGTGACACCCCGGACCGTGTGGCTGGAGATCGACGGGGTCGTCCGGCGGCACGACGTCAGCGTGTACGGCGCGGCGCCGGAGCGGGTGTACGTCGACTCGGTCGGGACCGGCAGTCACGCACTCCTCGTCCGGCCCCGCTTCCCCGACCCGCAGGACCGCACCGAACCCGGCTCGCTGCTCGCCCCCATGCCCGGCACCGTCGTCCGCGTCGGCGAAGGGCTCAAGCCGGGGGCGCGTGTGCGGGCCGGGCAGCCGCTCGTCTGGCTGGAGGCCATGAAGATGGAGCACCGCGTCGACGCTCCCGCCTCCGGCACGCTCACCGCGCTCCACGCCGTCCCCGGCCGCCAGGTCGAGGTCGGTGAGCTTCTCGCCGTCGTCGACGAAGCACGGGACGACGCGGGGACCGGCGCGGGGACCGGCGCGGAGACCGGCGTAAAAGCCGAAGCGAAGGCCGACATGAAAGCCGACATACAGGACGACATACAGGACGACATACAGGACGACATGCAGGAGGACGAACCATCGTGAACCTGATCCTGGAAACGGAAGAGCACACCCAGCTGCGGTCCGCCGTCGCCGCCCTCGGCCGCCGCCACGGCCGCGGCTGCGACCCCGAAGCCCTGTGGACGGAGGCCGCGAAACTCGGCTATCTGGGCGTCAACCTCCCCGAGGAGCACGGCGGCGGGGGCGGCGGCATCGCCGAGCTGTCCATCGTGCTGGAGGAGCTGGGGGCCGCGGGCTGCCCGCTGCTGATGATGATCGTGTCGCCCGCCATCTGCGGCACCGTCATCGCCCGCTTCGGCACCGAGGAACAGCGCCGCACCTGGCTCCCCGGCCTCGCCGACGGCTCCCGCACGATGGCCTTCGGCATCACCGAGCCCGACGCCGGATCGAACTCCCACCGCATCACCACCACGGCGCGCCGTGCGGACGACGGCGGCTGGGTCCTCACCGGGCGCAAGGTCTTCATATCCGGCGTGGACATCGCCGACGCCACCCTCGTCGTCGGCCGCACCGAAGACGCCCGCACCGGGAAACTCAAGGCCTGCCTGTTCATCGTCCCGCGTGAGACCCCCGGCTTCACCCGTTCGCGGATCGACATGGAGCTGCACGCCCACGAGAAGCAGTTCGAGCTGGTCCTCGACGAGGTGCGCCTCCCCGCCGACGCCCTTGTGGGCGACGAGGACGCGGGGCTGCTGCAACTGTTCGCCGGGCTCAACCCGGAGCGCATCATGACCGCCGCGTTCGCCATCGGCATGGGCCGCTACGCACTGGACCGGGCCCTCGAATACGCCCGCGACCGCCAGGTGTGGCAGACCCCCATCGGCGCGCACCAGGCGATCGCCCACCCCCTCGCCCAGGCGCACATCGAGCTGGAACTGGCCCGGCTGATGATGCAGAAGGCCGCCGCCCTCTACGACGCGGGCGACGACGTCGCCGCGGGCGAGGCCGCCAACATGGCCAAGTACGCGGCGGGAGAGGCCTGTGTGAAGGCAGTCGACCAGGCCGTGCACACGCTCGGCGGCAACGGGCTCACCCGCGAGTACGGCCTCGCCTCCCTGGTGACCGCCGCACGCGTCTCGCGCATCGCGCCGGTCAGCCGGGAGATGATCCTCAACTACGTCTCTCATCAGACCCTGGGTCTCCCCAAGTCGTACTGACGCACGCCATGCTGGCCGTCCGCGCTGTCATCGCCAGCACCGCCGTCACCGACAAGGGGTCGTCGCCATGGTGTTCCGCAGTCCGTACGCAGCAGTCCCGGCCGTCAACGAGCCCATCCACCAGGCCGTTCTCGGCCGCGCCGGGGAGTTCGGCGACACCGTCGCCCTCGTCGACGGCGTGAACGGCCGGACCGTGACCTACGCCCAGCTCGACCGCTTCCACCGTCGCATCGCGGCAGCACTCGCCGACGCCGGACTGCGCAAGGGCGATGTGCTGGCGCTGCACAGCCCCAACACGATCGCCTACCCGGCCGTCTTCTACGGCGCGGCCCGCGCCGGGGCGTCCGTCACCACCGTCCATCCGCTCGCCACGCCGGAGGAGTTCGCCAAGCAGCTGAGCGACTCCTCCGCCCGCTGGATCGTCACCGTGTCCCCGCTGCTCGACAACGCCCGCCGCGCCGCGGAACTCGCCGGCGGCATCGCCGAGATCTACGTCTGCGACACCGCGGACGGACATGTCAGCGTGCTCGACATGCTCGGCTCGACCGCTCCCGAGCCGGAGGTCGCCATCGACCCCGCCGAGGACGTGGCGGCCCTCCCGTACTCCTCCGGCACCACCGGGGTCCCCAAGGGGGTGATGCTCACCCACCGCTCCATCGCCACCAACCTCGCCCAGCTCGCCCCGGCCATCCCGATGGGACCGGGCGACCGCATCCTCGCCGTGCTCCCCTTCTTCCACATCTACGGTCTGACCGCTCTGATGAACGCCCCTCTGCGCCATGGCGCGACCGTCGTCGTGCTGCCGCGCTTCGAGCTGGGGACCTTCCTCGCCGCGATCGAGAAGCACCGCATCAACGGCCTGTACGTCGCCCCGCCCATCGTGCTGGCGCTCGCCAAGCACCCGGCCGTCGCCGACTACGACCTGTCCTGTCTGGAGTACATCGTCAGCGCCGCCGCCCCGCTCGACGCGCACCTGGCGCAGGCCTGCTCCAAGCGGCTCGGACTGCCGCCCGTCCTGCAGGCCTACGGCATGACGGAACTGTCCCCCGGCACCCATGCGGTGCCGCTCGCCGCGCAGAACCCGCCTCCCGGCGCCGTGGGGCGGCTGCTCCCCGGCACCGAGATGCGGCTCCTCGCCCTCGACGGCTCCGGCAAGGACGCCGACGCCGGACAGGAGGGCGAGATAGCGATCCGCGGGCCGCAGGTGATGAAGGGCTACCTCGGCCGGCCCGACGCCACCGCCGCGATGATCGACGAGGAGGGGTGGGTGCACACCGGCGACATCGGGCGAGTCGAGGGCGACGGCTGGCTCTTCGTCGTCGACCGGGTCAAGGAGCTCATCAAGTACAAGGGCTACCAGGTGGCCCCCGCCGAGCTGGAGGCCCTGCTGCTCACCCACGAGGGCATCGCGGACGCCGCCGTGGTCGGCGTGCCGGACGACGACGGGAACGAGATCCCCAAGGCGTACGTCGTACGGCAGCGGTCCGCCGCGGACCTCACCGCCGACGAGGTGACGGCGTTCGTCGCCGAACGGGTCTCCCCGTACAAGAAGATCCGCCGGGTCGCGTTCGTCGACGGTGTGCCGCGCGCCGCCTCGGGAAAGATCCTGCGACGAGAACTGCGCGAGAGCGATCGCGAGAGGAAAACCGAATGACGCTGGTGCTCAGCGGCCGTGAACGCGGCATCGCCACCCTGACGCTCGACTCGCCCGCCAACCGCAACGCCCTGTCGGCGCGGCTCGTCGACGAACTGGCGCAGGCCCTCGCCGACTGCGCCCGGGACGAGGCCGTGCGGGCCGTGGTCCTCACCCACACTGGGACCGCCTTCAGCGCGGGCGCGGACCTGAAGGCCCCGCCCAACCCGTACACGTTCGTCGCGCTGCTGCGGCAGCTCGTCACCCTGCCCAAGCCGGTGGTGGCGCGCGTCGACGGACATGTGCGGGCCGGGGGCATCGGACTGGTCGGGGCCTGCGACATGGCGGCGGCGAGCGCGGGCTCCGACTTCGCGTTCACGGAGGTGCGGCTCGGGGTGGCGCCCGCGGTGATCTCCCTGCCCCTGCTGCCGCGCATGGACCCGCGGGCCGCCGAACGCTACTGCCTGACCGGGGAGCGGTTCACAGCGGCGGAGGCGGTCCGCGCCGGGCTGCTCACCGTCGCGGCCGAGGACGGCGACGTCGACCGCGTGCTCGCCCCGCTCCTCGACGGGCTGCGCAGGGCGTCCCCGCAGGGGCTGGCAGCGGCGAAGCAGCTGCTCGCGGCTAGGGTGCTGGAGACCTTCGAGCGCGACGCGGAGGACCTCGTACAGCGCTCGGCCTCGCTGTTCGCCTCACCCGAGGCGCGCGAGGGCATGACGGCCTTGCTGGAACGACGGGACCCCGCATGGGTGTTGTAGCGACCACGCACACCGGGCAGAACTCCGTGCCCGGTGCGCAGAACACCGCGCACACCGGGCAGAACACCGCGCCCGGCGCCGCAAGCGCCCCGAAGCAGGACCGCAGCCGGGCCACCCGTCAGCGGCTGCTGGAAGCCGCCGTGGCCTGCCTCGCCGAACACGGCTGGGCGGGCTCCACGGTCCTCGTCGTCGCCGAACGCGCCGGGGTCTCCCGCGGTGCGGCGCAGCACCACTTCCCCACCCGCGAGGACCTGTTCACGGCGGCCGTCGAATACGTCGCCGAGCAGCGCTCCAGCGCCCTCGCCTCCCTCGCGGGCGGGGACCGCAGGGAGATCGCCGCCGCAATCGTCGACCTCTACACCGGACCGCTGTTCCGGGCCGCGCTGCACCTGTGGACAGCCGCCTCGAACGAGGAACAGCTCCGCCCGCGCGTCACGGAGCTGGAGGCGAAGGTCGGCCGCGAGACGCACCGCATCGCCGTCGAGCTGCTGGGCGCGGACGAGTCCCGGCCGGGTGTGCGCGAGACCGTGCAGGGGCTGCTGGACATGGCGCGGGGGCTGGGGCTCGCCACTCTCCTCACCGACGACAGCGCGCGCCGCAGCAGGGTGGTCGCCCAGTGGGCGTCGCTGGTCGACGCCCAACTGGGCCCCTGATTCGAGCCGGTCAGGTGATTCCGCCGGCCAAGGCGATTCAGCCGATTCGGGGGATTCGGCCGATTCAGCCGATGCCGGCGATGTCGTCGTAGCCGGCGATCTCACGCGGGCTGCGCGAGCCCGGCCCCACATACCGCGCCGAAGGACGCACCAGCCGGCCCGTGCGCTTCTGCTCCAGGATGTGCGCCGACCAGCCCGCCGTGCGGGCGCAGGTGAACATCGACGTGAACATGTGCGCAGGAACCTCGGCGAAGTCCAGCGTGATAGCCGCCCAGAACTCCACGTTCGTCGCCAGGACCCGGTCCGGGCGGCGGCTGTGCAGCTCCTCCAGCGCGGCCTTCTCCAGCGCCTCGGCGACCTCGTAGCGCGGTGCGCCCAGCTCCTTGGCGGTGCGGCGCAGCACCCGGGCGCGCGGGTCCTCGGCGCGGTACACGCGGTGCCCGAAGCCCATCAGCCGCTCGCCCTTGTCCAGGGCCTGCTTGACGTACGCGACGGCGTCGCCCGTGCGCTCGATCTCCTCGATCATGCCGAGGACGCGGGAGGGCGCGCCGCCGTGCAGCGGCCCCGACATCGCGCCGACGGCGCCGGAGAGCGCGGCCGCCACATCGGCGCCGGTGGAGGCGATGACGCGGGCGGTGAAGGTGGAGGCGTTCATGCCGTGCTCGGCCGCCGAGGTCCAGTAGGCGTCCACGGCCTTGACGTGCTTGGGGTCCGGCTCGCCGCGCCAGCGGATCATAAAGCGCTCGACGACCGACTGCGCCTTGTCGATCTCCCGCTGCGGGACCATCGGCAGGCCCTGGCCGCGTGCGGACTGGGCGACGTACGACAGCGCCATCACGGCGGCGCGCGCCAGGTCCTCACGGGCCTGCGCCTCGTCGATGTCGAGAAGCGGCTTCAGCCCCCACACCGGGGCGAGCATGGCCAGCGCGGACTGCACGTCGACGCGGATGTCGCCGGAGTGCACGGGGATGGGGAAGGGCTCGGCGGGCGGCAGACCGGGGTTGAACGCGCCGTCGACCAGCAGACCCCAGACGTTGCCGAAGGACACCTGGCCGACCAGGTCCTCGATGTCGACGCCCCGGTAGCGGAGCGCGCCGCCCTCCTTGTCGGGTTCTGCGATCTCCGTCTCGAACGCGACGACTCCCTCGAGTCCAGGTACGAAGTCGGACATCAGGCGGCTCCTCAAGGTGGCTGCGACTTCAGGCGGGTTGCTACGCCCCGGCGGTGCCCGGTACGGCGGGCCGTCGGCGGGCCGTCCGGAAGCTGTGAGGGGGCCACAGTGACCCGACGCAAGATTTTGGCTGGTCCGGCTGATGCGGGGAAGCGTGACATCCGGCACACTGCCCCATTTCGGCGAGAGAGGATTAGTGGCACTCCGTGCCGGGCAGACTCCCCCGTCATTACCGGCCCATTCTGCCGTCGTCACCGGCGGATGGCCCTGTCACCACCGCCCGGTGGCACTGCGTACCCTCCTCGTCGCTGCCGGGACGCCCGCTCGGGAGCCGTGTGGGGTGCCCGCTCGGGCGCTGCGGCAGGATGAGCCCGTGACCGATCACCAGCCCGCACCTGCCCGGCGCGCCGTGCCGCCCGTCGTCGCCGGGGCCGTCGTCCCCGACCCGTCCGTCATGCGGGAGCAGTACCGCTCCACACCGCTGCACGAGAGCGACCTCGCCGCCACGCCCATGGAGCAGTTCGCGCACTGGTTCGCGGAGGCCGCGGCCGCCGCGCTGCACGAGCCGAACGCCATGGTCGTCTCCAGCGTCTCCGCCGACGGCCGGCCCTCCTCGCGCATCGTGCTGCTCAAGCACTTCGACGACCAGGGCTTCGTCTTCTTCACCAACTACGACTCCCGCAAGGGCCGCGAGATCGACGCCAACGCCTCCGTCTGCCTGCTCTTCCCCTGGCATCCGCTGGCCCGCCAGGTGATCGTCACGGGCGAGGCGTCGCGCGTCGGCCGCGCCGAGACCGCCGCGTACTTCCGCACCCGCCCCCACGGTTCCCAGCTCGGGGCCTGGGCCAGCGAGCAGTCCGCGGTCATCGCCTCCCGCGAGGAGCTGGCCGGCCGCTACGAGGAGCTCGCCGCCCGCTACCCCGAGGGCGAACAGGTCCCGGTGCCCCCGCACTGGGGCGGCTTCCGCGTCGCCCCGGACATGGTCGAGTTCTGGCAGGGCAGCGAGAACCGGCTGCACGACCGGCTGCGGTACGCGCGCGACGAGACGGCGGCCGGGGGCTGGCGGCTGGAACGCCTGTCGCCCTGACCGGCCCCCGGCCCGCCCAAGGGGTTCCGGCACGGTGTCGACGGGCTCCGACCGCCCGACGGCTCCGGCACAACGCCGGTGGCGAGCCGGAGCCCTCCGGCACGACGCCGACGGGCGCCGCTCGGCGCCGGGCGGGCCCCAAAGACCGGGCCCAGGCGGACTCCGGCGACGGACTCCTGCTACCGGCTCCTGCTACCGGCTCCGGCGACGGGCCCCGGCTACCAGGTCCTGCGGACTCCGGCTAACGGCCTCGGTGGGCCCGGCATGCAGAAACCCGCGGGCTCTGGTCTCCTCCGAGGAGGAAGCCGGCCGGACGTACCGGCGAGCCCGCGGGTCGGTGACTGCTTGGGATTTCGGCCGGCGGTCGGCCGAGGTGCACGTAGTGCGACGACGGGCCGCTAGCCCGCAGCCACCTCACGCGTCCGGTTGTCATACATCTGCCGAACCACCTCCTTTCCCGTGTGCTGCACACACTAGGAAGCGGGCGGTGCGCCCACAACCCCATTTCCAAGCGGCAACGATTTTCGGGAACAGAGTGTGTGCTGCGTCACGTTCCAGTTGAATGAACCTACGTGCATGAGCTGAAGCTGACGGGCATGAGCATGCGTGGGACGCGTCCTGCAGGGGGTCCAGGATGAGTGCTTCCAGGAGTGAGACGGCGGGTGCGGCGCTCGGGCCGGACGAGCCCGGGCCCGGGGAAGCGCGGCGGCGGGAGCGGGGCGGGGGGCCGGGAGCGGAGCTGCTGGCCGCGCTGCTGGACGGGATGGACGCCGCGCTCTGCGCCTTCGACGCGGACGGCGTGATCACCCACTGGAACCGGGAGGCCGAGCGGATTCTCGGCTGGTCGGCCGGGGAGGCGGTAGGGCGGCGCGGGTTCGCCGGATGGGCGGTGCGCAGCGCGGACGCCGGAGAGGTCGAGGCGCGGCTGCTGGCGGCCATGGACGCGCCGGGACGGCAGGTGCATGAGTTCGCGCTGCTGCGCAAGGACGGGAGCCGGGTGCTCGTACGGACGCAGTCGGCGCGGGTGCCGGGTGTGGACGGCAAGCCCACCGGCGTCTACACGGCCTTCAGCGAAGTCCATGCGCAGATCGACCTGGAGCGCTCGATCGCGCTGAGCGAGGCGCTGTTCGACGACGCCTCCTGGGGGGTCGTCCTGGTCGATGTGGATCTGCGCCCGACCGTCGTCAACGCCCATGCCGCGCGGGCCCTCGGCGCGGGACGGGTCTCGCCGCTGGGCCGGCCGCTGGGGGAGCTGGTCGTCCGGGGCGTGGAGGAACTGGAGGGCGCGCTGCACCACGTACTGGCCGAGGGCGCGCCCCGGGGGCTGGTCGAGCTGTGGGTGACCCTGAGGGCGACGGAAGGCCAGGACGACGCGGAGGGGGAGGGGGAGCGGCGGAGGTGCTGGCGGAGCGGGTTCCTGCGGCTCGCCTCGCCGCTCGCGGAGGAGCCGGTGCCCCTGGGCGTGGGCTGGCTGTTCCACGATGTGACCGAGCAGAAGCTGGCCGAGCAGGAGGCCGACAGGCTGCGCTTCCGGGCGAGCCAGCTGCACCGGGCGGGGCGCGCCGCCGTCGAGTGCGAGGACCCGATGGAGGCGGCGACGGCCTATGTCGACTTCGCGCTCGCGGGCTTCGCCGACCATGCCCTGATCGACCTGGTGGAGCCGGGCGGCGACCGGCTGGTCCGCGCGGCGGCGACGCCGTCCGGCGCGCCGGGGCCGTGCGTGCCCGTCGCGGGTGCGGGCCCGGAGGGCTCGGGCATCCCCGTCCGCTATCCGGCGGGTCATCCGGCCCTCCAGTCGGCGGACCGCGTCGGCTCGGTCCGCGCGAGCGCGGGCGCGGGGGCGGTTACCAGGGCGGGCGCGCGGGCGAGGGGCGGCGGGAGCCCCGCGGTGGACGTCGGCGGCCGGGCGGCCGGCGAGTGGGCCGAGGAGCGCCAGTGGCCGGGCGACACCGCGCACGCCCTGTGCACCCCGCTGCGCAGCCGCGGCCGCACCCTGGGGGTCCTCACCTTCCTGCGCACCGCCAGTCGCCCGCCGTTCGAACGGCCCGACGCGGTCTATGCGGAGAGCGTCGCGACCCTCGCGGCCGCGTCACTGGATCTGGCCCGCCTGGCCGCGCCGGGGGAGGACGGAGGGCCGTAGCCCGCTCGGCGGCGCTCGGCGGCAGACCGGCGGAGCCCGGCGCCGCCCAGCAGTGCGCGGCGGTCGGGACGATGCGGCGACGGTCGGCGGCGGGCCGGCAGATGCCCAGCGGCGCCCAGCGGCGCCCAGCGGCGCCCAGCGGCGCCCAGCGGAACCCGGCGGCGCCCAGCCGTGCGCGGCGGCGCTCAGCGACGGAAGAAGATCCGGTCCGCGTACTGGTCCATCATCCGGCCGTTCCACTCGTGGCCGCCGTCCACGTTCCCGGAGCGCAGCAGCGGGGGCTCGATGCCCTGCTCGACGAGGCGCTCCGCCGCAGCGGCCATCGTCGCCTGCATCAGCGCACAGGTGACCACCGTGGACGCGGGCGCGAAGGGGGCCTCGATCTCCTTGTGCGTCAGCTCGGCGTCGCCCACCGCGATCTTGGAGTCGAGGACGATGTCGCAGTGGTCCTTGAGGAAGGCGCCGGACGCATGGCGGGACCTGGTCTCATGTGCGTACGCCACCGAGGTCACGCCGATCACCGTCAGCCCGAGGGCGCGCGCGTTCATCGCCATCTCCACCGGCAGGGCGTTGCGACCCGACAGGGAGATGATCACCAGTACGTCGCCGGCGCGGGCGGGGCTGGAGTCGAGCACCGCGCCCGCCAGCCCGTCGACGCGCTCCAGGGCCGAGCCGAGCGTCGCTGGCATGACGTCGACGCCGACGGCGCCGGGGACGGCCAGCAGATTCATCAGGGCGAGGCCGCCGGCACGGTAGACGACGTCCTGTGCGGGGAGGGAGGAGTGCCCGGCGCCGAAGGCGAACAGGCGGCCGTCCGCGGCGACGGCGTCGGCGATCGCGGCCCCGGCGGCCGCGATGCTCGCGGACTCCTCGGCCCGTACGCGCTGCAGCAGACCGATCGCGGCGTCGAAGAACTGACCGGCCAGCTTGCTCTCGCTCATGCGCAGCCCTCTCGCACGGGTGGAATGTTCATGCCGCCGATCACGTTGCGGTCTGGACCATTGCCCTGTCAATACGGCCGTCAACGCGGCCGTTCCCCCACATCGACATGAACGATCGGCGGCGGGCTTGCACCGGCGCGGGACGGTTGTCAGTGGGATACGTCAGAATTGGTTTCAGGGCCGCCAGCACGATTCCATCGAGGGGCACGTATGTCCGGACTGATCGACACCACGGAGATGTATCTCCGCACCATCCTCGAGCTCGAAGAGGAAGGTGTGGTGCCTATGCGCGCCCGTATCGCCGAGCGGCTCGACCAGAGCGGTCCCACGGTCAGCCAGACCGTGGCCCGCATGGAGCGGGACGGCCTGGTCACGGTCGCGGGAGACCGCCATCTGGAGCTGACCGAAGAGGGCCGCCGGCTGGCCACGCGCGTGATGCGCAAGCACCGCCTCGCCGAGTGCCTGCTCGTCGACGTCATCGGCCTGGAGTGGGAGCAGGTCCACGCGGAGGCGTGCCGCTGGGAGCATGTGATGAGCGAGGCGGTCGAGCGGCGGGTGCTGGAGCTGCTGCGCCACCCGACCGAGTCGCCCTACGGGAACCCGATCCCGGGCCTGGAGGAGCTGGGCGAGAAGGCGGAGGCCGACCCCTTCCTGGACGCCGGGATGGTCTCGCTGGCCGACCTGGACGCGGGCGCGGAGGGCATGACCGTGGTCGTCCGCCGTATCGGCGAGCCGATCCAGACGGACGCCCAGCTGATGTACACCCTCCGCCGCGCGGGCGTGCAGCCCGGCGCCGTGGTGAGTGTGACGGAGTCCGCGGGCGGCGTGCTCGTGGGCAGCGGCGGCGAGGCGGCGGAGCTTGAATCGGATGTCGCCTCGCATGTCTTCGTAGCCAAGCGCTGACCCCGGGGCCCCGGGGCCCGTAGCCGTTGCCCTGGGCGCCATGACGTCCTGGAGCGCCCTGGGAGCCCCAGGCGTGCCCCGGGGCCCTGCTTGGCTTGAAGGGCCCCGGAGCCCTGGTCGCCCTGGAGCGTCCTCGGGGTGGCTTGGAGCGCCTTGTGGGTGGCTTGGCCCTTGGGGGCTCGGAGGCCGCGGAGGCCGCCGGGGCCGCTGAGGCGAGCGAGGGGCGTCCGGAGGCGTCCGGGCGGCGCGCGCTGGTCGCTTTTCCGTCCACCTGACTCCGATTTCCGTCCGGATTCCCGCTGGAACGGCAGCGCCCGAGGGAATCGCGTGCCACGCTGTGGCTGAGGCATATGACCCCATGGCCGGGGAGGGGATCTGGGTGATGCGCCCGCCGCGCACGTCGTACGCCCCGCGCGTGTCACGGCGCGCCGTTTCACGCGCCCGCGCACGGCACCCGAGGTCTTTCGGCCTTCCGGCGGCGACAGGGGTGGGCCCCGGCGCCTTGCGACGCCGGGGCCCGTCCTCCCCTGTGGCGACCCTGAGCCCCGAGCTCCCAGGGTCATCCCCTCGGACCGTTTTCCCCGAGCGGCCCGCCCCCCGGAGAAGATCTCCCCTGGGTCGTGGACGCCAATCCTTGAGCGTGGTCACTCGAATGAGCGGTGTTGCGCGGCGAAGCCGTGTTTCCAGCTTGTTCGAATAGAAGTTCGATAGTCTGGCGGGGCTCAACAGGGTTCGATCACCGGGGGAGAAGGGGGTGCCAGGTCATATGGTGCGGCGCATCGATGTCATCGGAGCCGGCGGCGTACGCCTCGCCGCATGGGAGTTCGCCGACCCTCCCAAGGGCCGCAGCGGCGACGGCGAGCCCGCTCCGGGCGTATTACTGCTCCACGGCCTGATGGGCCGTGCCTCGCACTGGGCCTCCACGGCCCGCTGGCTGGCCGAGCGGCACCGCGCCGTCGCGCTCGACCAGCGCGGGCACGGCCGCAGCGACAAACCGGCGGACGGCCCCTTCACGAGGGACGCGTACGTCTCCGACGCCGAGGCCGCGATCGAACAGCTCGGCCTCGCCCCGGCGGTCCTCATCGGCCACTCCATGGGCGCCCTGACGGCATGGCAGCTCGCCGCCAAACGCCCTGACCTGGTCCGGGCCCTGGTCATCTGTGATATGCGGGCCTCCGCGCTGGGAGCGGCCTCACAGCGAGAGTGGGAGGAGTGGTTCCGCTCCTGGCCGGTCCCCTTCGCCACCCTCGCCGACGTCCGCAAGTGGTTCGGAGAGGACGACCCTCGGGTCGAGCGCCCCAGCCCCTCCCGGGGGGAGTTCTTCGCCGAGGTCATGGCGGAACGGGCCGACGGCTGGCGCCCCGTCTTCTCCCGTCGGCAGATGCTCGTCAGCCGAGCCACCTGGGTCTACGACGCCCACTGGGAAGAGCTGGCCCAAGTCCTCTGCCCCACCCTGGTCGTTCGCGGCCTCGACGGCGAACTGGGCCGTGCGGAGGCCTCGGAGATGGTCCGCGTCCTCCCCCGCGGCCAGTACGGCGAAGTCGCCGACGCAGGCCACCTCGTCCACTTCGACCAGCCGGAGGGCTGGCGTTCGGCGATAGAGCCCTTCCTGGACGGCGTGCTGACGCCCTGAGACCCGGCCCCGGGGAGAGCTGACGCCGCCCGTGGCCGGGGAACACCGGATGCCGCCCCCCACCGCGACCCGCCATACGCGGTCCTGGCTCGGAGCCCGGCGACCTGGAGCGCCGGACCCGACCCGGTCCGCGAACCGACGAAGACGCGGGGCGGGGCCTGCGGCGCGACGACCGGATACGATGATCGTCATGACCGGCCTGCCCGCAACGACGACCCTGTGGCGCCCGACCGGGCCCGAGGAACTGGAGCTCGTCCGACAGCTGAACTGGCGTGCCTGGCCGCCCCGGCTGCCCGAGCAGCCGATCTTCTATCCGGTCCTCAACGAGGACTACGCCGTCAGGATCGCCAGGGACTGGAACGTGCGGCACGACGGGGCGGGCTTTGTCACCCGCTTCGAGGTCGACGCCGGTTTCCTGACCCGGTACCCCGTCCGGCAGGCCGGAGGGGAGACGATCCTCGAACTGTGGGTTCCGGCCGAGGAACTCGACGAGTTCAACGCCCATATCGTCGGGGAGATACAGGTGGTCCACGAGTTCCGCTGAGCCGAAGGGGTACGGCCCGGGCCGGGAGCCCGGGCCGCACCCGTGGTCGGCGGTCAGGCCGTGACGGTCCGCATCACCGGGATCCAGAGTTCCGCGTCCGCCCGGTCCCAGTTGCTGCCCGCCCCGGTCGGGTGCGGGGCGGGCCCGGTCGGCCACGGGGGACCTGTCATCGGGGTCGTGTCATCGGGGACGACGTGGTTCCCTGCCGGGATTCCGCCTCCCGTACCCCACGATGTAGCCGGTGGCCAGCAGCAGCCCCACCACGCCGACCGCGAGCGCGCCCAGAATCTCGACGATCCCAGCACCTTGTGCGACGGCGGTGATGAAGCCCCCGATTCCGCCCACGGAGGCCAGCACACCGAGGATCAGGGTCCTGTGGGTGCGGGACAGCAGATCGAGGAGCTGCCCTCCGCCCCGGCCCGACGGGTTCTCGCGTCGTCTGTTCACACCGCTCACTTCCAATGCACCCTTCCCGGGTCCTTGGGGGCCATGATCTTCGCATCGGGTCCCTGGGAGGCGCTCTGCGCCGGGGTGTAGTAGAAGTCCAGTCCCGTGGCCACCACGCCGGCGGGGAAGCCGAAGACCTTTCCGCCCAGCCAGCCCGCCTTGTTCATCAGCGTCGGCTTGCGGTGTCGCCCCCCTCCGCCGGAACTCTCCATCAGCGAGGCCTCCATGCCGGCCGCATAGGCGGGCGTTCCGGCGATGAAGTACGACTCCGCGTCGGCCCACTTCCCCTTCTGCGCGCTGTTGGCGCTGTTGAGCCACGCCCGGTAGCCGATGAACTCCGCCGCCGGCTTGAGCCAGGACTCGCCGAACTTCCCCTTGGAGGCGTTGTCCAGCTTGGTCTGGATCTCCTTGTCGGAGAGTTCCTTGAGCGAGATCTTCTTGCCGCTGTCCTCCTGGGCGCGCTCCTTGCGCATCCGCCGGGCGTCCGCCAGGCTGACCGGCGCCGTCGGCAGAAAACCGATGTGGTACTTGTCGCTCATGTCCTGCAGGGACCAGCGCAGCGTCTCATCGGTCTTGCGGGCGTCCTCGAGGGCCTGCTCGGTTCGCTCCTTGTAGCCCTTGATGATGGAGGTGTACGCCTCCTGGAGCTTGGCGAGTTCGTTCGGCTCCACCTTGGCGGAGTCCACGAAGACGGAGCCGTCGCCGGTGTTGAGCGACAGGTGCGTATGGCCCGCCAGCTCGGCGGCGATGTCGTCGAGCACCCTCTTCGCGGAGCGGAAGGACTCCAGGCAGTTGTTCAGGAAGCGGTGGACGCTGTCCGCCTCGTGCTCCGCGTTGTCTATCTGGTTCTTGATCCCTCTGAGCGTCGTGAACGCCGCCTCCGCGGTCTCGCCTTCCCAGTCCGACTCGCGAAGCCCCTTGGCCACGACGTTGTTGAAGGTCCACCCGGCCTGGTGGACGAGGCCCGGAAGCCCCGCCCAGGCGCCCACCGCGGCGGAGAGCTTCTCCAGGTTCACATTCCTCAGGTCCGTGTAACTCAGTGCCACGCCGACCCCTTAGATGACGTCGCCGGGCTGGTACTTGCGCTCCTTGTCGAAGCTTCTCTTTCGCTCGGCTTCCTCGTCGCCGAACGAGTTCGCGGCCGACCTGAGCTCCTTCGCGAGCCCCTCGTTGCCGATCCGCCCCGAGACGTACTTGACCCCCTTCTTCCAGGAGGTCAGAAAGGCGGCGAACGCCTCGTCGGAGGCGAAGCCCTTCATGGAGCCCGATACCTCGGACGTCTTGGAGATCACGCTCTTGTGCGCTTCCGCGAACTCCTTGGCCGCCTCGGTCTCCGCTTTGTTGGCGCGGCCCCGGAGGACGGCGGGCGTCACATGCAGCTTCGGCTTGCCGCCCTGACCCCCTCCGCCGTCGAGCTGGTTCAGTCGGGTGCTTGTCGGGCTCTGCGTACCGGCGTCGGATATGTGCCGGGCCCACTCGTCTTCAAAGGACATGGTGCTTGGATTCACCCCGTGCTACGTGCTCTGCTCGTCCCCCGTAGGACGTGCACACTGGGGTGCACGGTACCTCGTCCGGGTGTCAGGCCCCGTCTGCCGCCCGGCGGTAGGTGCACACCTGGACGCCGGCGCCGCTGGTGACCGTGGAGACCAGCTCCAGCGGGAGCTTCGTGCCGTCGTCGGGGAAGATCGTCTTTCCGCCGCCGAGGATCACCGGCATGACCATGAGCTTCAGCTCGTCGACCAGACCCTCGCCCAGCAGGGTGCGCGCGAGCGATGCGCTTCCCATGACCAGCAGATCGCCGTCGCCGGCCGTGCGCAGCTCCCGGATCTGAGCGACGGCCTTGTCGCCCGGGATGAGCTGCGTGTTGTTCCACGTCAGATCCGACTCGCCCAGCGTCCGGGACACGACGTACTTCCGGACGGCGTTCATCCGGTCCGCGAACGGATCACCGGCCCGCTCCGGCCACGCCCCGGCCATCGTCTGCCACGTACGCCGCCCGAACAGCAGCGCCTCCGCCTTCCCCAGCGCCTCGTCGAAGGCCCCGCCGACCACCTCGGGGTCAAAGTACGGCTGCGTCCAACCGCCGTGGGCGAAGCCGCCCTCGGTGTCCTCCTCCGGCCCACCCGGTGCCTGCACGACGCCGTCGAGGCTGATGAACTCGCTGATCACGATGCGCATGGGAACCGCTCCTCGTTGTCTCGTCCGGGGTTACGGCAATGGAGACCGCCGCGCCACTCCGGAATCATCGCTCCCACGCGACCTTGTCAGAGAGATCCAGGGCACATGCGGTGACTCACCCGCCGACTGCTCTGTGACCGCCCTCCTTGGCGGCGGCTATGAGGGCGTGCAGCGCGGCGGGGGTGGTGGTGAGGGCGGTGCCGGGGGCGTCGCTCTCGCGGAGGTGGACGGCGGTGGGGGTCGCGCCCACCTCCACACAGTTGTTGTCGTCGCCAGCCCCGGAGAACGAGGACTTCAGCCAGGTGATTCCTACCGTCATGGGTGGGCCTTTCACATGTCGTGTGCGATGCGACGGATGAGATCGCGAGACTCGGCAGCCGATAGGGCCATGCCTTGGGTCTTCTCGAAGAGCGTGCGGTACTTGTGCACTTGAGGTGCGGCATCAATCAGGAGGCTGCCGTGGGCGGCGTCGAGCTGGACTGTGTCCAGCTCGGGTACGGGGCCGCTCGCGTGAAGCATCGCGAAGCCTGCGCCCGCAAAGCCTTCGATGTCGAAGGGGATGACACGCACGGTCACATTCTCAAGCTCCGACATCTCCAGGATGTGTTCGAGCTGGGATCGGCTGGTCTTGGTGCTGCCCACCTTGATGCGCAGTGCCGCCTCGTGGATGACCGCGTCGAAGGGGACGGCTCGCGGGCTGGTGAGGATGGACTGCCGCCGTACTCGGAAGGCGATCCGATGTTCGAGCTCGCTGTCAGGCAGCTGTGGGACCACGTAGGTCAGCATGGCGCGCACATGGTCTTCGAGTTGGAACAACCCAGGAATGTGGATCACCTCCACTTGCCGCAAGCAGTGCGCGTGGTGTTCCAGTTCGGCGAGATCCAGGAGTCGTGGCGTGAGGACGCCGCGGAACTCTTCCCACCAGCCTTCTACGCGCTCGGTCGCCATTGCAGCCAATGCGTCGATCAACTGGGCGTTTCCGCACTCGTAGTACGACGCGAGTCTGCGTACCCGCTCCTCGCTGACCCCGAAGCGGCCCGCTTCCAGATGGCTCATCTGCGTCGCGCCTGAACCCAGCAGGGCTGCCGCATCGCGTGCCGTCACACCCGCGGCTTCGCGGAGCCTGCGCAACTCCGTGCCCAGACGTTCCTGACGTGCCGTGGGGTTGCTCCTCGGCGGCATCGGCTCTCTCTTCTCAAGGCTGAGTGTGTTGAGTTCACCCTGCCACGGTCCACCGCCCAGCCTCGATTTTCGCCGGACAAGGTTGATACGTATCAACCTTGTCCGCTACGGTCGGTAGTGCAGTCGACACAGTATGGAGTGCGGTCTTCGTCCTGCCTGAACTCGGCTGCGGAACGGTCCAGTTGGACGTGCATCCGACCTCCCATTCGGAGCTGATACGCCATGCCCTACTCGTACACGCTCTTCTGTCCTCCCCTCCCCACATCCCCCCGCATCGCGCGCGACTTCGTCGCCTCCGTGCTGCGTGCCCAGGAGCTCGACGACTTCGTCGACCGGGCAACGCTGTGCACCTCGGAACTCGTCACCAACGCCTACCGGCACACCATGGGGATCGGGTCCCTCCTCTGGCTGGCCGTGCGGGACAAGGGCGTACGGGTCACCGTGTACGACGGAGAGCGCCGACGCCCCGTGATGCTGCACGGCTACGACGGCGCGAGCGGGCGCGGCATGTGGCTGGTGGACGCCGTCACCGAGGGGCGGTGGGGTACCGAGACCGGCGCGCCCCTCGGGTTCGGGGCTCAAGGCGGCAAGGGCGTCTGGTTCGAGCTGGTCAGAACCTGCTGAGCGAGAGGCTGAGCCGATGAACCGCACGCACCCGCCATCATGTTCAACGCAAACGTCGCCGCCGTTGCGAAGGATCTGCCGCTGTGAGCCCCTCTCCCGTCAACGACGAACTCCTCCACGCCCTCATCCGCGCCGCTGAATCCGAGGCCATCGAGAAGACCGTCGTCGGCGCGGTCATCGCCGACCCGGACGGAAAGGTGCTGCTGCTGCACCGCGCTGCCGGGGACTACCTCGGCGGGCTGTGGGAGCTGCCCTCCGGCGGCGTCGACGAAGGCGAGGGCCTGATCGAGGCACTGCGGCGGGAGGTCGCCGAGGAGACCGGGCTGACGGTGTCCGCCGTGGGCGACTACCTGGGCCACTTCGACTACCGCTCCGGCAGCGGACGCAAGAGCCGTCAGCTCAACTTCGCCGTCGCTACGACCGATCAGACGGTGCGGCTCGCCGAGGCCGAGCATGACGCCCACCTGTGGGCGGACCGCCCCGCGCAAGACCGGGCGTCCAGCGCGGTCCGGTCCGTCCTCGACACCTGGCGCAGCCGGACGGCCTGAGGCTCAGCCGATCGGCTTCCGGGTCTCCTCGCGGATCTTCAGCGTCGTGCGGGCAAGCGCGTCGAGGTCCAGCTCCTCCGGCGACTTCTGCGCCGACGCAGCCTCGGCGAGGCCGACCGTCGCCGCGGTGTTGTCGTCCGCCCAGGCGCACATCGGGACGGCAGCCGTTCCCCCGGGGGACTGCTCCACGGAGATGACCTGGCAGGTGACGGTCACCTCCGAGCCCTCCGGCGTGGTGTCCCTGGGAGCCACGACGACGGTCGTGCCCTCCGCGTCACCCGCGCCCTTGAGGGCCTTGGTCCGTGCCCGGTCCGGGTCGTTGATGCGGGCGTGGAAGCCGGAGAAGATCAGCACACCGGGCTGCGCACCCGTGGATGTGTACTGGCCGACCACGGCCTTCGGGTCGAGGACGCCCGACTGCCGCGCGTCTTGGAAGTCGGTCTTGCTCATGTCCGCGTTGGTCTTCTCGGAGCTGTCGTCGGCCAGTTGGTACTCGTCGTCGAGCAGGGTCTGCGGCAGCGCCAGCTCGTAACGTGCTTCCGGGAAGCTCGACGAGCCGCCCCCGTCGATGTCGCGGTAGGCCAGATACCAGGCGAGCGCCGCACCGCCGACGACCGTGGCCAGCACCAGGGCCACCACCCGGCCGGTGTTCTTCTTCGGGGCCGGGGGAGGGGGTGGCGGGGTTCCCCATCCGTATCCCGGACCGGAGCCGTATCCGGAGCCGTATCCGGGGCCGGTGCCGTATCCGGGGCCGGGCTGGCCCGGATACGGCTGCTGGGGATGGCCCGGCTGTGCCGGGTACGGCGCCTGAGCCCCGAATCCCGCCTGCGGAGGGTGCGGAGGCTGAGGGTGGGGCTGAGGCTGCCCGTAGGGGTACGGGCTCGGGTTCGGCGGAGGTGTCGACATGATCGTTCAGGCTAGTTCAGCCGACGCGCCGTCATGCCCGCCGTACCCGCCATGCCCGCCGTACCCGTCATGCGCGTCAAACCTTGCTGACCGCCGTCAGGATCTCCGGAAGGCGCTTCGCCGTCTGCGGGGCCGCCAGCCGCAGGCCCGCCCAGCCGATGAGAGCGCCGTATGCCGCGCCCGCGGGGAGGAGGAGCCAGCGGGCTCCTTCCGCGCCTGTCGCGTGGAGCCAGATGGCGGCGGCGATCAGCGGGGCGCACAGCAGCATGCCGGCGACCATGCCGCCGAGGATGGACATCCAGGCGATGGCCCCCTGGCCCGGGGCGACGTTCTTGTACGCGCTGTCCTGGGGGATGGAGTACGGGAAGCGGGCCGAGGCCACCGCGCCCGTCGCCAGCATCGCGCCCAGCAGGGCCAGGGAGAGGCCCAGGACCTCGGGCAGCACGGCCCAGTCGCCCAGCAGGGCGGCGGTGAGGACCACCACGAAGACCGTGTAGGGGAGGGTGACCAGCAGCAATGCCAGGGCACGCGCGCGCAGTTCCTCGTACGCGTCCCGGGGGGACGAGATCGTCAGCGCCACCATCCAGAACGCCGAGGTGTCCTGACCGAACTGGTTGTACATCTGGACGCCGAGCATCCCCGCCGCGAAGCACGCCAGATAGACCGAGCCCGTGCCCTGCAGGGCGTTGAACAGCGGCACGATCAGACCGATCGCCAGCGACGTCGTCCACGCCGCTTTCGTCTTGGGGTCGCGCCACACATAGCGCAGGCTCCGCTGCATCACCGTGCCCGTACGCCCGTCGGGCAGCAGCGCGTGGAGGCCGCCGCCGCGTCCGGCGGCGGGGTCCTTGCGCGTGGGCTCCGCGGCCGCCGCGAGCGTGGAGCCGTCCGGGGAGGTCATCAGCTTCGTCAGACTGCCCTGCCACAGCCGCAGACAGCCGGCCAGCGCGGCTCCGGAAAGCGCCAGCTGCACGGCCGCCGTGGCGTACGCGCCCTTGCTCGCCGCGTCCACCGCGGCGAGCGCGGAGGCCGGGGGCAGCCACTGCACGATCTGCGCCGCCGGGTCGAGCGCCGCGAGCCCGCCCGCCTCGGTCAGCCGCTGGGTGCCGAAGTTGACCAACTGGATGCCCACCGCGATCACCAGACCGCTCAGCACCGCGAGATCGCGGCCCTTGCGCGAGGTGAGCAGCCGGATGTTGCCCGCCGCGACGGCCCGGGCCAGCGCCACGCACACCAGCAGCGTCAGCGGCACGGCCACGACGGAGACGAGCACCCCGGCCGCCCCGTGCGCCAGGGCCAGTGCGCAGCCGACCGCCAGGCACAGCGTGAACAGCGGCCCGATGCCCACCAGCGAGGTGACCAGCAGCGCCCGGACCAGCGGTCGCGGCCGCAGCGGCAGCATCACCAGACGCGTCGGGTCCAGCGTCTCGTCCCCGCTCGGGAAGAACAGCGGCATGGTCGCCCAGCCCAGCGCAAGCAGCCCGATCAGCAGGACGACCGGGGACAAGGCGTGGCCGTGGCCGCGCAGCACGAGTAGGCCGAGCATCAGGCCCGCCGCGAACAGCACCGTCAGCACGAGCGATGTGACGAAGACCGCCGTACGGCCCGAGGACTGGCGCAGGCCGTTGGCCAGCAGCGACAGCTTGAGCCGTACGAAGACAGTCGTGAGAGACGGCGAGCGGGGGCTCACCGGGGCGTTCACTGGGGTGGTCACCGGGGTCGTCATCGCGCGCCGCCGCCCAGCCAGTCCAGCGACTGCCCCGCGTCCCGGCCGTTCGCGCCGACGAGTTCCAGGAACGCCTGCTGCAGCGACGGGGCGTCCCCGCGCACCTCGGCCAGCGGCCCCTGGGCACGGATGCGGCCGGCCGCCATCACGGCCACCCAGTCGCACAGCGACTCCACCAGCTCCATCACATGGCTGGAGAAGACGACGGTCGCGCCCGATGAGGTGTAGCGCTCCAGCACTCCGCGGATCGTCTGCGCCGACACCGGGTCGACGCCCTCGAACGGCTCGTCCAGGAACAGCACTTCCGGGTTGTGCAGCAGCGCGGCCGCCAGGCCGATCTTCTTGCGCATGCCGGTCGAGTAGTCGACGACCAGCTTGTGCTGCGCTCCCGCGAGGTCGAGCACGTCCAGCAGCTGGGCCGCCCGCTTGTCGACCTCGCCGCCGGGCAGCCCGCGCAGCCGCCCGTTGTACGCCAGCAGCTCACGCCCGGACAGCCGCTCGAAGAGACGGAGACCCTCCGGCAGCACGCCGATACGGGACTTGGCCTCGACCGGGTCGCGCCAGACGTCGTGTCCGGCCACCTCGACACGGCCCTTGTCGGGGCGGAGCAGCCCGGTCACCATCGACAGCGTGGTGGTCTTTCCCGCGCCGTTCGGACCGACCAGACCGATGAACCGTCCCGCGGGCAGCGTCAGATCGACACCCGAGACCGCGACCTGATCGCCGAACCTCTTCCACAGGTCCTGGACGAGAACGGCGGGCGGCGCCTGTGACGCTCCGCCCACCGCAGAAACTTCAGATACCTCAGATGCCGCAGATACCTCAGATGTGGAAAGTGCTTCCGTGGCCTGGTGCGCTGCCTGGTCCGGCATGGCGGCCCGCCTTTCGATGTCCCCGTACGTACGGGGACCACCCTAAGCAACGCCGCAGAGGGGGTGCAGGGCTCAGCCCCCGGTGGGCCCCGGCCTGCGCGCCGTCCTCGCCGTGGCGGCCTCCCGCCCGCACGCGTACGCCAGCGGGCTGATCAACTCCTCCGCGTCCGGCAGCCAGCGGTTGGCGGGCGTCGGGCGGCGCGCCCACTGCACCGCGCCACGGCCGCCGACGCGGGTCGGCGGAGCCGCCACATAGTGGCCCTCGCCGCGCGGGGCGAGATCGATCGCACTGGGCGTCCAGCCGAGTCCGCGGACCAGGTCGGGGACCTTGGCCGCGCCGCCGGGAAGGACGAAGAACAGCATCCGCCGGTCCGGGGTGCAGGTCACCGGGCCGAGCGGAAGGTCCATCCGCTCGAGCCGGGCCAGTGCCAGAAAGCCGGCGGACTCCGAGACGTCGAGCGCGTCGAACGTACGGCCGGTGGGCAGCAGGATGGAGGCCCTTGGGTGCTTGGACCACAGCCTGCGCGCCGCCACAGCGCTGCCTGTCGCCTGGTGCGCCCAGTCGGGCCTGGCCGGGTGCGCGCCCGGCGCCGGGCAGGCCGCCTCGCCGCACGAGCAGACTTCCCTGCCGTCCACCGGCTCCAGCCAGGTGCCGGGGAACACGTCCCAGTGCCGCTCCTCCGCGTACCGCACGGCGCTGTCCAGCAGCTGCTCGCCCCGCTGCTGGGGGATCCGCGCGGTTTCGGCGCCGCCTCCGGAGACTCCGCTGACTCTGCTGACGGCGCTGACTGAGCTGACTGCGCTGACTCCGATGGTCTCTTCCACGACACACTCAACTCCCCCCTTCACCTTGGGTTACGGGCGTCACGGCGCGGGTGGTGGAGCATCGATCCTGCATACGGGGCGCATGGGTGCACGGGCAGGGGCGCGCATGCTGTTGCGCTGCGGGGGGCGGGTAGCCAACTGCGGGAGACGCGCCTACCGGCAAAAAGCGACAAAGACCGAACCATTCTGCATTCTCCGTATATCAGCCGGGCACTGATCACTGTGGTGGACCGATCAGCCGGCCTCAGGGGGTAGTCAATGGCAGCCAGGCCTCTCGTCGCCCGACAGCCGAACGAGCGATTGCAGGCGCTCATCCAGGAAGCCGGGTGTTCCAACGCAGGGCTGGCCCGTCGCGTCAACATGGTCGGCGCGGAACGGGGGTTGGATCTCCGGTACGACAAGACGTCGGTGGCCCGCTGGCTGCGCGGCCAGCAGCCGCGCGGACGGGCGCCGGGCATCATCGCCGAGGCGCTGGGCCGAAAGCTGGGCCGCACGGTCACGATCGACGAGATCGGGATGGCGAACGGAAAGAACCTCGCCTCCGGCGTGGGGCTGCAGTTCTCGCCGACCGTGCTCGGCGCGATCGAGCAGGTCTGCGAGCTGTGGCGCAGCGACGTGGGCCGCCGCGACTTCCTGTCGGGCTCCGCGGTCGCGGCCTCCGCGCTCGTAGAGCCCAGCCGGGACTGGCTGATCACCGGCGCGGACCCGCAGGTGGCGCGGAACGCGGGCGCACGTGTCGGGATGTCCGACGTCGCGGCGGTACGGGCGACGACCGGCGCGCTCACCGAACTCGACCACCGGTTCGGCAGCGGCCATGTGCGGCCCGTGGTCGTGCACTACCTCAACAGCGTGATCTCCGGGCTGCTCTCCGGGTCGTACCGGGAATCGGTCGGACGCGAACTGTTCGCGGCGGTCGCGCGGCTGACCGAACTGGCCGGCTATATGGCCGTCGACACCGGTCAGCCCGGCCTCGCCCAGCGGTACTACATCCAGGCGCTGAGACTGGCGCAGGCGGCGGGCGACCGCGGCTACGGCGGCTATGTGCTGGCCGCTTCGATGAGCCACCTCGCGGCACAGCTCGGCAATCCGCGAGAGATCGCGCAGCTCGCGCGCGCCGCCCAGGAAGGGACGCGGGGGCACGTCACGCCGAGGGCGGAGGCGATGTTCCTGGCGGCGGAGGCGCGCGGGCACGCGCTGCTCGGCGACTCCCGCACCTGCCTGAAGGCGGCGGGGCGGGCGGTCGAGGTGCTGGGGCGGGCCGACGGCGCGTCCGGGGACGACCCCGCGTGGATCGCCCACTTCGACGGGGCGTATCTCGCGGACGAACTGGCCCACTGCTATCGCGACCTGGGGCAGCCCGGGCCCGCCGCGCGCCATGCGGCGGACGCCCTCGAAGGCCACCCGGAGTCGCGGGCCAGGCGGCGGGCCATCGGCTATGTCCTGCTCGCCTCGGCGCAGGTCCAGCAGCGCGAGGTGGAGCTGGCGTGCGCGTCGGGGGCGCGGGCCGTCGAGCTGATGGGGTCGCTGCGGTCCAGCCGGGGCGCGGAGTATCTGGATGACCTCCAGCTGCGCCTGGAGCCGTACGCGGCCGAGCCGGCGGTGCGGGAGTTCACCGCGAGGGTGGGGCTGCAGCCGGTGTGACGGGCGCGGTGTGACCGGGCGGCGTCCGGGCGCTGTGTCCGGGCGCTGTGACCGGGCGCTGTGACCGGGGGCTGTGTCCGGGCGGCGTGACCGTCCGGTGCGACCCTCCGGCGCGGGCTGCGTTGCGGGCTGCGATGCGTTGCCGCGCGGGCCGATGTGGGGATTCCGTGTGCCTACCGTGGCGTAGTCCGGGAGCTGCGGCCGGGAGCCCGGCGCCGGACGCGGCCGACCGCGGCGGAGGCGCTGTAACGGGTGCCACACGTGTGTGCGGAGCGCCGTGGGGAGCCGGTAGCGTGAGCCGACGGTTCCGTAGGTCCACACGCCAGATGCACCAGATGTAGGAGTCCCCGGTGACGCAAAGCGGACAGGGTGACGGCCGGCAACTCCCTGCTGACCGGCCCGCGCACGAGGGCGTCGTGCTGCCCGCAGACGGCAGCGAGCCCTGGATACCCGGCGGCGACGCACAGGGGACTCCGGCGGGCGGCCGGCCGTGGGGGCAGCCCTGGGGGCCGCAGGCTCATGCCGATGCCCAGGCTCAGTCCCAGGGGCAGGCTCAGCAGCCGCAGCCCGGGCAGCATCCGGGCCAGCCGGGCGCTGCGGGCCGGGCGGGGCAGCCGGGCGCTGCCGGTCAGGCGGGGCAGTCGGCGTTTGCGGGCGGGCCGGGGTACGCGGAGCACCCGGGCCAGCCGGAGCACCTGGGACACCCCGGACAACCGGGGCAGCCGGAGCACCCGGGGCACCCGGGGCAGCAAGGGCACCCGGGCCAGCCGGAGCACCCCGGACTTCCCGGACTTCCCGGACAACCGGGGCAGCCGGGGCAGCCGGGCCAGCAGGCTGATGTGGGCCAACTTGGGTACGTGGGCCAGCCCGGCCACGCGGGGCAGTCGGGGTACGCGGGCCAGCCCGGACATATGGGCTGGCATGGCCAGGCAGCGCAGCCGGGGCAGTCGGCCCATGCCGACCAGTCGGGGCACCTGGGCCAGCTTGGTCATGGAGCGCATGCCAGCCAGCACGGACACGCGGGGGCCCCGGTCAGCCGGCCGCTTCCTCCGCAGGCGCCCGCGACACCGCAGGCACCTCTTCCTCAGGGGCAGTCCGCTGCGGGCGCCGCCGACGCGACGCAGTACATTCCGCCGGTCGCGTCCACGCCTGGCGCGCCTGGCACGCCCGGCGGGCAGTCCGCCTCCGGTGCGCTGCCGCCGGAGGCTCCGGCGGAGTCGACGCAGTTCCTGGGCACCCGCCCCCTCCCGCAAGGACCCGATGCGCAGGCCACGCAGTATCTGCCCCCGGTCGCGCAGGGAAGCGCCGCGGCCCCGACCGCGCAGATCCCGCCCGTGCCCAGAGGCGCCCCCTACGGCATCAGGCCCGGCGCTCCCGGCGACCGGCAGCCACCGGCCGAGTTCGACAACCTCTTCCGCGAGAGCGGAGGCGGCGCGCCTCATGTGGCGGACGCCACACAGCAGTTGCCCCGGTTCGCGGACCAGCCGCAGCACCAGCCGACGGCCGGGCACCAGCCTCCGCCGCAGACTCCGCAGAACGGCTACGCGCCGTACGAGCCCCAGACGCCCGAGCCGGACACCAGCCGCCGCAGATCCTCGCGGGTGCCGCTGATCGCCGCAGTCGTCGTCGGATGCGCGGTACTCGGGCTCGGTGTCAGCGCCGTGGTCTTCGGCGGAGACGACGACCCCGAGAACGCGGGCGCGGGCCAGAACGTCGCAGCCGGATCGGCGGCCCCCAGCCCGGCTTCCCAGTCGCCGTCCGCTCCCGCAGACCCCGCCGAGCCGCAGGCCAAGGCCTTGGACAAGCTCCTCGCGGACAGCAACAACAGCCGTGACAGCGTGATCCGTTCGGTCGAGAACATCAAGCAGTGCCAGAACCTGGACCAGGCCGCGGCGGATCTGCGCGCCGCCGCCAATCAGCGGCGGGGCATGGTGACCCGGCTGCAGGGGCTGACCGTCGACCAACTCCCCGACCATGCCAAGCTCACCGCCTCCCTCACGGAGGCCTGGCAGGCTTCCGCCACGGCGGACGACCACTATGCGGCCTGGGCCAACCAGACGAAGGGCAAGAAGGGCTGCAAGGACGGCCAGGCTCGCGGCACCAAGGAACTGGCGAGAGGGAACAAGGCGAGCGGCGATGCGACCAAGGCGAAGCAGGAAGCGTCGGGGTTGTGGAACGTGATCGCCAAGAAGTACGACCTGACGGAGCGCCGCAGCGACCAGCTCTGAAAGGCCTGACTGAGAACAGTCGAGGCCAGCCTCACCGCCGAAAGCAGGACCACCAAGGTCAAGGTGGCCAAGAACTCGACGAAGTCCGTCGGCGAGGGCGCCTTCCCGCCCGGCCCGCCTTCGGTTCTGGTCGAACTCCGCGTCAGCAGCTGAGCGTGGGCGAGCCTGGCACGCATGACTCCGGTGCGTGCCAGGCGCCTTCAGGCTCGACCCGTGGATGGGTCGCGCCCGGAAGAAGGCGTGGCGGCGGGCTGGGGCCGGGCGGAGGCCCGGGAGGAAGCGGGTTACGCGGAAGAGGCCGCGTTGAGCAAGGTGTCGGCGACGTCGGCGAAGTCGTCCTGCTGGGCCGTCAGCCGGCCGCCGCGGACCATCTGGAAGCTCACGCTCGTGTTGACGATCCGCGGATATCCCGGCGCGCCGAGCATGTCCTCGTACTCCCAGCGCAGCGGCGGGGTGAGCCCGCCCGTCGTGACCCGGACGCCGTCGTCCAGGGCGCGGGAGAGGGCCGACGCGGTGATCTCGTTCCGGTTGAGGGACTCGATCGCCTTGCGCAGCACGGTGTAGGCGATCCATGTGGTCTGGACGCCCGCGTCGGCCGGGTCGATCCGGTTGTCGCCGAAGGCGTATTCGTTGATCACGTCCCGCATCGGCTGCCAGCGCGCGTCGTTCGCCTCCGGATACCAGCCGGTGACGTACGCCCCCTCGAAGGGCCCCTTCCGTCCACCGGTGCTGTTGATCAGGAGCTGGTTGACGCTGCCCATGACGGAGGAGATCCGGACCTGCCGGCCGTCGTCGGAGAGCCGCCGGAAGGAGTCGAGGAAGGTCTCGGTGCGGTCGCCGAGCGCCGCCGCCACGCACCCGGGCTTCTCGCCCTTCTCCAGCTCCTCGAACGTCGCCTCGGCGGCCGCCTTGCGCGCCTTCTCCGCGTGCTCCGCGTACGCGGTGGCGTCGTCGGGGGCGAGGATGTCCGTGGCCTCGTCGAGGCCGCGCTCCTTGAGGGCGGCGTTGAGCAGCAGGGGCAGTTCGTCGCCCGCGAGCGAGTTGGGCCGGACCAGTGCGACCTTGTCGCAGGCTCCGGCGAGCTGCCGGCCGCTGCCCGCCATCAGCGCGGCCTGGCCGCCGTTGACGGGGTAGGAGAGATAGCTGGTGAACTCCTCCTCGGAGATCCCGTAGCCGCCGATGAAGGGGATGCCGGCCGCCTCAAGGGGAGCCATGAACGCATCGCCGTGCTGGCTGTACGAGCCGACGACGGCGACCACCTCCTCCTTGACCGCGCGCCGCGCGCAGGCGGCCGCTCCGGCGGGGGTGTTCTGCTCGTTGCAGGTGATGACCTGCAGCTCGTGGCCGTCGATGCCGCCCTTGGCCGCGACCCACCGGGCGTATGTCTGCGCCAGGGCCGGCATTCCGGGCAGATTTGTCGATCTGGTCTTCTCCGGAGCGAAGGTCATTACTTTGACGGGCTCCCTGGAGCCCCCCGAGCCGCCGGGGAGCACGCCGCAGCCGGCTATGAGTGATACGCCGGCCGTCAGGGCCGCCGCTGCGCGGACGCGGACTGAGGTGGGGACGCGGACTGAGGTGCGGTGAGAGGTGAACGAGCGACGCCAACCGGTCATGGCCATGCACATTTCCTCCTCACGGGGAACGCCGGAGTGAGCGCTCCACAACGAAGGGTGACCGGAAGGTGAATTACAGGGGGACGCAGGGCCGCGCGACAGGGGGAACGTACGATCGACTGCGTGCAGTCAGGTTCCGTCAGCCCTTCCCGCCGCGGCCGTCGCTCCTCCACCATGGGCGGCATGCCGCTCAATGACATGCCATGGTGGCGCTGGCGCTGCAATGTGCGCTCGGCGCTGCATATGCTTTCCGACCCCGTCTTCCACCAGGAGTGCTGGCTGGCCGGCCACGAGGGGTACGGGGATGTGACCGACGCCGTCTACCGGCTGGTCGAGGACACCTGGCTGGACAACTGGTCCGCGGAGAAGTACGTCGGGACGATATTCAGGGACTCGGCCGAGGCCGCGCTCGTCGATGTGGCGGTGCTGCGGGTGCTGCGGATCATGCACCAGGTCGGCGCGGACGCCCCCGTGTCGGACTATCTGGAGCACCACGGCTGGCCGGAGGCGGTGCGGGCGGCCCGTGACGCCCATGTGCGGCTGGCCTCGAACGACGGCGAGGACCCGGACGCGCCGCCGCGCTCGCTCGAGGTCCTGCGGATACTCACCCGGTCCGCCTGAGCGTCCGGTCAGCTATACCCGGTCCGCCTGAGCGTCCGGTCCGCTGTACCCGGCCCGCCTGATCATCCGCGTACGAGGCGAGGTCCCGGCGGGGCCCGGGCGCGGTTCGAGTGGTGGACGAGCTACGGCCGTGGCCCGCGGATGTGGCAGGCTACAAGAATGACCGACCAGTACGTCCTGACGCTCTCGTGCCCGGACAAGCAGGGCATCGTGCACGCCGTCTCCAGCTACCTCTTCATCACCGGCTGCAACATCGAGGACAGCCAGCAGTTCGGAGACCGGGACACGGGTCTGTTCTTCATGCGGGTCCACTTCTCGGCCGAGGCCCCGGTGTCCGTGGAGAAGCTGCGGGCCAGCTTCGCCGCCGTGGGGGACTCCTTCGAGATGGACTGGGAGATCCATCTCGCCGAGGAGCGGATGCGGATCATTCTCATGGTCAGCAAGTTCGGGCACTGCCTGAACGATCTGCTGTTCCGCTCCCGGACGGGCGCGCTGCCCGTCGAGATCGCGGCCGTGGTCTCCAACCACACGGACTTCGCCGAGCTGGTCTCCTCGTACGGCATCCCCTTCCACCACATCCCGGTCACCAAGGACACCAAGTCGCAGGCAGAGGCGGAGCTGCTGGAGCTGGTGCGTGCGGAGAACGTCGAGCTGGTGGTGCTCGCCCGCTATATGCAGGTCCTCTCGGACGATCTGTGCAAGCAGCTCAGCGGGCGGATCATCAACATCCACCACTCCTTCCTGCCGAGCTTCAAGGGCGCGAAGCCATACCACCAGGCGCATGTGCGCGGGGTGAAGCTGATCGGCGCCACCGCGCACTATGTGACGGCCGACCTCGACGAGGGGCCGATCATCGAGCAGGAGGTCGAGCGCGTCAGCCATGACGTCACCCCCGAGCAGCTCGTGGCGGTCGGGCGCGATGTGGAGTGCCAGGCGCTGGCGCGCGCGGTGAAGTGGCACGCCGAGCACCGGATTCTGCTGAACGGCAGCCGTACGGTCGTGTTCGCGTAGCCGCGCGGCCGGCGGGGGCCCGCGAGTCGGGTCCCGCAGCATGAAGGCGGCCTGCTCGTGGGGCCGTGCGTTCACCTGGGTCTCCGGCGTCCGGATGTGCGGCCCCTCGACGGTCACGGGCAGCTCCGGCGTGTGTCCTCGCCGAGCTGGAGCGGCTGCGGGCGCTGGCGCACGGTCTCCTGCGGGAACCGGGCCCGTTCCACCCGCCGCCAGCGGTCCGCCTGATCTCCCGGCCTGATCTCCCGGCCCGGGCTTCGCCTCAGAGGCGGCTCAGCGACGCCGTGGCGAAAAGCACTTCGCGGATCGCCTCCCGGTCCCCGTCCTGGCCCGCTGCCGCCTCCTCCGGGGAGATATGGCCCGCTGCCAGCCGGCAGAACTCCGCCGCTTCAAGTGCCACTTGCGCGACCGCGTGGTCCGCGGAGGCGTTTGCCGCCGGCGAGTCCAGGGCGATGTGCCAGTTGCCGCCGCCCGCGCCCTCGATCTCCAGATGCAGTGAACGGCCGGGAGCGCCCGGCGTCATCAGATAGTGCGGCGGACTGGCGAGCCCCGCTCGCCGCCGCGCGGCCAGCGCGTGCGGCAGCAGCCGTGCCGCCAGATCGATCATCAGGTTCAGATGGACGCCGCTGGGCGGCTCGTACGGATAGTCCACCGCGTCCGCGATGTCGCCCGCATGGATCCAGCACTCGAACGCCCGGTCAAGCAGGGAGTCCTTGAGCGCCAGCGAGAAGTCACCATATGAAACGGACAGTTCGGACACGCCCCGGCCTGCGAAGGACACCGTGCGGATCAGGGTGTGGCTCTGCCCGCGCCACGGCTGGCGGACGGCCGGGGCCAGCGGCTGCTTGGCCGACTTCCAGAACTGCTCCGTGCGCTCCTCGGGCGACGGCGGCGCGGTCGTGCCGAGCGGGTCGCCCAGCCCGAGCGCACCCGCCACCAGCCCGTCGACGGCCATCAGATGGCCGAGGACCTGGGCCACGCTGGTGGACCGGGTCATCTGCCGGTCGCCCTCGAACCACCTGAGCCGCACCTCGGCATCCCACTCCGAGTCGCCGAAGTCCCGCAGCAGGGCGTCGAGCCTGGCCGTCTCCGCGTCGTACGGGGCGGCCCACGCGGGCACGGGGATACGGGCGGGCCTGCGGCCCAGGCAGTTCTCCAGCACCCGGAAGCGCAGCAGCGGGTCGAGGTCCAGATCGCGCTCCATGTGCAGCAGCCCCACGGCGTCGCGCAGCCGCAGCGCCTCGTCCGCGCACGCGGCGCACTCGCCGAGGTGGACCTCGACGGCCGCGGTCTCCTCCGCGGAGCACACGGCAAGCGCCCATGCGCCGAGCAGCGACTTGAGCACGCTGTGCGACAGCCCGGCGGCCTCCGTCGCGCCGGTCGTGTCGGTCCCGCCGGCCGTGTCGGTCCCGCCGGTCGCGCCGGTCCCGTCGGTCGTGTGGTGCGCGGTGTCGGCGGTGTCCGCCGTGCGCGCGGCGTCGGCGTCATCGGCGTTGTGCGTCATGTCCGCGGGGCGGTCCCCGTCGCCCGGGCCGAGGCACAGGGCCGCTGTCCCGTCCATGGCGTCCCCGCCCGCGACGTCCCCGCCCGCCGCTTCGTCCGGCTCCTTCTCCGGCTCCTCGTCCTCGTACGCGCCCAGCACCAGCGGGAACGGCGGCACCGACAGCGTGAGATCGTCCCCCGCCGCCCGTGGGGCCGGGATGCGGGGCTGTCCGCGCGCCTCGTCCCTGGCGTCGTCCCCGTGGCCTCCGCCGCCTCCGCCGCCTCCGCCGCCTCCGCCGCCTCCGCGGCCTCCGTCGAGCGGCCCGGTCACCGGGAGCGTCCGTATCCGGGCGCAGGGCCCTGGCCGGGCGGCGGGGCGCCGTCCAGGGTGCGGGTGTGCGCGGTCGACAGCAGCTGCAGGCCGAGCCGGAGCCGCCGGCGCGCCTCGTCCTCGGTCACGCCGAGCAGCCGCGCGGCGTGCCGGTAGTCCGTGCGCTGGCGGTATGCCAGCTCCAGCGCGGCGCGCAGCGGCTTCGGCATCGACGTGACGATGTAGTCCGCGCGGGCCGCGACCGTCGCCCTGCGCACCTTCTGCTCCAGCTCCTCGGCCGTGCCCTCGCCTCCGCCGCCGGTGAGCGCCGCCGTCCCCGACTGCCGCAGCCGGTGCACCGCCTGGCCGTTGGTGAGCTTCGCCACCCATGAGCGCATGGACCCCTGCTTGGGGTCGTACGCGTCCGGGTTCTCCCAGATGTAGCCGAACACCTCGCGGGTCACCTGGTCAGCGGCCTCGTCGTCGTCGAGCACCCGGTGGGCCAGCATGTGCACCAGCGAGGCGAACCTGTCGTAGAGCTCGCCGAGCGCGGCGGCCTCGCCCCGCGCCAGCCGCTGCTGCATCCTGCGGTCCCAGCGCGGCGGTGTGTCCTTCGCCATACGGCCCCCAAGCTCTGCGTTCTGTTCCCCTGTGCTGTTTCCCGGTGCCTGTCGCCGCTTCGAATGTAATGCGCACAGCTCGCGGCGCACGCCCCTTTTCGGCAAGTGCGCCCCCGTGGGGGACGCGGCAGAGGCAGCGTGTTTCATGGGAGGGCGGCTGGGCAGCCGCGAAGGGAAGGGCGGCTTCCGGTCGATGCGTCCGTGACGTCCGTACGGGATGACGTCCGTACAGGATCACGTCCGTGACGTCCGTACAGGATGAGGAGAGGTCCAGGCACGATGCTCACAGTGGACGAGGCCCGGCAGGGCGGGTGGACCGTGCTGCACGTCCGCGGGGAGCTGGACATCGCCTCCTCGCCCGCCGTCCGCCAGCACGTTCACGATGCCGTCGCCTCGGGCCGCCGGGATGTGGTGCTCGATCTCTCCGAGGTGTTCTTCTGCGACTCCAGCGGCGTGGGCGTGCTGATCGCCTCGCGGCGGCTGCTGCGCTCCTGCCGCGGACGGCTGCGACTGGTGCTCCCGGCGCGCGGCGCCGAGGAGGGCTCGCATGTCAACCGCGTACTCGCCGCCCTCGGCGTACGGCGGCTGTTCGCGGTGTACGCGGACGCCGACGCCGCTGCCGACGAGGAGGCGCAGCCCCTGTCGGCCTGAGGGCCGGCAGCGCTCACGGGGGAATTCCGCGCAGTACTTGAACGAGACACCTCTCGGAGCCGTACTCTCCCCGCATGGACAGCGCAGAGTACGAGCGCAAGATCGCGTCTCGTTTCGCCGCCTTCGACCAGGACGGCAATGGCTATATCGACCGTGAGGACTTCAGCGGGGCCGCGGCGGCGCTGCTCGGCGAGTTCTCCGTCACGGCCCGCTCGGAGCGGGGCCAGGCCCTCTACAGCGGTGCTGAGGCCTTCTGGCAGGGCATGGCGGGCATCGCCGATGTGGACGGGGACCAGCGGGTCAGCCGCCAGGAGTTCGTGACCGGCGCGGTGAAGCGGCTGCGGGACAACCCGGAGCGGTTCGCCGAGATCGCCCGTCCCTTTCTGCACGCCGTGATCGCCGTGGCCGACGCCGACGGCTCCGGCCTCACCCCGGCGTCCGTGGAGCGGGTCCTGCGGGTGCTCGGCGTCGAGCCGGGTGTCGCGTCGGAGGCGGCCAGGACGCTGGACGCGGACGGGGACGGCAGGATCGACGAGGAGGAGCTGCTGAAGGCGCTCGCCGCGTACTACGTCACGCCCGAGCCGTAGGCGCTGTCCGGCGGACCTTTCCCCTCCCCGCCCGGCCACGCCCCGTCCCGAACCGGGTCTCCGCCCCGAGCCCCGGTACGGCCTTCGGCCGTGTCCTCAAGCTCCCCCGGACTCTGTCCGGGAGGGGTGGCCCCCAGACGGGCTCGAACGGGCTTCTCCCGCGCTTGAGGAGCGGGGGTTTTGGGGGCCAAGACCCCGGACGACGGGGTCCGGGGCGGAGCCCCGGGTTCGGTTACGGCGCCCCGAACCGCTCGCGCAGCTTGTACTTGAGCACCTTGCGCAGGGTGTCGTTGCGCGGCAGGGCCTCGACCAGCTCAAGCTGTTCCGGCAGCTTGTGCACGGACAGGCCCGCGCCGCGCAGATAGGCCGTCACCTCGCCGAGGGTCAGCGGCGGCGCGTCCGCGGGCTGCTCGACGACCGCGCACACCCGTTCGCCGCGGTCGGCGTCGGGCAGTCCGATGACCGCCGCCTCACCGACCGCAGGATGCCCGTGCAGCAGTTCCTCGATCTCGCGGGCCGAGATGTTCTCCCCCTTGCGGATGATGATGTCCTTCAGCCGTCCGGTGAGCTTCAGATGGCCGGAGGGCGTCAGTGCGCCCAGGTCGCCGGTCCTGAAGAACCCGTCGGAGTCAAAGGCGGCCGCGGTCTGCTCCGGGTCGAGATAGCCGCGGCAGACCGCCTCCCCGCGCAGCCGCACCTCGCCGTCGGCGATCCGAATCTCCATCCCCTCCGGCGGTCGGCCCTCCGTGGCGGCGAGATTCTCGTCGGTGTCGTCGGGGGCGCCCATGGTGATCATCGGCACTTCGGTCATGCCGTAGCCGTGGACGAGCCCGCAGCCCAACTCCCGTACGACGGCGTGGTACAGCTCCGGCGGCTTGGGCGCTCCGCCGCCCGCCAGCAGCCGCAGCGTCGGGATGAGCTTCTCGCCGGGCCGTCTGCGCTGCTCGGCCAGGAACATCGAGTAGAAGGCGGTGGAGCCGCCGGCGACGGTCACCCCGTGGGAGCGGTAGGCCTCCAGTGCGTCGGGCAGTGCGAACTGCTCGAAGAGCACTGCCGGCATGCCGTACAGCAGCAGCATCACCAGATAGTCGGCTCCGCCTATATGCGCGAAGGGGAAGGCCACCGAGCCGATGTCGTCGTCGCGCAGTCGCAGGGCATGGGCCAGGCACGCGCCTCCGGCGATCAGCGAGCGGTCGGTGTGCAGTACGCCCTTGGGGTCGGAGGTGGTGCCGGAGGTCCAGTAGATCCAGCGCACCGCCGTGCCGTCGGCGGGCGGCGGCGGAAGCGTCGCCGGGTCGCCCTGGGGGAGGCGGTCGTAGGTTTCCAGGACGTGGGGCGCGCCGAGGCGACGGGCCATCTCCGTGTGGTCGAAGCCGCGCCAGACCCCCGGCACGGCGAACAGCTCCGCCTGTGACGCACGGAGCGCGTAGCCGGTCTCCCGGTCCCGGCAGAAAGGGATGACGGGGGACTGCACGGCGCCGATCCTGGCGAGCGCGCCGGTCAGCAGGACGGTTTCGATGCGGGTGGGGAGCTGCCAGGCGACGACCGTCCCCGGACCCACGCCGTGTGCCGTGTGCAGCCCGGCCGCCACGCTCTCGCAGCGCTGTCTGAGTTCCGCGAACGTGAGCGACCGGTCGTCCTGGAGGAGGGCCGGGCGGTCGGGGGTGAGGGCGGCGCGGCGCTCGATCAGCTCCCACAGGGTGGGGGAGGCCCCCAGGGAGTGTGCGGTGTCGTTCACGGCTCCTCCTGGCGCAGCGCTGCTGACGAAGAGTCAGATCGAGCGGAGAGCGTAGAGGCCGCCGCCTTGCCGGTCCAGAGGTGCGGGGCTAGCCTGAAATCTGACGCTCCGTCAGACAAGTTCGGTCTCTGGAGGAGGCTCGGTGGAACGGGAACTGCCGCGGATCATCAGCGTCGACGACCATGTGATCGAGCCCGCGCACCTCTTCGAGAGCTGGCTGCCGGCGAAGTGCAGGGACAGGGGGCCGAAGCCCTTCACGGCCGGCATCGGGGAGCTTCGCTACATCGGCGGCAGATACCGGTTCACCACCGATCCGGCGGGCCAGATCACCGACTGGTGGGAGTACGAGGGCGAGATCTTCCCCTACAAGCGGATCATCGCCGCCGTCGGCTTCTCCCGGGAGGAAATGACCCTGGAGGGGATCACGAGGGAGGAGATGCGGCCGGGGTGCTGGGATCCGGCCGAGCGGCTCAAGGACATGGACCTGAACCATGTCGAGGCGTCGTTGTGCTTTCCGACCTTTCCGCGGTTCTGCGGGCAGACCTTCGCCGAGGCGAAGGACAAGAAGGTCGCGCTGGCGTGTGTGCGGGCCTACAACGACTGGATGGTCGAGGAGTGGTGCGGGGACAGCGGCGGGCGGCTGATCCCGCTCTGCCTGATCCCGCTGTGGGACGTCGATCTGGCGGTGGCGGAGATCCGGCGCAACGCCGCGCGAGGGGTGCGGGCGGTGACCTTCTCCGAGATCCCCACGTATCTGGGACTGCCGTCGATCCACTGCGGCTACTGGGACCCCTTCTTCGCGGTGTGCGAGGAGACCGGCACGGTGGTCAACATGCACATCGGGTCGTCCTCGCAGATGCCGGCCGCCTCCCCGGACGCCCCGCCGGCCGTGCAGGCCACCTTGAGTTTCAACAACGCCATGGCGTCGATGACCGACTTCCTGTTCTCCGGGGTGCTGGTGAGGTTCCCCCGGCTGAAGCTCGCCTACAGCGAGGGCCAGATGGGCTGGATCCCGTACGCACTGGAGCGCGCGGACGACGTGTGGGAGGAGCACCGGGCCTGGGGCGGGGTGCGCGATCTGATCCCCGAGCCCCCGTCTGCGTACTACTACCGGCAGATCTACTGCTGCTTCTTCCGCGACAGGCACGGAATCGACTCGATCGACGTCGTCGGCCGCGACAACGCCACCTTCGAGACGGACTATCCGCACGTCGACTCCACCTTCCCGCACACCAGGCAGCTCGCCCTCGACCATGTGCAAGGCCTCGACGACGCGACCGTCCACAAGCTGATGCGCGGCAACGCCATCCGGATGCTGGGCCTGGACCTCGGCTGATGCACCTGGCCCACACGGAGGAGGACGAGGCGTTCCGCGCGGAGCTGGCGCGCTGGCTCGCCGCCGCGCTGCCCACGCTGCCGCCCCGTCCCGACCCCCGCGACTGGCCGGGCCGCCGCGCCTACGACCTCGGCTGGCAGCGCATGCTGTACGACGCCGGATACGGGGAGCTCCACTGGACGGCCTCCCCGGCCCGGCGGCTGATCTTCCTGGAGGAGACCGAACTCGCCGGCGCCCCCTACGTCGGCGCCAACTTCGTCGGACTGCTGCACGCCGGACCGACCATCGCCGTCGAAGGCGCCCCGCGACAGCGCGCCCGCTGGCTCGGGCCGATCGTGCGCGGCGAGGAGGTCTGGTGCCAGGGGTTCAGCGAGCCGGACGCCGGTTCCGACCTCGCCGCCCTGCGCACCCGCGCCGTCCGCGACGGCGACGCGTACATCGTCACCGGCTCCAAGATCTGGACCTCGCACGCGGAGATCGCCGACTGGTGCGAACTGCTGGTGCGCACCGACCCCGACGCTCCGAAGCACCGCGGCATCACCTGGCTCGCGCTGCCGATGGACGCCGAGGGGATCACCGTGCGGCCGCTGCGCACCCTGGCCGGGTCCGCGGAGTTCGCGGAGCTGTTCCTCGACGAGGTGCGGGTGCCGGTCGACCATCGCGTCGGCGCGGAGAACGACGGCTGGCGCGTCACGATGGTGACGCTCGGCTTCGAGCGGGGCACGGCCTTCGTCGGCGAGGTCGTCGCCTGCCGCAGGGTCCTGCGGGAACTGGCGCACGAGGCACATGCCAACGGCCGCTGGGACGACCTGGGACTGCGCCGCTCGCTCGGCCGTCTGCACGCCGAATTCCAGGCGCTGTGGCGGCTGATCCAGTGGAACGTGAGCGAGGCGCAGGCCGTCGGCGGTGCGCCGGGCGCCGGCGGATCGGTGTTCAAGCTGCGCTATTCGCATGCCCGGCAGGAGCTGTACGACACGGCCGCGCAGGTGCTCGGCGCGGACTGCCTGGATCTGGACCGCAGGTGGACGCTCGACCGGCTCTCGTCGCTGTCGTACACCATCGCGGCCGGCACCTCCCAGATCCAGCGGGACATCATCGCCGAGCGCCTTCTCGGCCTGCCGAAGGACAGGTGAGCGTGCGTATGGACTTCCGGCTCACCGAGGACCAGCGGGCGCTCAAGGACGGCATGCGCGCACTGCTCGCCCGGGTCTTCGACCGGGACGCGATGCGTGCGGCGGTCGCGGGCGCGGACGGGGCCGCCGCCAGGGCCGCGGGCGGTGGTGCGCGCGGCGACGGGGCGGCGGGCGGCGGCGTGGACGGTGGTGCGGGCGCAGACGGGGC